>JAUNNU010000019.1 GCA_030537295.1 Bacteroidia bacterium
TATCACCATCATTCAGTCATTTTCACTGAAAAAAGTGATGCGTATCACCATCTTTCAGTCATTTTCACCGAAAAACATGATACGTATCACCGAAAACGCTGGCTTTGTCTATTTCTTCGTGCTGTCGCGGTGCGACTTTGCGAGGTTGTTGCATTCGTCGATTATGTCTTCGACCATTTTGAGTTCGGGCCGGTACAGTATTTTACTGTTATGTGTTTAGGTTTAACGTATGAATGTTGTTTTGATGTTTCCGACGGCAAAAACATGCAAAAGCCATGACGCTTTCAGGTGGTTAGGTGATCGGGAAATTCAGAATCGAGAATGCAAACCATTTCCATCACTTATTCCTTCACCCACTTCCCGCTCTCGGCCTCGCTCCCGTCCTTTATGGAGTCGAAAACATATTCGAACTTATGCTGCGCAGAAGCCTTGCCGCCCAAGACGAGCAGCAAGGTGAGGATTATGGAAAGTTTCTTCATATCCCATAATTTTATTTTAGTTATAAACTATTGAATTACAATTTTTTGTCACTGTTTTGTTTTTTGACATAAAAGTCAAATTTTCACATAAACCGAATCTCTCGAATGAGGTGTGTTGGTTATTATGGCTATCAAAGATCTCCCTCAAATTGACATTTTTTTAATCATTTAGAAAGACCATCCTAACCCGACCTTAAAACTTTTCAACCTTCATCTATTTTTCCCTTAAGTCATAAAAGTTGTGATCCTGTACGCTTACATCAAAACGGCCGTCATAAATCGAATGCGGTTGGTTGTCAACGATGAACTTCATTGAGAAATAACCTGAAAGCACTGTCCCGCTCACAATTTCGTCGATTCTAAACGGTTGGACTTTGTGAAATTCTATCTCACCATCAATCAATTGATAATCAACAGGCGTGCCGTCACGATAAAGTGCGAACGACGAATTCGGCTCTTTGAAATTGTAAGTTTTCCCGTCAAGGACAAGAAGTTCGGCATAATTGCTTGGAAACATGTCTTTCAGTTTGAAATCAATGGCGACCGTTCCGTATGGATAAAGTACAAAATTAAGTTTGAAGACCGACATCGTGTCTGTTGTGATATAGACAAAACCGGAATTATATTGATATTGTGATTTTGTCATGCTGTTGTCGTCGAACATTGCGCCGAATGAGTTGTACCCAGATTCGGAATAAATCGGCAGCGACGGGTTTGCCGGGTCGGGGATAATATATGACCCGCTTAATGTAGTCTCTTTTTTGCAGGACATGAATATCAGTCCTAACACACTTATTATCAAAAAACATTTTTTCATGGCTTATTTTTTTACAGGTAATTTATATTCAAATGTAAATCCGATTATGTCGTTTGTATCTATTATTCCGCTGCTTTTTTCGTTTGTCAGATAAGGGAACAAGAACTGCAGGCTGAATTTCTGTTCTCCCGGTTTTCCGAACTGCATCCCGATTCCGGCATACCATGTCGTATAGTAAACATCAGATTTCTTAAAGTCTTTCCCGATGCTTTTCACGGCATCTTTAAATTGAGAATCAAAGGCTTTCACGTGTACATTTTCATGAATTCGCACATTAAGTTCAACTCCGAGTTTGAAATATATCCTACAGAATTTGTTTTTTGACATCGGAAGCAGCACCAACTCCAACGGAACGCCGAGGTATCCGGTGTTCTGAATCACTATTGTAATCCTGTAATAATCAACACTATTCGTGTTTGTTGTGTTTTGCAGATACAGATAATTTTCCGTAAAACCGTTTCCGTCCGCCGCTTCAATTTTCTTGAAATGCAAAGCGTACCTCAACCCCGTCTCGAATCCGACTTTCTCGTTTTTGGAAAAGATGGCGAATTTCCCGCCGACCTGATAACGTCTTCCAAATGTATAAATATTGACTGACGAATATCCGTCATAACAATTTCTCAACGGGATATTACGTCTGAAAGACGTATTGCCGAAGCCGCTCAAGGTTGCATCGAATCCGTAATACATCGGATTCCGATCTTGTGCCAACACCATGGTTGACAGCAAGATACAAATTGTGAAGATTGTTAATTTTGTCCTCATATTTTAGATTTATATTAGTTTCTTTTTGTAATGGCAAGCCGGAAACCTGTGTAAATGTCGTTATGTGTCGGGTCTGCGTAGTGGCCGCGATAGAAGACGTTGGCTTTTGAGGCGTCGTCGTTCCAGCTGCCGCCACGGGTCACAATGTTGTCTGATTTTCCGTAGTTTCCGTATGAATTCGAGCAGTATTCCCAGACATTTCCTTTCATGTCGAAAAGCCCTAAATAATTCATGAGTTTTTTCTTCACGAGATGTGTGGTCTCGCTGCTGTTACTTTTAATCCAGGCCTCTTGCCCAGGTTCACAGCACAAGCCGCCGAGCAAGCCGCCACGAGCCGCAAATTCCCACTCCGCTTCTGTAGGCAGACGGAATTCACAGATGCCAATCTCATTGATTTTGTTTATAAACTCCAAGACCTCTTCATAACTGACGTTTTCCACTGGATAATCCGGGTTGCCATAGTTGAAATAACTCGGGTTGCTTCCCATCACCGCCTCCCACAATCCCTGTGTAACTTCATTTTGGCAAAGATAGAAATCATGTACGGTCTCAACATGTACAGGCGTGTCGTCACAAGCCAGAGAATCATAGTTGATTCCTTGTGGATCAGTATTTTGCGCTCCCATATAAAATGTACCGCCCGCTATATATGAGAAAAACAAATCATGTCCATAAATCTCAACGACCCGCCAAGAAACATTTTCTCCACCAGCTCCATGTAAATGAAAATTATCATCATCAGAATAATCAACTTTTTGGCACGAAACCATCAGCAAAAATGGCACAATTATGGCTGTTTGTAAATAAATTTTAACACATTTCATCCTTTATATATCCTTAATAATTTCTTCAAAAGAACGTTCATCGTCATTCATTTTCAATTGTTTGATACGTTTCTTGCGTTTGTAGAACGAGTCGGTCTGCGTGTCGAGCAATATTGAAATGACGCTGTTCTGGAACTGATGTTTTGCGAGGCAGCAGATTCTGACATCCCATTTTGTCATCTTCGGATAAAGTTCCGTCAGACGTATGGTGAAATCGCTGAAAGCCAGGTCGGTGAGTTTCACGAAATCCTCCCAATCGTTTTCTGTCAACGTGAAATTCAGTGTCTCGGCTGTGGTGTGCTTCGTCAAAGCTTTCGCAGTATTCAATATCTTGTTGTTCGCTGAAATCATGTTTATCATCGAGGCTTCCTTGTCGGAAACATTATGTTTCAGATTTGAAAGCTGTTCGTTTTTATTCACGAGGTCTTCTTTTTCCCTGACAAGTTCTGAAATGCGTTTCTGGTTTCGTTCCATCTGCAACCTGAACTGTTCGGTTTCAAGTCTGTTTTGGGCCAATTTCCTGTTTATGACTATCAGCAGCACGAGCATGACAATTACTATTGCCGCGGCAATCGAAAACATCTTCAGGTTCCTGACTTTCTGTTTTATCATAATCTCGTTTTCCTGTGCTTTCAGGTCGTAGTCAGCCTTTATGCGCTGCATGTTATCGCTGCGGTGTTCACTTTCCATCTGCATCATGTTTTGCGTGAACAACTTCTGATAATCAATTGCTTGACGCATATTGCCGAGTTTGTATTCAATCGCATAGAGTGTCTGGTAGCACGACATTTTCAGTCCGGCACGTTCGCTCCGCAGGGCATCGTTGAGATGTTTCCTGGCGAGTCCGTAATCTTTTGTGTAATAATACAATACGCCAAGTGTCATGTTGCAGATGTCAACGTCATTGTCACGTTCAGCATCGTTGTCGCTCCGCCGCATGTCAAGTGCCGTGAGCAACATTTGGATTGCTGTTTCATATTCACCTTTTTCGAGATAGTAATCGCGTGCGAGATCAATATATGTACCGTGTTCAAGTATTTGATTTGCAATTGTCTTTGATAATTCTATTGTTTCTTCGTAATATTTTTTCGCTTCCTCCAGCTGTCCGCACGAAGCCGCCGCCCTGCCGCAGTTTCTGATTGCATAGACCTTGTTTTCATCATCGCCGGTTTTTGAGAAATCCGACACGGCATCCTGATGGCATTTCAGAGCCTCTTCCATCAGATTGTGTTTCCAATACATGGCGCCGAGGTTGTCAAGAACCAGCCCGCGCAGACGCAGCATCTCAACGTCGTCTTCGGCAACATTCCTGTTTATAATGTCAAGTGCGGCGTTGAAATCCTCTGCGGCTGATTCCGACAGTCTCTCGTCTTTCTTCTCCAAACCGTCGTGATATAACGTATTGGCCTCATCATACGCCGCATCACGCGAAACGCACGATGTCATTGCCAGCATAAATACCGCAACAATCAACAATATGTGATTTATCAATTTCATCTGTTTATAATCAACACTTCACCTTTATTCCCCACTTTAAAAAAGTAAGTTCCGGCTGTTAAATCAGACACATCAATATATCCATCGCAATTTTCATGTTTCCTGACCAAGACCCCCATCATATTGAAGATTTCAACAGACACCGGATCCGATGTATTCCGGTTGTTCTGCGGTAACTTCAAAAACACGGCATCCCGTGCCGGATTCGGATAAATCACGAATTCCGCACCTTCATTCTCCTCCAGATCGTAAAACGTCTCACAATCCGACAAGCCGTGTTTGTAAAGCAGCTCGCCATTAAGCCAATAGCATCTTAACCCGTTGACTCTGTAGTCATTACCAAGCAACTCCTCCGGAAAGAAACTCTTCAGATGACCTATTCCGTAAACTATCAAGCCGTTATAATTATCAGCACGGTCTCTTGCATGTATGACTTTTCGCATAACACCCATATAATCAAGATAATTCACGAAATCGACCTTCATGTTGACGGCGGTGTCGAGTACATTTATGCACCATCCATCATTGGCTTTGGCCGTGAAGTCGTAAAGGACGGTGAAATCACCAAGTTTTTTGTTATACCAATATACAATGCTGTCTTCTTCATAAATATACTCAATTTCAGTTGACAACGCCTCCTTATTATATAATGTGTTCGATTTGATGATAATCTTCACATCTTCGTCATTGACAGTCGTGTCGCCCTGACAACTCAAATATTGGTACGACACCTTTCCGCCGCTCACAATTTCATAATACCACTCCGAACCTATCGGGATGGCATCTTGAGCGAAATTCTTCAAACTCAAAAAGACAAGGAATAATATCAAAAAAAATCTCTTCATAAAATTCAATCAATTCGAGGGCAAAGTTACAGATGTTTCTCAAACAAAAAGACATTTGTCAAGCCCAAAAACATAATGTCCTTATTTTTTTATTTTCATACCATTGATAATTAAAAACTTACAATTAGACAAAAATAAAATTGTCCTTATTTTTCATTAAAGAACGTGGCGGTGATGAGAATTTTTTCATCGCCGCCACGCACTTTCTACTTTCTACTTTATAACTTTCAAACTAATACACTTTCAGCTTGTCGCCGGTCTGCTCGATGATCGCCTTATAGAACTCATCGCTGTATTTCGGCTGCTCGACTTTCGGAGCGTAATATTTGTACCCTTCGGGTTTTTTCTGAGCCGTCTTGACATTTCCGTCCATGTATTTCACGAAGAGGTGTCTGTAGAACATCTTCCAGTCGGCGCAGAGGTTCTCGGCTGCCGAATTTGAATATTGCATGAGGTTTTTCATGACACCTTTTTCGCCTTCAGTCTCGTAAATTCCGACAAATTTTTCCCTGAAAGCGGCTGTCTCCTTAATCCACATTCCTTCATAATAGTCTTGTTTTTCAGCTATTTCCGGATGGATATAATCGTATTTCGTGTAAGCGAAATTTGAAACCTGATTGAAGATCCAGAAAGCGGCCGTCTCCGAATATTCCATCATTGAGCCGTTGCCTTCGCGGAAGCAGAGCGGGATTTCTGTCATCGTCGTGTACATCGGGCAATATACGGTGCTTGCCGCGTCATCGACGCCGAACCAGATGATGCCGCCCATTCCGGGGATGTTCTGGCTGTTGCTCTGCGTGACGAACGAGAAGCCGGTCTGCTGTGTGGCCGTCGTCCTCTCGTGGCAGTAAGCCTGTCCGTCAACCTCGAAATCCATCGGGCGCCAGCGGTACGGGCAGTGGAAAGGGCCTGCGCCGAGGTCAACAGACATGTCGAGTTCGGTGCCTTCGAGGTGGTCGCGCATGAAGTTCATCATATCGCGGACGCTCACCTTCTCCTTCGGGAGAACCCAGAGAGGCATTCTGTTTGAAGGGAAGTTCTCGACTGTCTGCGGCTGTCCTTTGACGTACGGCTTCGCGCGTTTGATGTCGCGTCCGGTGGCATAGTCCCAATAGGCGTCCATACCGTCGGCGACTTTGTTGAACATCGCCCATACGCGGAGGTCGCAGCCACGTGCGCCGCTGAAATCAACGGGAGCGTAAACGTCTGAGAATGAGAAGTCTTCGTCTTTTCCGACATAAAGATTATTAGCTTTTGCGAAGGAGATGACATCTTCGGCATAGATGCAATCGACTTTCTTGTTTGTCATGAACTTGTCGAAGTCCTTAGAGGTGAGGACGTTCTTGCCTTTAAGCGGGAAAGTCTGGATGCGTGCCTGGTTAGCGTGGCCGCTGACATATCCGTCGGGGATGCGGCGTGCGACCCACACCATGCCTTTGCCGAACTTGCCTTTGCCGATCACTTCCATGATCCAGACCTCTTCGGTGTCGGCGATGGAGAACGACTCGCCTTCGCTGATGTAGCCGTATTGCGCGGTGAGTTCGGCGATGTTACGGATGGCTTCGCGAGCCGTCTTGCAACGCTGCAACGAGATGTAAATCAACGTGCCGTAGTCCATCAGGCCTTCGCCTTCCCAGAGACATTCGAGGCCGCCGTAAGTCGTTTCACCGATGGCGAGCTGCCATTCGTTCATATTGCCGACAACGTTATAAGTATGACGGACTTCCGGAATCTGACCGAGGTAACGGCCGCTGTCCCAGTCGTAAAGGTCACGCATCGCGCCTTCAGGGTAATCGGCTGCCGGATAATGATACAACTCGCCGTAAAGTACGTGAGAATCAGCGGCATACGAAATCATTGTCGAACCATCAGCCGATGCACCTTTGGTGATGAGGAAGTTGGTGCAGGCATTAACCTTAACTGTTGAGAAAAGGCAGATAATTGTGATTAATGCTAAGAGTTTTTTCATGATAATTTATTTAAGATATTAATGATTGTCTGTTCATCAATGTTAATCTGACGTTTCAACTCATCGAGACCGTTGAATTTCCTTTCGTCTCTCACCCGGTCCACAAACCTGAGTGTCAATTGTTTGCCATAAAGATCGCCGTCGAAGCCGATGAGATGCGACTCTATTGTTGCGGGGCGGTTGTCGTTCACCGTCGGACGGCGACCGATATAAGTCATCGCAGGCATCGTCTTGCCGTCGAAATCGACGAAAGTGGCATAGACGCCAGGCTTCTCGATAAGACGATATTCGAATGCAACCTCCAGATTAGCAGTAGGATAGCCCATCTGACGACCCAAACCCATGCCGTGAACCACGATTCCGGTGTTTGAAAACTGATGTCCAAGAAGATTGTTGGCGTGACGGATGTCGCCCATCTGCAAGGCGTGACGGATTTTTGTCGAGCTAACCACGACATTATCAACATCTTGCACAGGAACTTTCTCCACTTTGAAATTGTTTTTCTCACCGAGTTCTTTCAGCATTTCAAAGTCGCCGAGACGGTTGTTTCCGAAATGATGGTCATAACCGATTATCAGCACTGCCGGTTTGATTTTTTCGACGATGTAATTCCTGATAAAATCCTCTGAAGACAATGTTGAGAACTCTTTCGTAAACTTTATAACTATCAGATTGTCAATGCCCAAGGCATCCATCTGTTTTATTTTCTCTTCCTGTGTGGAGATGAAACGGAGGCTGTTGTCGCCGATGCAAAGCACCTGCCGAGGATGCGGATAGAACGTCACAACAACGGTTTCTCCTCTGATTTCCCGCGCCTTTTTCACCATGTCATTCAGGATAAACTGATGCCCGCGATGCACGCCATCGAATGTCCCGATGGTTACAACCGCATTTTTTACAGGCTTGAATTCTAATATGTTATGATAAATCTTCATTATTCCTAATAACCTAAAAACCTAACCACCTATCTACCTAACAACATAATCACCTCTTTCGCAATCTGCACCGCATTGGTGGCCGCGCCTTTGCGTATGTTGTCGGTCACGACCCAGAAATTGAAGCCGTTTTCGATGCTGTTGTCGCGGCGCATCCTGCCGACGAAGACCTCGTCCCTGTCGTAAGCCATCAGTGGTGTCGGATAAATATTCTGGCTTGGGTCGTCTGCTATCACGATGCCCGGAAACTTCGCAATTTCCGCTCTAAGTTCCTGTAAATCGTATGGTTGCGCAAACTCAACATTGACCGACTCCGAGTGTCCGCCGTAAGCCGGGACGCGTGCCACCGTCGCCGAGACTCTAATGTCGGAGTGCATGATTTTGTTCGTTTCAAAAACGAGTTTCTCTTCTTCCGTGGTGCTGCCGTCATCGTTGAAGGTGCCGCCGTGAGGGAGGATGTTTTCATGAATCTGATGCGGATAAGCCGGATTTTCGGCTTTCTCGCCGCGTTGTTCGCAATGAAGCTGGTTGAGACCTTTGAGACCGCTGCCGCTCACCGACTGATACGTTGAGACCACAATACGTTTTATCCCATAGCGTCGGTGCATCGGCGCGAGAGCCATCACAAGCCCGATTGTAGAGCAATTTGGATTCGCAATTATATGAGTATCAACGTTTATGTCGTTCGCATTTATTTCAGGCACCACAAGCGGAATGCCATCTTTTCTGCGCCAGGCCGAACTGTTGTCGATGACGTAAGTGCCTTTCTCTGCAAACAACGGCGCGTATTTCAGTGAAGCGTCGGAGCCGGCCGAGAAAATCGCGATGTCAGGACACATCTCTATCGCCTGTTCAACCGAAACCATTGTATATTCTTCGCCACCAAATGTGATTTTCTTGCCTATCGAACGCTCCGAAGCCGCCACAATCAGCTCATCGATGTGGATTTTCTGCTCTTCAAGCACCTGCAACATCTTCTGTCCAACCAATCCGGACGCTCCAATAACCGCTATTTTCATCTTTTTTCTTAAATTTTTTTTACAATTAACCCCTTTTTTGTAAAAATTATTTTACAATTCAACGATTTTCCGATTTTCAGTGTAAATTTCTTTTACATTTGAAAATATCCGGATTTTTTGTTATACTTTTGCGCAAAAGTACATAAATTTTTCAAATCATTGGCAGTTATGAAAGTAAAAATATTATCGATACTCTTTGCACACCTTATTGTATTAATGGGGTTGTCAATTTCAGCGCAAATAACCGATAATTTCTCCGATGGAGATTTCACGGAAAACCCGGCGTGGACAGGCACTGACACCATATTTATCGTGAATGCCAACAAGCAGCTTCAACTCAATGCAAGTGCCGGCGGATATGCCACGCTGTCTGTTGAAAACGCCTTGATGCCGTGCCTGTCCGAAACGGGTTTGAAAAACGAAGATTTAGAGTGGCGTTTCTGGATAAAGGAGGCTTTCGCCCCGTCATCGAAAAATTTCACCGACGTGTTTCTGTGCGACAATTATTTCATCCGTTTCGGTGAAGCCGGAAACCAAGATGTGGTTGACTTACAACGTGTTGACGGCACTACAATCGTCAGTATCTGCCGAGGTTCCGACACATTCATTGCCTCACCTTTTTCAACATCCGTAAAGGTGACAAGAAGTGCTGCCGGACTTTGGCAGATTTTTATCGACAAAAACGGGAATGACGATTATTCCTTTGAGGCTCAATGTGTTGACAGCACTTATATTCCGACAGGCGACTTTGGATTTCATATAACTTTCAGCAAAAGCAACGCCCAAAAAGTATATTTCGATGATGTCTATATCGGACCGAAAATCGTTGACACCACTCCGCCGCAGCTCGAAAACCTGATTGTATTGAACGAACACCAAATTCAACTGTTTTTCAGTGAAAACATCGATGAATCCGCTTTGCAAAACGACAATTATATTGTTGACAATCAATTATATTCCCCAGAAAAAACCGAGTTTTCAGAAAATAAATCACAAATAATTCTGACATTCTCTGACATAATTCAAGAAGATTTTTATTACACATTGACAATCAATAAAATACAGGATTTAAACAGCAATGTCTCCGAAAAAATTAAAAGTACGTTTCTACGACATAAAACACATGAAAACGATTTGGTTATCAATGAGATAATGGCCGACCCGGAACCTTCTGTCGCACTTCCGCAGTGTGAATACATCGAAGTTTACAACGCAAGTGAGTTTCCAGTTGATTTGAAAAACTGGTTTTTAGTTATCGGGACAAGCGAAAAAGAAATCACCGAAAGCGTTGTAATTCAACCGAATGAGTTTTTGATTTTCTGTAAAAACGACATGGTCGAGACATTTTCAAACTATGGAAATTGCTACGGGTTTTCGAGTTTCGGGATAACCAACGCCGGCGTGAAAATCGAACTAAGAGACAAAGATTTCGGGATGATTTCGGGGGTGAATTTCGATTTGTCGTGGTATCGCGACAAAGACAAAGAGGAAGGCGGCTGGTCGTTGGAACAGATTGACCCCGAAGCACCGTGCGCCGGCAAGGAAAACTGGCGAGCCAGCACCGACCCGCGAGGAGGCAGCCCCGGCGAAACAAATTCTGTCAACGCAGCCAATCCGCTGATTCCAAACATTGATTACATTGACGTTATATCCGACAACTGTATTGAAATCGTCTTCAACCAGAAAATGAACCCCGAATCTTTAGACGACATCGAGAACTATTACATAAACGAATTTGATTCAAACCCGTCGGAAACCGCAACCTTCTCCGAAAAAACAAACGTCGTCCAGCTGACATTCATTCAAAATTTTGAGATTGGTCGTGTTTATAATATCCTGATAAACAATGTTTTAAATTGTTCTGGCATTTCTATTTCGGAAGACACCAAATATGGTTTCGGACTTCCTGATGTTCCAAAACCCAAAGATATTATCATCAACGAAATACTCTTCGACCCCATTGAACCTGCTGGTGATTATGTTGAACTTTTCAATAAATCTGATAAGATTTTCAACCTTTCGGAACTCAAAATCGGTTTGGTTAAATCGACCTTTCCTAATCCGCCCGACACAACAGCCAGGCAGATTTGCACTGAAAACAGGCTTTTTTTACCATTTTCCTTTGTTTTATTAACAAATACCGCAGAAGAAATCGAACGGCAATATGAATGTAAGACCGACAACTTCATTGAAATGCAAGGTTTTCCGCAGTATCCGAACAACGGAGCTACAGCGATTCTTCTTCACGAATCCGAAACCATTGACGTAATCGGTTATTCCGAAGAATGTCACCATCCGCTTTTGACCGAAACGAAAGGCGTTTCTCTCGAAAGGATTGATGAAAGCTGGCATTCCGCGGCGGCGCCATTATACGGAACACCTGGCTTCACAAACTCGTCAAGCGTTGAAAACGAAGACATTGACAAAGAAATTGAAATTATTCCGTCAATTTTTTCACCAGACGGCGATGGTTTCGACGACATCACCGGCATTCATTACAATTTCAATGAGGCCGGTTTCGTCATTAACATCAAAATTTTTGACTCTTACGGAAGATTTGTAAAACAGTTAGTTGACAATAATTTAGCTTCCACAAACGGGCATTTTATTTGGGACGGCGTTGATGAAAACGGAAAATTGGTGCAACCAGGAATATATGTTATTCTTACAGAAGTGTTTAATTTACAAGGAGTTTTTAAAAAATATAAAAATGCTGTCGTTGTCGCTATGAAATGATTTATTTACAATTGATTACAAAATTAGCAGTTCCAAACGAAATTTCATATTTTCAAAATAACGATAAAAATAATGTAAAAACCGTCATTGTCAATAATTTTTATTATCTTTGCGGTTTAAATTTTGAATTTATGACTTTCTTATCAGGAGCATTACTCGGTTTATCGTTGGCAACGGTTTTAGGTTTGGGGCCTGCTTTTTTCACTCTTATACAAACAAGTCTCAGCAAAGGTTTCAAAAGAGCTTTGTTTTTTGATGCCGGCGTTATGTTGAGCGACATCGTTGTTGTAATTTTGATGATGATGACATCTATACGCTTTGATTTCAACAGTGGAAACAGAAATGTCATGCTCGCCGGAATCGCAGCCGGAGTAATCGTCATCATCTTTGGAATAGTCACATACAAAACAAAACCGGAAAGAGTCGTTGAACGTTCAAAACGTAAAAACGATGATTTTGCGGAAGTAGAGAAGAAACTCGAAAGGCACAACCCAAAATTTGAAGAAACATTTGAGGACAAAAGCAAAGGTACCGGTTGGTATATTTATCTGCTTAAAGGATTGTGTATCAATATTGTAAATCCTTTCATCTGGTTCTTTTGGATGACATGTGTCGCCACAGCTTCGGGAATCTACAACGGTGACAAACACAAACTCTTGTTTTATTTCCTGGGAACATTCACCACGGTGCTTATAATTGACTTGCTGAAAATCATCGGGGCATACTCACTGAAACGTTTCTTCACAGAAGAGAGAATGAAATTATTTAACCACATTATAGGTATCATATTGATAACCTGTGGGGTAATCCTTATCGGCAGAGTTTTGTTTGGCTAAAATAATCTTATTTTTGGTCCTGAAACTTGATGTCTTTGACATTAAGTTGTAAGTTTGTCTTTCCCAACCAGAAGTTTTCCTCGACGTAATAGCACATCGAGAACGGTTCTTTTTCGTGAATACGTTCATACATATCGCCTTTCTGGAACGCGATTCCCGCAAAAGTGTTTTCGGCATCATTATTCTGCATAACAGTGAGTTTCAGATGCTTACGATTTCCGACGGCTCTTGAATAACCAGTATCGACGACGTTATCAGTAAGGAAAACTGGCGAAAGGTTGCCTGGTCCGAACGGAGCAAACTGTTTCAAAATCCTGACAAACTTCGGAGTGATATCAGAGAAATTAAGACGAATATCTACATTAAGTTCCGGCACAAGTTCTTCATCTTCAAGATGTTCCGAAACATATTTCTCAAAACGTTCGGCAAATTCCGGCAGGTTTTCCGGTTTTAATGAAAGTCCGGCGGCATATTTATGGCCTCCGAAATGCTCAAGCAAGTCGGAACAATCGTCGATGGCGTCATAAATGTCGAAATTGCGTATCGATCTGGCGGAACCTGTTATCAGATTGCCTGAACGTGTGAGGACGATGGTCGGTCTGTAATACGAATCCGTCAGGCGCGACGCCACGATGCCGATAACACCTTTGTGCCAGTTTTCGTTGAAGATCACGGTGCTCTTGGCGTTACGCATTTTCTCGTCATCATGAATCATCTGAAGAGCTTCTTCCGTGATGGCGTTGTCGAACTCACGACGTTTTGAATTCAAATCGTTGATGCTCGAAGCAAGTTTCTCTGCGTGTTCGCGATTGCTCGCTATAAGCAGACGCACCGAATCGCTTGCTTTCTCAAGACGGCCGGCCGCATTGATTCTTGGTCCGATCAGAAACACTAAATCACTGACTGTCAACTCTCTTTCGAGAACGTTTTGGGATTCATTTTCAGGATGCTGGCTTTCATCGCGGCGACGTATGTTTGCGTGACGCAAGATGGCCTCGATGCCAGGACGCAGACGCCTGTTGAGAAGTTTCAAACCGAAATACGCCAAGACGCGGTTTTCACCTGTGATGGGTACAATGTCGGCGGCGATACTCACAGCCACGAAATCCATCAAGGCATAAACCTCTTCAATAGGTCTCCCGAGACGCATTGACAAAGCTGTGACGAGCTTGAATCCGACACCGCAACCTGACAATTCCTTATAAGGATATTGACAATCATTGCGTTTTGAATCAAGAACTGCCACTGCGTTCGGTATCTCATCACCCGGACGGTGATGGTCGCAGATGATGAAATCGACACCTTTTTCGTTGGCATATTCGATTTTCTCGACCGCTTTTATGCCGCAGTCAAGAACGATTACAACTCCGAAGCCATTTTCGGCGGCGTAGTCGATGCCTTTATATGAAATCCCATACCCCTCCTCATAACGGTCGGGAATGTAAAATTCTATTCTCTTTTTGTTGACTAAATTTTTAAGGTAGGTGTAAATAAGCGCGACCGCCGTCGTTCCGTCAACGTCATAATCGCCGTAAATGAGGATTTTCTCACCATTCTGCATCGCAAGCTGAAGCCTGTCAACAGCCTTATCCATGTCTCTCATTAAAAATGGATCGTGGAGGTGCGAAAGCGACGGACGGAAAAAGTCACGAGCCTCTTCATACGTTGTAATTCCACGTTGGACAAGCAAAGTGGCAAGATTCTCATCGATGCCTAAAGCATCCGACAAGCTCTTAACATTTTGTTTATCAACCTCTTGGGCAATTATCCAACGTGTTTCCACTTCTATAAATTTTTAACCCGTAAAATTATTAAAAAATTCTTGGTTTTTGACATTTTTTAAAAATTATTTTTTCCTTAACAATACTTTAATATTCAATTATTTAGAATTATCAAGCAGAAACATTTGCATTTTTGTTTTTCCTATAAGTCATTTTTTACGAGAAAAATATCTCTTGAATGTTGAAAAACTCTTGAAAAAAATACTTTGTCAAAAAGTCTGCAATTCACATTTTTTTAGTATAATTGCAGTTTTAAACCCGTAAAAAACATGGCACTAAAAAAAATATCAAATTGTTTAATATCAGTATTTTACAAAACTGATCTTGATAAAATTGTTGGATTACTCAAAAAAAATGACGTACAAATCTACGCTACAGGCGGAACATTGGACTTCATAAAAAAGATTGATGACAGCGTCCGTTCCGTTGAATCGTTGACCGGGTATCCATCAATTCTTGGCGGTCGCGTGAAGACCTTACATCCGAAAGTGTTCGGCGGCATCCTCGCACGTCTCGACAACGAGACCGACATTCAGGAAATGCAGAAATACGAGATTCCAGCTTTCGACCTTGTCATCGTTGACCTCTATCCTTTTGAAGAAACAGTGAGAAACACCGACGACAAAGCACAGATTATCGAGAAAATCGACATCGGCGGCATTTCACTCATCCGTGCCGGCGCAAAGAACTTCAATGACTGTCTCATCGTCCCTTCATCGGCTCATTATCAAGAGTTTATGGAGATGTACGAACGGCAGAACGGATGCACTTCGATTGAAGACAGAATGCGTTTTGCGAAATATGCTTTCCAGACAAGCTCACATTACGACACGGCAATCTTCAATTGGTTTGACGGCAAGAGCGGCGAAAATCAAGCATCTACGTTGAGATACGGCGAAAATCCTCATCAGCAGGCCGTCTTCAACGGAAACCTCGATGACGTTTTCGAGAAATTACACGGCAAAGACCTTTCATACAACAACCTGTTAGACCTTGACGCCGGATTGAATCTCATCCGCGAATTTGAAGAGCCGACTTTCGCTATTTTGAAACACAACAATCCTTGCGGAATCGCCTCTCGAAGCAACATCCTCGACGCTTACAACGCTGCGTTGGCCGGCGACCCTGTTTCAGCTTTCGGCGGCGTTATGGTAAGCAATCAACCAATTGATATTCAGACAGCTACGGAAATGAACAAGATGTTCTTTGAAGTCTGCGTGGCTCCTGATTATGATGAAGGCGTCCTCGACATCCTCTTCACAAAGAAAAACAGAATCGTTCTGAAACTGAAATCCAACAAATTTCCGTCGAAGATTTACAAATCCGCACTCAACGGAATTTTGGAGCAAGACCGCGACCTTCATGTGGAAACGGCTGCTGACTTCAAGCCCGTGACCGAGAAACTCGTTGAAAACCAGAACGATATTGATGATTTGATTTTCGCGAACAAAATTGTGAAACACAGTCGTTCAAATGCAATCGTCCTTGCGAAGAACAAACAGCTGTATGCTTCCGGAATCGGTCAGACTTCGCGTGTTGACTCATTGCGTCAGGCGATAGCGAAGGCTGACAGTTTCAACTTTGACCTCAAGGGCGCGGTTTTAGCGTCTGACGCTTTCTTCCCGTTCGACGACTGCGTGACAATCGCCAACGAAGCCGGAATTAAATCCATCATCCAGCCTGGCGGCTCGGTACGCGACCAAGACTCAATTGATGCCTGCAACAAATTCGGCATCGCAATGGTATTCACTGGATTCAGACATTTCAAACATTAAAAAATGATATAATATGGGACTTTTCTCATTCTTCAACAAAGAATTGGCAATCGACCTCGGTACAGCTAACACCATCATCATTTACAACGACAAGGTGATGGTTGACGAGCCTTCTATCGTGGCGTTGCAGCGCGACACCCAACAAATTATGGCTGTTGGCAAACGCGCCATGATGATGCATGGAAAAACACATGAAAACATCAAGACTATCAGGCCTTTACGCGACGGTGTCATCGCCGACTTCCAGGCTGCGGAATTCATGCTCCGCGAAATGATAAAGATGATTAACTTCCACAACTCGATATTTCCTCCCGCGCTTAAGATGGTCATCTGCATCCCGTCTGGAATCACGGAAGTGGAAGAGAGAGCCGTGAAAGACAGCGCAGAGCAAGCCGGTGCAAAGGAAGTGCGACTCATCCACGAGCCAATGGCAGCCGCCATCGGTATCGGCATCGACGTCCTGGAACCGATGGGAAACATGATTGTTGACATCGGAGGCGGCACTTCGGAAATCGCCGTCATAGCACTCGGCGGCATCGTCACAAACAAGTCGATACGTGTGGCCGGCGATGACTTCACCGAAGAAATCGTTGACTACATGCGCAAGGAGCACAACATGAACATCGGTGAACGCACCGCCGAACTCATCAAAATAGAAGTCGGCGCAGCCATTCAGAACCTCGACAACCCGCCTGATGAATATGCAGTTCACGGCCGCGATATGTTGACAGGTATTCCGAAGGAAATAAAGGTGAATTACAAGGAGATAGCGCATTGTCTCGACAAAAGCGTTTCGAAGATCGAAGCCGCAGTGCTGAACACACTTGAGACAACACCACCTGAACTTTCAGCCGACATCTTCCGCACCGGCATCTACCTCACTGGCGGCGGCGCATTGCTCAGAGGTCTCGACAAACGTCTGCACGACAGGACCCAACTCCCGATTCACGTCGCCGAAGACCCGCTGCGCGCCGTGGCTCGCGGCACAGGCATCGCACTGAAAAACTTCGACAAATTCCCGTTCCTAATCAAGTAACGGAATATTGAAATGTACAATCTGCTTGTCTTTTTAAAAAAATACAAAGCTGTATTGATGTTTTTACTGCTGGAAATAATCTGTATCATTTTGATACTGAATAGTTTGTCGTATCATAACAGGAAATTTGTCAGCTTTTCAAACAGCATTTCAGGCAACTTGCATTCAACATCGTCGAATATTGGCAATTATTTCAACCTTAAAAACGAAAATGAATTGCTGATTCATCATAATGCCTTGTTAATGAATGAATTGGAAAAATACAGGTTTCCCGTTGACTCCGTAAGGCACGATGAAACTTTCTCTTACATTCCGGCACACGTAATCAGTAACAGCCTCAACAAGGTGAATAATTTCATTCTCATCGACAAAGGCCGGTTTGATGGCATTGAAGCCGACATGGGAGTTATTTGTGACAACGGAGTCGTCGGGAAAGTCGTGAATGTCAGCAATCATTATGCTTCCGTGATGAGCATGCTCAATTCGTCGTCAATCACGAGTGTCAGATTCGCAAGCAACCAGAACATCGCAAGCGTTGTCTGGAACAGCGACGGTTACAAGTTCAGCACCGTAAAAGACATCCCCGCTCACCTTAAGATAAACAAAGGCGACACCCTTGTCACAAGCGGCTACTCCAACACGTTCCCCGCCGGAATAATGGTCGGGACAATTGAAGAGGCCTCTTTCGATGAGAGGTCTGACTTCAATGCGGCGAAAATGAGATTCTCTACGGATTTCAGCACGCTGCAATACGTTTACGTAGTTAAAAACAACTTCAAGGCAGAAATTGATTCATTATGTATAACACGTTGATTAAGAATATTTTAATATTCATCGGACTGTTTTTACTCCAAGTCTTGGTGTTCAATAACATCCGGATCGGAAACTATCTGCATCCGATAATCTATGTCCTTTTCATCATGGTTCTGCCTTTCAAAACGCCGAATCTACGGCTTATTATTTATGGTTTTCTAATCGGAATGGCCGTTGACATCTTCGATGGGACACCGGGATTAAACGCCGCCGCGACAGTTTTGATCGCCTATTTGAGGCCGTACATCATCGGACTTATGACAAGAAAAAGCGAATTGGAAGAAAAAAACGAACCTACTGTCAACAAGATGGGATTTCTGTGGTTTTTTGTATATTCGCTTATCATCCTGCTGATTCATAACTTCACCTTATTTTTTCTTGAAGCCTTCAGTTTCAAGCTGTTAGGAATTGTATTGCTCGAAGTTTTGATAAGCGTCCCCGTTTCTCTGTTTGTAATTATGCTTATCTCTTATTTGTTTAAACCAATAAAAAAGAATTAATTTAATTTAAAATGAAAAAGTTACTTATTGCATTATTTGCTGTCATTTGCCTCGCATCTTGCAGCAGCAATTCATTTAAAATCAATGTAAATCTTAAAAATTCAGACGGTAAGACCGTTTATCTGAAACATTATGTGAATGAAGAAATCGAGATTTTGAACTCTTTGGTTGCGAAGAATGACAAAGTTGTTTTCAAAGTTCAAAAAGGCGAAAATCTTGATTCATATCTCATCGACATCGACGGTTGGAAGAGACCTCTGCCAATTTTCACTGAAAATCAAGATGTCATGATTACAGGAGATTGTCAGAACTATAACAAAATCAATGTGAAAGCTGGTCCGAAACAAGATGAACTCAACACTTTCGCTGAAGATTTCAACAAGATTGAAGATGAGACTGAAGCCATGTACGCAGCAATGGGAATGGTGAAAGAAAACCGTGACAACGTGCTCGGTGCTTACGCCTTGTACCGTTACAAATGGGCTTTCAGCCTTGATGATTTGTACAGGCTCATCGATTCATTTGAAGGTGAAGCCAGAAACAGCGGTTACACCAAAGTTATCAAGAATTACATCATGGGTCTTGAAAGTGTCTCCGTCGGACATAATTTCACTGATTTCAAACAGGAAAAAGTTGACGGTGAAATGATTGCATTAAGCGAAATCGTCGGCAGCAACGAACTTTTGATGATTGATTTCTGGGCGTCATGGTGCCCCGACTGCCGCAAGGAAAACCCGAATGTCGTCGCGGTCTATAACGCTTTCAAAGACAAAGGTTTTGACATTTTGAGCGTTTCGTTGGACACCGACAAGGCGGCGTGGGAGAAGGCCATCGTTGACGACAACCTTTCGTGGGAAAATCACGTCAGCGACCTCAAAGGCTGGGAAAACAAGGCGGCGGCTTTATATAGCATCGCTTTCATCCCGCAGAATGTCATCATCAACAAAGACGGCGTCATCGTGGCGAGAAACTTGAGCGGCGAGGATTTGATGAATTTTGTCAGTGATTATTTGAAGTAGTCACCACGAATTGCATAAATTTCACGAATGATAAAGACGGGCGCAGGTCCGTCTTTTTTGGTGTGCAGGTCAAATTTTTCTTTTTAATATCATAATATTCCGATAGTGCGCAGGTAAAGAGTCCTATTCAGCTTTTCAAAATGCTTATGTACATTACTTTACCTATTAATAGTACAGTTTTAGGTTCGTATGTTACATTTTAAAAAAATTTTCTGAAGAATTTTAAAAGCATCAAAAAATCAGGACAGAGGTGAGGCTGTCCTGAATTTGGGATTGAAAATTAAATTGTGTGAGATTTCATCTGTGTTGATCACGAATTGATTTTGATAAAGTTTGTTTTACGAAATAATTTACTTAAAAAATAAACAAAAACAGCATATTATTTATTAGATACACTGGCGGACAAAACTTTTAAAGAAAAATTAAATTTCTTTTTTGGTGGATTGACTTTACATCTGAATGGAGTTTTGGCAGACTTTACAATACCATTAAAAGTAACAATTTCATTTTTAAGTAAAATACCATTTTTTGATTCGTATGATATTTGTATTACAACATTACTATAATTTACGTATGACGCAATACTTGAAATTTCAGCATTCATTTCGTATTCATCATCTGAAAAAAGATGCGTTTCTTTAACACCTATTTCACCATTTACTTTAATATAATTCTGAACCTTTAATGCTTCTTCAGACTTGATTTTTTCAATGCGTTGTTGTTCTTCGGCTTGTTTGTTTTCTTCAATTTGTCCACAGCCTACAAGAAAAACAAGGCCGACACACAACAATAATAATTTCTTCATGATAATTTGATTTTTTATTTAACAATAATTTTTTTTGTGATAATCTCATCTTTTAAAACAAGTTTCATAATATAGCTGCCACTTTGCATGTCATCTAATGAAACCGTATATGTTCTACTTTGATTTTCAATATTTTCACTTCGGACCAATTTTCCTGTGATGTCAAACAACGACATTTCTCTAATTTCTCCATGATTTTCAGGAATTTCAATATTCACAAAATCTCTTGCTGGATTTGGATAAATACTGATTTCTGAAAGATTGTTTTCATCAACAGATGTTATTGGCGACCGTGCCAATGATAACGAAAGCAAATATGTTCCCGTCATTCCTGAATAATAAGGTGAGACAACAAAATATACAGTGACAGGACCATCTATTGTAATATTCCCACTCATCACATCATCATAAGTGGTTGAATAGTTATTACCATTTACTGAATATGAAAACATTGCATCGATGGTGTAGTTTTGCCCATTTCCACTATTATATGAATCGTGCAATCTCGGAGTAATTGTATAACCATAACCTGCTGGCAATACTACCTTATAATAGTCAATATCATTACCAACATGAATATTGGAACCTGACGTGCTTGCCGTTGCATGATTGTTTGACCAATTCAATATTAGGCTTCTCGCCTGACTTTGAATGTTGTTTGTTTCGTACGAATCTGGATTTAAAGGAGCAGCCTCAACAACAATTATTATTGGATTACAATAATCTGATGCTCCTGCATAATACCATGAATTTGAACCACTTTCCTTATATACAACTGACATATGATATGTTCCTGGTCCTGCCGTTATATTTCCTGTGAAATTTAAACCGTTAGTATAGTGATAGTTATATTGCAGCCCATCTATATCTTTAATTTGGATTGTTTGTACAAAACTTCCATCCAAATTTGACAAGGACACCCTAACCTGGCCATAAAAAGTACTGTAATCTGTATTCAATATATCAACATTAACCGTGGCGGATTTTCCTTGTATTAGCCTCCCTCCATTGGTTGTAATTGTAAAATCAGAGTTCACTTCTATGTCAGAGTAGTAATAGATATCAAAATCTTCAAGATTGTAATAATTGCCGTCGTCAACAATTATCCAACTTTCATTGTTTGATGTGGCATAAAAAATTGCAACCATATAATAACCAGGAACAAATACCATGCTGCCAGGATTCGTAAATGCCAAATTTTTATACATTCCTGCTTGAATTGATGTTGAACCTTTTAGTATATAATCAACAAAATAACCATTTTCATCAAACACAGCCGCACACACATAACCATTAAAATCACTATTTCCATAATTTGCAATACTAACTATAGCCTCAATCTCATCGCCAAACCATATTTCATCATCAATATTGATGTTTGAATAAAGTCTTAAATCGTATGATGGTGGATTTGAATTATCTGGTTCAATTCCAAAAATTGCTTGTTGATTACTAGTGAAGCTATACGAACCTCCACCTGCACCACCACTGCCTGGATTCAGTGCCGACAATGAAAAGTATCCGTCATTTTGTCCACTCCAACCCCAATTAAAGTGAAAATAATTGTTATTGTCATAACCATCGCATACAAAACAATGTCCACCACCTGTTCCACAACCACAGTATATTATCGGTTTTGATGAATTTAGATCTGTCTTTAGTTTATTTATCCATACATTATTCGTATAATTGTCTTTACACAAACCTTGTAATGTATTTTTATATCCAAAATACGTTTTCAGAGCATATTCAGCACAATTTTGGATTGGACTATCACTTGAAATTACATAAGCTCCACTACCTCCAAGACTACCTAAACCATAATCCATATTAACACTGACTCCACAATGATACATTAATGTAGCTACCGCTTCTTTTTGAACAGAACTACTCGAAGAAGTCAATTTATTAGGCATATGACTCCAATCGTAATATGTCGCACCAAAGTTGGCAGATTGTGTGCCATACCAAAATGAATTATATGAATGATATCCAGTACCTTTAACAGGAAAATTCCAATATTTCATAACTTGAGCCATCGCAGTTGCAACACAACCAGTAACCGTGCGCTCATTAGCCAAGATATTGTATGGACAAAATTGATTATAATAAGGACTCTGGTCCCACTGTGTTGTAAGCAGTGGTCCAACACTTGCTCCAGACCTATTATCAAATTCGGTTGATATTCCATTTTCCAATTCATCCCACTGAAATGCAGTTTTTTCATCAGCTACAACATCATTGTCAAGTCCGAATTGAATTTCACGATTATAGCCAGACAGCCATTCTTTCATGTTGATGGGAATGCTGTCGATTTTAATGTTTCCCACATTTGAATAACCAAGAACAGGAATGAAACGGTCATCATCAGAAATAATAACCCAACCTTGGTTGTCATTCAAATTAAACATGTAAAAATGATTATTCTCTGAGAATCGTTCAGTATCAACTTGCTTAAGTTCAATGTTTTTGAACAATTTAAGATTTTTGCCTTTAGATGTTGTGAACGTCTTTTTCTGAATAATAAAATTCTTAGCAACTTGACTGGCTTTTTCAGCCGTCACATGTTCTGCGGACAGATTACTTTGCATGGATGTAACCAGCAATGCAAGTAATAACAATCTAATCTCTCTCATATTTTAACAATTTTAAGTTTATTCCAATTTTTCAAAATGATAATAAAAAAACCGTGAAACTTTTTGTTTAACACTGAGGCTCTGGTAAACCTAACTACAAAACAAGAAAGCTCACGGTAAAACCGCAAGCGTTTCAACTTCCTTGTGTAGTTATAATTGAAATTTACCAGATTTCAGTGTTACAAAGCAAAGCAAAAACGCCTTATTTATTTATGTCTTTATTTTTTAAAATTCTCTTTTTCTTAATTCAATTTTTCAAGTCGCAAATGTAGCAATATTTTTTAATAATCCACAAAGGAAATTTTCTAAATCAAATATATTTTATTTTCACCTGAAAGTTCCTCTTCCAGAACTTCATAATTGTAATCAGCACTTTGAATATACAAACCCGTTTCTGTGTCTATGATTTTCTTATAAGTTTCAGAGTTATATAGAATATTGAGGGCTTCCTGTATGGAAACATTCTTGTTTTCTATGATAAGATTCACAACGCCCGACAGCAATGTGTCAGTTATGAAAATTTGTTCTTTACTCATAACACTTGAAGTTTTGAGATTGCTTTTTCCGTGCCAAAGAAATACTGGTCATTCAAATCACGCCAGCGAAGTGCCTCAACCAATTGGTTCATACTAATTAGATTCATCTCGTACAAATCCAATTGCTGGACGACGCCGTCATCTGCTATTGGACCAATTACGATGTCGTAATCATGGTGAAAACCAGTCCTTGATGCCTTACGGTTTTTAAGGATAAATTCTGCCCATTCTGCACTCACTTCAGTAAACTGTTTAATCTTCAACTTATTGGATAACAATACGGAATTATCAAAATAGAATTCTGTTACAACAGGATTTGTTCCTAAATATTGTTTTGCCTTTCTCTTCGCCATCTCCTCTGCTTGACTTTTGACGGTTGTCAAGTAAAATCCCTTCCCAAAATCTTTGTTGATACGTCCTTTTGACAAATCGATTTTTTCAATCTTTATATTTGAACCGTGGTACAATTTAAGCATATTTCAACCCTCCTCCGTTGTTTTCACAAACTCTCGTCAGATCTTCTATGGCATCATCAAACGACAATGTGTGTTCCGCTTCATAGCAATCGTCAAGGAAAGAGATACCACCATATTTTTTCAAATATTGATAGGATTCTTTCCAAGCTATCGAATAATGCTCCGCAAACTTGCGAATTGTCATTATAATGTATGTCGTTTTAAAATTCATGTTTTTTTTTTGCAAAAGTAATAAAAATATCGCAGAACGTAATAATTTTGTTCTTTGTTCTTAAAATTCATTTGCGCCCAATATTAATCTGAAATTTTGACCTATAGGTCTTAAATAACGCATGTACTTCGGTCAAATTAAACATGAAATCAGTCATTAAAAATAAAACAAGGCCGGCGCAGTTGATATAAACCAACATGCGCCAGCCCCCTTTATAAACTTTCTATTCCTTCACAAATTTCCTTGTCACAACCTGTCCGCCAATGAAACTGACCATATAGACACCTGAAGGAAGGTCTTCGATATCGATTGTCGTCTCGCCTTCAAAAACGAAGTTGCGGATTTCCTGACCCTGCATGTTCAAGATGTGACAGCAGATACGACCTTTATCGTAATTCGTTGAAAGTCTTAATGTTGACTTTGCAGGATTTGGTCTCATGCTGACCTCAAACGGGTCGTTGTGGTCAATCAAGGTAGGAACATCATCAACCACTGCGATGCTGTTGCTGTAGCTGACGACGGCACCTGACAACCTTAATATCGGGTTGTCGGCGGCACTGCAATTCGGGCAGTTGTTCTGGCCGTTCACACAGTCAGGATAGTTAGGATGGCATTGGTCGATGTATGTCGGATCGAACTGATAGAAAATGTTTGCATTTCCGTTGCCGACATATTCGCTGAGGTCGAAATCCCAAACCATACCCATTGAACCCGGGCACCATCCTGAACGTTCGTATGTCCATGTGCCGTTCTGCGGCTGGCAGCCGTAAGGGTTAGGATTGCATGTCAACCAGTTGTGCTGGTCATATTTCTTTGTTCCGTTGACATAAACATGATGTGTGTTATTGCTGAATTCAGCTGCGTTGTCGGTGTTGTATGCGCCGTTGGTGCCGCTGCTCCAGTTGTGACCTGTGGTGATAACCTTCAAGTTTGCCTTCTGTGTCCCATCAGGGAATGTGTAATTGATTTCAGGAACTGGCTGTTGATTTGCATAATCGCCAAAATCGTAGATACCGAACCATAACTCATTCATATCCACATATTTATATTCCGGAGTTCCTTTCGTATAGCTGAAAGTGGCGATAGGGGCATAACCGTTGCCGCTCCATGTCTGGAAATAAAGTTCGAACTCAACGAGACCCTGAAGCAATGTCGTGTAGTCTGTGACGTCGAGGTCGGCTTCGCATTCCACACCGAACGGAGCGATGTAACGGAAGAGTTCAACCCATTCGCCACGGTAGTTCTTCACGCGGCAATAACCGACACGGTCATACGGGTCGCAACCGCCGACACACTGATGCTGATAATTCAATCTGATGTCGTTGAAAGCGTTGACGTGTGAAGGGAATACATATTCAGCTGTGTTTGTCTGCTGATTCGGTGTCACCACGAGGTCGCCGTTAAAAGCGGTCACTTCAATATTGTTATATTCGTTAGTAACTGTAAATGAATTATTTGCAGTTGTTGTCTTTCCTCCGCTCTGTGTGATGGAAGCCGTCATGTCGAAGCTGCCGTAAGATGTCGGAGTCCATGTCGTGTACCAATAACCGTTTGAAGGATCGTCAGGATAAGCCGTTGAAAGTTCCATTGTCTCGCCGTTGATTGACATTGTAACGTCTTCAAATTTGATGGCATCGCCGTGTTCGATGTATGCACTGAGAACAAGGAGAATCGGGTCGTTCAATGTAGGTGCATAGACTGTCGTGCCGTTATAAGGGCGGCGGATTGTTATTTCCGGAGTGTATGCATCCGGGTCAACGACTTCGAATGTACGTGTTACTGACGGAGCCGGTTGCCAGTTTGCGTCGCCTTCTTGAACAGCTTTCACTTTCACCACGCCCGGAGTGCCATTGAGTGTCAATGTGTTTCCGTTGACTGAAGCAGGACCTGAAACGACTTCAAAACTTACAGGAAGTCCTGATGAAGCGGTCGCCACAAGTTGTATCGGGGAAGCTGATGTCAGTTTGTCTGAAATCGCCTGAAAATCAATAAACTGTGAAGCGAGTCCGGCTGGAATTGTACGAAGTACGAAGTTGTCGTAACCTGCATGGCTGCTGTTGAGGAAGAACACGCCGTCCCACATCGCCGGGTCGAAGCGGTCACCTGAACCTGGAGTAAGTCCGCAGTTGACACCTTGGATTTCAGGAACCGGCTGGAACTCGCCTGAACATTCCGGATCAATAAACATTGAAACGCTGCCCTGACCGTTGTTGGCTTCGAGGTCAATCATCATTTTCCAGCGCATCCAACCATCGTAATCGTAGTCATAATCAACAGCTAAAGTATTGTTAGGCAACACTATACCATTGATAAAGCGATCATCGTTAGTATTGTTATACGTTGTGGTGAACCAGATACCGCCGTCCTGTGTGGGAAGGTTCGGGTTCGGTTTCGTTGTTTCATAACTCATCGGAGGGAGCACCGAGCCGTCGCCGTCAGCGTCGTAGCCGACACCGAACACTGTTCCCCAGTAGTTACGATACATGTCAATTTCGATTTCGATTGTACCGCCTTGTGAGAAATCGAAATTCCAGCCGTTGGTGGCTTTGTGTGTGGCAATCTCACCGAAATTTGTATTGGCAGCATCGAAGAATACGCCGAGTGTCTCGTCAGGCGTTGTAGTGCCGTCGCCGCCGACATATTCGATTTTCAGCACGCCGCCGCCAGCACTGTGTTTCACAGCTTTCCAACCGCCCTGGCCGTTGAAAGTGCCTTCCGTGTAACTGTTGAAATCATCTGTGATCTCAACCTGCGCAAAAAGTCCCAGACTTGTGAGCGCAATAAGCAAGAATAAAGATAATTTTTTCATTGTTTGAATTTTGTTGTTTATAATTATTATTCTTTTATACCATTCGCTTCTTTCCAAAGTTGTGAAAATGTCTTCTCCGCAAAAACAGGAACAGCACGTTTCAAACCCCAGTTTTTCTTCATCAACTGCTTGTATTGCAAGTTGTTAAGAATATTGTTCTTATCCATTGCCTTTCTGTTTTCAACTTTTTTTATCATGAAATTGAAAATATTTCTCTCATCAATCAACGAATCATTTTCTCTAACGATGTCCATTCTGTTGCGAAGAATCAAATCGCTTATCTTTATGTTGATTGGGCAAATCTCATCGCATTGATGACATGAGGTGCAGAGCGTCGCAAAATGTGAAGCCTTTTCAAAACCATCCGTAATTGGCTTAACCACTGTCCCGACTGGTCCCGGAACCGCCATTTCATAAACGTGTCCGCCTATTGTATTGAAAATAGGACATATATTGTTACATGCGCCGCACTCAATACACGTGAAAATCTGCCGCTGATACTCTTTTTCGAGAATGTCAGAGCGTCCGTTGTCAACCAAAATCAAAAAATCAGGTTTGTTTACAACAGTGTAAACCGCTGACACTCTGTTCTTTGAAACTTCAAAAATCGATGAAAGCGGCAACAACTTTGACATATCTTCGAGTGAAGCCACCAATTTGTCAATGCCTGTCAAGACGATGTGTTTTTTCGCTGACGCTATGGACTTCAAGACGTTTCCTTCATCTTCCGAAAAGACAACGCTGCCTGTGTCTGAAGTTATGAAATTAGCTCCAGTAATGGCAAATTCTGCATCTATATATTTATTTTTCAATACTTTACGCACGACTGTCATAAGCTGCTTCGGTTTCAGGTTCTGCTGCACTGAAAACTTTTCAACGAAACGTTCAGAAATCTCATTATACGAAACATGTGCCGCCGAATGCTGCGGGTCGGAAGGACGCTCGTTTTCGGCATAGCAAATAAAATCGCCTGAATCTGTTTCAGTTACGTTCATTTTCTTCATCTCTAAATATGAAAGCAAACCTATCTCTTCGGCGACATTATTCTTCGTCTTGATGACATTTTTAGCCTTTTCCTTGCTGATGATTTCAAAAATCATTTGTTTAGCCTCTTCAGCGTCTTTTGCCCATTTCACGACAACTCCGTTGGCAACACAGTTGGTCTCAAAATCAACCAAAAGTTTGTCGTAATTTCTGAAAGTCTTGTTGCGGATGTTGAAAGCCCTTGATTTTTCAAGTTCAAAATCAGAGTAATGACTTGCGCGGTTTTTTGCGACCATCTTGAAAAAGTCGTAACGTGATTCCATCTTACGAAGGAAATCATTATCATTTACCATACGGTCAACGTTTTGCTTAAAAACCGAACTTTCCGCCATACTATTGTTAATAAATTTTTACAATTTCATATTTTCAGACGTGCTGCGGCACATCTTTACGAATTAAATTTCTTGTTTTTCAATTTTTTCAATTCTGCGTTCATGGCGTCCGCCTTCAAAATCAGTTGTCAGGAAAGCCTGCGCTATCTCCCACCCGAGTTCGTTGCTGATGAAGCGACCGGGCAAAGAAAGAATATTTGCGTTGTTGTGCTGGCGTGCCAATTTGCCGAGTTCGACGTTCCAGCAAAGAGCCGCGCGGACATTGTGATGATGATTTGCCGTCATCTGGGCACCGTTTCCGCTACCGCAAAGAATTATTCCAAGCGGATATTCACCATTTTCTATATCCTTCGCCAAAGGATGTATCATGTCAGGGTAATCCACACTCTCCTCCGAATAGCAGCCGTAATCCTTCACTTCATAGCCGCTATCTTTCAGTCTTTCAATAATATACCGCTTCATTGCGAAGCCACCGTGATCAGATGCAATAGGAATAATCTCTTTCATAAAACAAATGTTGAAAAATTTTTACAAAAGTAGAAAAAATTTCAAAACGCCGACAATCCTTTTTCTCTAATTTTGAACAAGTTATAAATATCTAATTTATTTTAGAATTTTATAACCTTTTGACAATCAATATTAGAATTTTATCAACAAATAATCTTTAAATTTGTTCATAACTTTATTGATAAAATTTCATTACTTTTCTAACAAGTTGAAATCTTTGAAAAATGAAAAGTTTTGAAAAGTTATAATCTTGCATTTAACAGGTTTTTCAACAGTTTTCAACAATTCATCAGTTTGGTTTTCAAGTCATTGGTGAGTTATCAACAAAGACTTATTAATGCCATTTTTTTATTTTTCTTATTAATTTAAAATCAAAAATAATCAGATAAATCCGAGATGTTCGAAAAGTATTTTCGTGCCGAGCAGAATCAGAATAACGCCGCCGGTGATTTCTGCGGGTTTGGAATAGCGCGACCCGAAAAAGTTTCCGATTGCGACACCGCCGAAACTGAAGAAGAAAGTGGTGACACCGATGATGAAAACAGAAATCCAAATGTTGACTTGCAGGAACGCAAACGAAACTCCGACGGCCAAAGCGTCGATGCTTGTTGCAATTGCAAGCATAAACATCGTCTTAAAAGCTGTCGTCGAGTCGGCTTGATCTGCTTCCTCACCTTTCACGGCTTCGCGAATCATGTTCGCACCTATTAATAAAAGCAGCCCGAAGGCAATCCAATGGTCGATGGCGACGATGAGATGCTCAAACTGCGCTCCCAAAAAATATCCGAAGACTGGCATCAGAGCCTGAAAACCGCCAAACCAAAGTCCGCAGATGATTGCTGTTTTCAAAGAGAACTTCTTGGTTGCTAATCCTTTACAAATTGAAACTGAAAAAGCGTCCATTGAAAGTGCTATGCCGATGCCGAGTATTGTAAGAAAATCCATATTAAATTTTTAAAATTGCAAAGTTAAAATTTTTTTACTTTTGCAAAAAAATATAGTCATGAAAAGATTATTTGCAATTGTAATTATTTATTTAGTTTCAGTACACTTTGTTGAAGCTCAAATTGTTAATAAAATTTTACCTCCTCATCTTTACAACCATACTTTTCCGGAAATTTCCGAACCAGATTCAAGAATTCAGGCGATGATTGAAGATTTGAAAGTTGAGGAACTTCAGGCTGATGTTGACCATCTTTGTTCGTACCACAACCGTCGGGCTAAAGGTCCATATATTTATGAAGTTCAGGATTGGTTAGTATCTGAATTTCAATCATTTGGAATTGATACTGTTGTTCTTCACCAATTTAAGCCTATAAATACTTGGGGATATGAATGGGGATTTGAGACGGCGGCCAATGTCTTGGCTGTTCAAAAGGGGACTAAATATCCGAATGAATATGTTATATGTGGGGGTCATTACGATTCTACTGTAAAAGTTTATGAATATGATGACCCATACGCTGACACACTTCGTTCGCCTGGTGCCGATGACAACGCTTCCGGTACTGCAGGAATTCTCGCAACTGCAAGAATATTAAGTAAATACAATTTTGAACGCACTATCATTTATGCTGCGTGGAATGCCGAAGAATGTGGACTTTGCGGCAGCAGCGAGTTCGCAAAGGACTGCGCCGCCGACAGCATCGATATCGTCGCTTACACAAACCTCGACATGACAGGCTATCTCGAACCAGGCAACGAAATGGTTATCAATCTTTTATATACTAAATGCGATTCGCTTCTCGGCAATTTCATGAAGCAGGTTGTTAATGTTTATTATCCTGAAATAAGAGTGTGGCAGGAGTGGCTGAGCAGCGGCGACACTGATTATTCTTCGTTCAATCGCAATGGTTATCAAGCGATTTCACTCAGTGAAGATGTTAATAACATGTCGCCGTTCATTCATTCAATCAACGATATTGTCGGAGTCAGTTTGAATAATTACGAACAATCCATGCTTTTCACAGGAGTGACTTTGGCGGCGGTGGCGGAACTCGCAGGCTTGTCGGATCTTTCCGTTGACGAAAATGTTAAGGAAAATTTACAAGTATTTCCAAACCCGGCTTCAGATATTGTTAAAATTAAAGGCGATTTTCAAAGTATTGATGTTTTTGACCTGACCGGAAAACAGGTCTTTAGTACCGAAAATCAAGATGAAGTTGATGTAAGTAATTGGAATACAGGAATTTATATTATTAAGTCCGTTACTTTTGACGGTATGGTTTTTACTAATAAATTTTTCGTAAAACACTAACACTTTTAGGGTTTTAGGAATTGACATTTAAATTTATTGTCATAATTTTGCAAAAAATTCATTTTATGAAATGCAAAAATGACAATGGTCAAGTCCTGAAAAATACGATGGCGATATTGATTTCAATATTGTCGGTGTTTCAACTTGTTTCATGTTCAAAAAACAAACCCCTCTCCCCTACCCAAAAATCAATTGTTTATCTTAATAATCAATCATTTAACGAAAGACTTTACGATTCAAAACTGTCGTTGAAATACGCTGATTCGGCACTTTTTATTCTTTATCAGGATTCGACGAACTTGATTAAAAATGCGTCTGATTTTTATTATAATAATGTTGCAAGAGCTTTAAATTCAAAGGCTTACGAAAATTTTCTTCTTTCAAATTTTGAAGAAGCAAAGAAAAACATTGAAGACATCAATTCCATTAAAAATTCTTATCCGAATAAGAAAACCGAGCTGACGATTTCGAAGATTACGGAGGCGAAGATGCTCATGCGGCTTCGTATTTCATGGGATGCCGAGAAACTTTTGAAGTCGGGAAGCGTCCACAAACATTGCGACGACACGATTTGCAGATGGGCGCAGGGTCAGTTTTACATCACCAAATTGTTTTTGAATTGCTTTTACCGTGACGGAAAATATCAGTATTTCGAGTTGAAGAAAACACTTTCAGAAATTGAGAAAAACGATGTTTTTCAACGACTTATGGTTGATGAAACGCAAACTTATTCGCTTTATTACGCACTTATGGAATCGTACAGGATTCTGTCGAGAGTATCTGAATTTTATCAGAATGAAGAAGAAAAAAATGTGATTTACCTAAAGAAATCTATTTCGTATTTGAAGAAAAGTTTCGAGTTGATGGTTGAAAATGAAAGAGTTAGCAAATACGATCTCGCAAATAACTTTCAGACTTTGGCCGGAACGGTAAATGACTTTAGAAAAACGGCTGACACAACTTTCATTATTGAAGATTTGAATCGTATAATGTTGATTCTCAATGATAACAAAGAAAAATTCGGCATAGATTACAATATTCCTGACAATTTTTGTGACATTGATTTTGTGATGAACATGCTTCTTCACGCCGACAGACTTTTCCACGAAATGGAAAATCCTTATCAGATAATTGCTTCAAAATCAATGGTTGCCGATTTTTACATTAAGAATGGCTTCAATGAAAAGGCGCGTCCGTTTCTGCTTAACGCCTTGAATTTCATGGATTCCATTGACAAAGCAGAGCGTCAGGACTTGCCGAGCCGGTATAAATTCAGAAATACGACTTCAAAAATGGCTGAAAGATTGTATAACGGCCTGATAAAAACGCAGGCTTCGCAAAACCCGGAAGTGCTTTTGAGATGGTATTCTCTTTATCAGTCGGAGATACACAAGGCTTTCGAAAAAGAAAAATATGACTTTAACTATATGGAAATCAGTAATGTAGAGAAAGAAAACGAGAAAAAAATGATTTATCTGATCCTTTCTTTGATTCTTCTTTTCGTGATTTCAGCAATATTGTTTATTTTCTTCAACTACGCTCATCGCAACAACAAACTGTTGAAAAGACAAAAGGAACTTGACCTTGAACGCATAGCAAATGTTGAGACCTGTCTTTCTATTTTCCGCCATGACATGTCGCCGTTCATCAATTTTTTACAACGTGAAAATCTGCCTGAAGAAATTCGGCGTGACGCTCTTAACAAATTGATTGTCACGTTGAAGAACACAATGAGATGGATAAATCTCTCGACGCCAAACGGACTGCCTTTCAAGAAAACGAATTTTGTGCTGAACGAGGTTTTCGAAGCCGTTACAAAAGGAATAACCGAGCCGAATGAAAAAGTGAAATTGTTTTTCAGTCCCGCGCCATGCTGCGTTTGCGGTGATAAAATTCTGATAGAGATTCTTCTTAGAAATCTGATTAACAATGCGTTGCAACATACGACAGAAGGCTATGTAAGAATTTATGCCGAAAAATACGAACATAACGAAGATTTTGTGAAGATAACTGTTGAGGACACTGGATGCGGCATTCCGCCGGAGCAGCTTGATGAACTTTTCCGTTCTGACAAGTTTATCGAATCGGAAAATTCGGCAGTAACGGGTCATCATGGCTTCGGACTGATGCTTTGCGCTTATATCATTAAGAAACACGACGATGAGACCAAACGCGGCTGCAAAATATGGGTTGAGTCGGAAGTCGGAAAGGGTACA
>JAUNNU010000115.1 GCA_030537295.1 Bacteroidia bacterium
TCATTCGCGCCCGAAACTCCGCCTTCGGATGGATCACGTCCGGCAGGGAGTTGTACTTGTCGAGTATCGGCTGCATTCTCAGCCTAGCCTCTTCGCGTGTTATGCGTTTCAGTTCCATATATATCTTGTTTTTTGAGTTTCCTTTCCAGTGGCGGCGCATAAGCGCCCTCGCCGCTACAGTTCCCGAAGGTTCTGCCTTCGGTCTTCCGTCACCGTTCCCGAAGCGTCCGCTTCAGTCTCTTCCGCTTCTGCACTTCGGCGGCAATCTTGCCATTGCCGCATCCAGCTGCTTCAATCAGCTTTGGAGCGTTTCACAACGCCCCAAGCCATACAATTCTGAATAATACATATTATCACCTATCTAATACATCAACATGAATTATATCCATTCAACTTGCCAGAACTCCCCTAGGCAGGCGAGCGCCGCTGCGCCCTTTCAATAGGTATAAAGGTTTGGGGGCAATTAAGGAACCCCATTGTGTGAAAATAGAGATTACCTGCCTTTTTGGGTCGTTCCGTGTTCTACAGTTCCGTCAGCTCCAGCTTGCCACCGCATTCGCAGTGGTAGTGCTCATAGTTCCTCACTATCGCCACCTGGTTCTGGTATCGCCATACCAGTCCGCATTCCTTGCATGTCAGCTGATACTTGAACTTTACTTCTGAGAGTTTCTTCTTTGGTCTTCCCATGTCTATATCCGTTTTTTGGTTTATTATTTCCGCTCATGCTCTGCCACTGTTCCTGAAGGTTTCGCCTTCGGTCTTCCGCTTCTGCACTCCGTCGGCATTCTTGCCGCCGTATCTCCGCTTCTCTCGCGGCGGTGCTACAGCACCCTCGCCGCGCCCTTCAAGGATCGCCAGCGGCGGCTTCGTTGCGGCACAAAGGACACAATACACATCCGCTATCCACCGCCGCCAGCTCCCCTTTTCTGAGGTTCCATTTCCAAGGCTCAATTTCTTCGGTTCGCTTCTCAGGCTTCCCATTTCTCTACAAGTAGATATTTTTCCCTACTTTTGTTTCAGTATTTCAAAGATTTCCTTACCTTTGCAGTCAGTAAGTTAATGTTTACGGCTGCAAAGGTAGAGAAATAATCTATTATTCTCCAAATTTTCTATTAGAAATAGTAGATTATTAATCTATTTTATATTAAATTACAGATATAAATCAAGAGAATATGGAAGCAAAATCTATCAAAGAAAGACTTTTAGACTTTATAAAGTACAAAGGTCTAACTGTAAAATCATTCGAAAAGGAATGTGGTTTAAGCAACGGTTTCGTATCAAAGACAGGAAAATCTATCAGAGAAGCATCTTTAAGACAAATTTCTCTACGCTTTCCTGAACTTAATCTACAATGGTTAGAACATGGCATCGACTCCATGCTCACCACTCCCGACGGCGTTTCAACGCCTCCGTCGGGCAAAAAATACGTCTTTCCCCCTACCACCTTCGACCTCGACGATCCCCCTGCCTCAAACATGCTCGACAATGATGAATACTCCGCTTACGTCGAGTTCCTCCGCACCTCCCTTCTCTCCCTTCAGGAAAAATACGCCGCTCTCGAAGCCACTCTCGCCAAGAAGGAAGCGCAGATCGACATCCTCCTCAACGAACTAAAGCAAAAACAAAACAACTAAGCTAACAAATATAACATTATGATTCTTGAACATTATCAATCGATGGTTGCAATAATCTGCAACCACCCATTTATTGTGCTTGTCATAATTATATTATTTGTGTGGTATATCTCCAAGACAATTACAAGTCTCAAGCGTACAATCTCTTTCCTTGAAGAGAGAGAATCAGATATGTGCAATAGGCACTTTAATGAGATGAGAGAGAAGAAAGAAGAAATAACTTCAATTCAGTACGACCATAGAAGGGAATTGTGGGAGAACAATAACGCCCACCGCAAAGATATGGAAGCTTTACGGAACAGCTTATACCCTAAAGAGCAAGAATTAAAGGAGGGAATAAGAGAAAACAATAGAAAGAAGGCGCAACTCGTTCAGCTTCTTGACGCAGTCGATAAACGCCAGCTACTATCTATGTCTGCTTCATTGAAAGCGGATGTAGAAAGCATGATCTATGATGACATGTCTGATTATCTAAGATTCAAGGATCGCCCTGCATATACAGCCGCTGAAACAGTTGACGAATTAAAGAAACAGACAAGGCAACATATCGCAGAATATAAAGAAATGCTGTATAGGTACGAATTATTGATGTCTCAGTTCCCGGAACTCAAAGAGTATGTCGATTCTGCTGAGGATGTGAAAACAATAATGGAAGAAACCTCGTTGGGAGATTTGGCTAATCAGTACGACAATAGTAGAAATTGGCTGTCTGACGAGGAATATAATAACCTAAGCGAGGTCGAAAGAAATCAGAGGGCGTTGGACAACTGGATGAATAGGAACAAAACGAATCGTGAAATAGGATTCGAATACGAAATGTATATTGGGTATTTATATAGAATAGGAGGATGGAACGTAGAGCAATTTGGTATTGAAAGGGGATTGGAGGATATGGGGCGCGACATAATAGCTTGGAAGGTTGAGGATGGTATAAAAACGGTTCATATTATCCAATGCAAAAGATGGAGTACAAGCAAGACTATTCATGAAAATGTAATATGCCAATTATATGGAACAGCTGTTCAATACAAACTTAAGCACAATGAACCAATAAGAGTAAAAGCGGTCTTCGTTGCCACCACTGACCTTTCAGATACTGCCAAAGCATTTGCAAATGAACTTGGCGTTATCGTTCGTGTCAAAGCAATGGGAGATTTTCCACGTATAAAATGCAACATCAACAAAGCAACGCATCAGAAAATATATCATCTTCCTTTTGACCAGCAATATTATACCGTCCATATAGACCAAGATGGCGAGTTTTATGCCTCAACCGTTCAAGAAGCTGTCAATAAAGGATTCCGTAGAGCGTTCAGACACCGCAATTAGCCCATAAAAAAAGCCGCCGCGCGTTCCAACGCTCTCGGCGGCTCTCCTTATCCTTCCAATAATCCCTTTATCCTTTCCATTTCATTCTTAACCATACCCATTTCGCGTTTGATTTCCTGGCACTCCTTCCTGAGCGCCACGATCATTCCTTCGATTTCTTTAATTTTCATATTCTCTTTTGTTTTTAAGTGTTAGTATTTTGGTTGTTTAGTGTTTAGTTCTCAGCCGCAGAGCTCGGCGGCTGCCTCCGCTATCTATGCATCTCCATAAACTCCTTGAACATATTGGTCAAATTACCCATATTATCCTCAAGTCTCGTCATTCTCTGGTCAAGCAGTTTCTTCTCCTTGACCTCTGGATTCAACGTGTCTCGCAGGTCGGAACAATGCTGCTTGATCTGCTCCCATGTCGGTACGGATGATATTGCCGCTTCCGCTTGGTTGTATAGTTGGTCTATCTCACGAAGAATTGCTTGCATATCCGTGCTTATGCAAGTATCTCCGTAGTATGTCGTTGAAAGTGTTTCGGGAATGGAATATGTCTTTGTGTCTGAGCCTACCGTTATGGCTACATCCACTACCATTGTTGGCTGTGTCGCTTGGTAATGTGGCAGTGACGGATCGCTGGCAATAATGCCTTGCTCATACTTTGCTGTCTTTCTATTGAAGAAGTGTACGGCATGTCCTTGCTTTAGATCTTTGAAGAGAATCATAGTAATTGGATTTTCTGTTTTTAATTCAAATGTCCTCCATGCGGCTGCATTCCAGCGCCCTCGCCGCATGGAGTGTAATAGATTAAGCCAATGCAATCGTCAACGAGGTTGTCAGATGAAAGCCTCTCGCCTTACAACCTGTGACGTATGCAGGAATCACTTGCGAGTCAGCACCTGCCGTAAGTGTTGCCACATTGGTCGCAGTCGCATCAAACGCTACCTTGAAGTGTTCAGTATATACCTCTGGAGAGATGCATTTTCCGTCACGCAATGGCGCGATGGCTGTCACTGTTGCCGTTATCGGCACAATGGCATTACCGTTAAGTACAGCCACCTCCCCAGAAGAGAAATCAACGGTCACCACTGGCTTGTTCGCCTCGTTCACGCAATACTGCCTACACACCTTCTCTGTAATGTCTATGAGAAGTTCCTGTGAGCCAGCAGTGGAAGCAGGAATAACACTTGTCGTAATCATAGTGTACCTCCTTCCTTACTGATTGAAACCGCATCCGCATCCGTTACCTTTTTCTACGAGGTCACGGAAGTAGATGTTCTGGCGAAGCTGTGAGTTCTCAAACTTCTGGTCTTGCAGACGCTGTGACATCTCGTCCTTCCAATGGCTGTTGAGAAGGTCGGCTGTGCGCTGCTGTGCTGCGTTGATGGCGTTAATTTCCTCGCCCTTATTCTGAGCAAGAATGTAGCCGAGGTCAGAGAAGCCCTTCTGAAGACCGTTGGCAATACCGGTCAGACGGTCGTTAATGGTGTACGTCTGATCCTTCATTGCGATGATGGTGTCCTTCTGTGCAAGGCGGTTCTCGCAGCAACAGTCCTTAAATGATGACTGAAGGTCTTTTACGCCCATGAGATTGGCGTTGATTATTCTTTCGCCTGTGAAGCGAATGTCACCACCGTTCTGCTGAATGCCTGAACGCACATCACAGATTCCAGACTGGATAGCACGCATATCAACGCCAAGGTTCGTAGCGAGTTCTCCAATGCGAGCATAGTTACCACGAGCAAGGTCAGCGAGAATGTCCGTGTTGTGATTGTCTGACATCTGGTTGCTCAACTGATTGAAGCGAGACTGCATCTCTGCATTGCCTGCATACTGATTCTGCCAACCATCTCCGTACATGAAACGCATCATACCCATGATCATCATGTAGGCAAACGGATTGTTCTGCCACTGATTTGCCATCAAAGCCCAATCAGCATTGCCGCTATTACAGCGGTCATAGCAAATTACTTTTTCGTCCATAGATGTAAAGTCTAATTTGGAAGTTAAACATTTAGTGAATTAAGTTTGTCCAGTCCGTAGCCATTCTTGGCTGCGCCCGAATCTCTGTCCTGTCAGCAGCCGTGCTTCAGCACCTTGGCTGCGCCCAAAACATCCGTAACCGATTACGCCGCAAAGTTACTCATTCCCCTACTCTCTCCCTAACAATCTCCATTAAATTTCCTAATGCTTCTATTAGGTATCATGTTTCCTAATAGCGGCATAAAAAAGCCTTATAGACATTATCTACAAGGCTTATAGCGCTATAAATTTTTCTAATACTAAAGCGAGTTCGCAACCTCCTCCTTTACAATATCTATGAAGAGTTGCGCGGTCCTCTTAATCGGCACGTCCTTCATCCAATGCGCGTTGCTCATAAGCTGCTCCTCTACGCCCTCAATCGGTCTCGCCGTCAACGTAGGATGATTCCTCAGATACATCTTCGGCAGGAAGGTAATCATATATCCCGACTCCACCACTCCCAGAGCCTCGTCCGCGCTGTTGACGATACACTTCACGTTCAGCTTTGACAAATCCCCTTTCATGTGCTTCTGGAATGTATCGAACACCCTTTCCCCTATATCAGGCATCACCACATTATATCTCATCAGATCGCTGTAAGACACCTTATCCTGCTGTGCCAACGGATGGTTCTTTGCCATGAAAGCGCATATCCCGAACGGCACACATGGCATGGAGTCTATCCCCTCTCCGTCAAAAGCCGTATTCATCGTAAACGCTATATCTATCTGATGATCACGCAGCATCTTGTTGAGGCGGCAAGCCTTGCCGAACTCCGCGTTCAAACGCACATTCGGGTATCTCTCCATGAATGTAATGGCAGCCTTCCTGATGTATGGCGCAATGAATGAACCCACACCCATTCTTAACTCTCCTGTATAACAGTTGTTGATAGCGTTTATGTACTCCTTGCAGTCTTCCGTCTGCTTCAGGATCTCCTTCGCCCTTGGCAGCAATGCCTCGCCACTCTCCGACAATGATATGTCATGAGAATTGCGTATCAACAGCTTGCAATTCAGCTCTTCCTCCAGAGCCTTGACATGCTGACTTATTGCCGACTGTGTGAGATAGCATCTGGTCGCAGCAATACTAAACGAGCCTGTCTCCGCAACCGTAACGAAAGATTTAAGATGTTTGAGTTCCATAGTGTTGTATGTGTTGGCTTCGGCTGCAAAGGTATATAAATTATTTCTATCTCACTCAATTTTAGCATTAAAAATTCTAATAGGTCTATAAAAAACTTTAATACGGCATTTTTCTCTCCCGGTCGCCAAGTTTGGCTACCGCACAAAAAAGCAGCACCGATTTCGGTACGCTTTTTGCACAAGCACGGAAGGAAGGGTCTATCCGTGTGTGACTGACTGCCTTTCTATCCGTAAAAACGGTGGAAATCCACCTTTTTTACGGCTGGGAACCGCAAATTTGAACATTTGTGGCACACTTTGATATAAATATGTACCCGATTTTGCGTTTTCGGGTACACGTTACGAAATATTCCGAGTTACATTACGTGCAAGGTAGCATAGATATATAATTCCTTTCCCCTGCATGGCATGGCAAGTTTTGTCTCTTGCACATAAGGCAAGGATGCTTTCTTTCCATCTGCTCTTGAATAAAATCATCTACGTCCATATACTTGATTTGTGCATTCTCAGCACATTTCTTATCACTATCAGAGAACTGACCTTGCTTGCCACTTGCATCGCCTATCATAAGGCAGTTGCGCTTCAAGCAATCTGTATTATTGTAGGCATCGGTGCAATAGAAGTCTATCATATCGCTGTTAGGCTTTCGACGAGGATCGTTTGGGTCATTGCTTGTGCAATAATCATAAGTGACTCTTGTCTTTGGCAATGCCTTTGCTAACTGCTCTTGAATCTTGTTCATCTTCCAAAAGAAAGCGTCCTTATCTACAAAACCTTTCTCGATGCCACCTTGATTGCTCACGATGTGCAAGTGGGTAGGATTGTAGTATTCGATAGACTCGATGATGTCCTTCTTGAATTGCCAATCATCGCAGTTCTCAGGGAACGTCTTGCCACTCTTGGTGACAATGATTGTTCCGTCAAGGTCGGCAAATAAGACCCTTTCGAGTCTTAAATGCCTTTTTATCCATTTGATTATACTTTTCATAAAACTTTCCAAGTTACATTACTTACGGATAGCCAATGTCAGTGCTTGGATATAAGGGCATCCCAATCCTCAACTGAACCCATCTTCTACCTACCAATGACTTCCGAGTTACATTACTTATCCACCACCTTCACATTCGCCTCCATCTCCGCATCACAGTCAATGATACTGTTTATAGGCAATGTACGGACTGGGATAGGGTTATATAACTCTACAATTGGTGTTTCAAGTTCATACCATGCTCTAAGTGGAGTTCCTTTGTCATATTGTTCTTTAATCCAATCTTTCCATTCTTGTTCTGTTCCAAAGTTACCAACATCTTCTGTATGTACTTGAATGTTAATTCGGCTTGCACTTGAAAACCATACTCTAATTCCGTATGTATTATAAACGTTCTTAATAGTTTGTCCTATTAAATATCTATTTTTACACACGAATATTGGAGCGGCATCAATAAACCATCCTTCTGTACCATCGAAAGTAACACAATTCCACCTTCTCGTAACCCTGCACTTCCACTCACCATCTACAAGCACACAAGGCTCACACTCATCGTTGATATCATTAGCACCATAGAGCTTGAAAGGTATCTCAGTGGTAGTGGATTCACGGAACGGAATATACTTTGTTATCGGTTTATGACTAACAATTATATCGCTAATTACAACCTCACGACCTTCAAGTCTGATTTCGATATAAGGCGATGCAAGTGGGGCTGTGGAAACTCCATATATATTTATATAGCCATTATTATCAGCATAAAAATGACCTTTTAATATAGTTCCAGTTCCACCTCCATTACCAAAAAATATCATATAACGATTGCCAATATTAAGGGGGTTAGAGATACACTCTATTTTTAATCTGCAATAATAAGGAATACCGACTTCGACAATTGGGTCAAATCCATACAAATCGACATATCCGTTAGTGTAATTTCCTATAGATGGATTTGGATTATTTAATTTGCCTTTTGCATATATTTTACCATTTTTAATATAAGCATATTCGTTATAAGTAGATGGATTACTTACACTTGTCAACTTGAATAAATTTCCACACTGCACCTCAATCTTAGGATTTTCAACACACCTAATCTCTTCTGGCAGTTCTGGCATAGGAGTCTGAAAAGCAGTATCTGGAATATGCTCTACAACTTGACCATTCTCATAATAGCCACCTGTATCTTCATATCTGCTTTCTACATACTCATAGTATTCATTAGGATATAGTGCCTTGAACTCCTCTACGGTTGTTGGTTCGTTACCTTCGCCGAACATTTGAGTGAGATCAACATACCAGTGTGCAACTCTTAAATCATTAATTTCAGTATCAGCAATAATATTACGATAAAAAGGATACGATATCTTACTTCTTGATATAGTAGCGACTTCTTTTGTAGTAGAATTTGGTTCAATTCTTAAAGAAATATTATTGCTAATTGCATAAGAGTTGATTGTAATACG
>JAUNNU010000230.1 GCA_030537295.1 Bacteroidia bacterium
AGTACCAGTTTTCCATCGTCCTTCTGCTCGGCAGATACAACATCCCGCCATCTTGCCTTGGTAATTTCAGGACATGATTCAATCAGACCCTTAATGTGACCCTCATATTGTTTATCAGTACCCTGTGTGAATAAAACAGTGCCATCTGTATCCACGCTAACCGAAACACCCTGCAGATACTTGATTTCATTATTTTCTTCACTGAAAATATTGTCTTCCGCACCGCAAACAGAAAGCATGTCATATGTAGTATCATCCGATGAGTTCCTGTAATTACCCTTATAAGTATTTCTTCAAATCCGTCACCATCAAGGTCACATGCAGACGCTGTTTCTCTTAAATCGGCTTTTTCCCAGGCTCCGCATCCCTTTGCAACAGTTCTTTTTCCATTTGACACTATCAGAACATCTTCAAGGTCGTCATATTGATAACTCTTAAAACTGTAATATAATGCAAAATCCCGGGCCTCATCCTTGTAAAGCAACACGCAATGGGATTCAAGTGCACTGTCCAACCCCTGATCAAAAAGGTATTTGGCATTTTTAAGATGTTCATCCGTCAGACGCTGATGCCATCCTCCTTTACCTTCCAAAAAAGACCATTCTTCCGAAGTCTCTTCAGACTCAGTGGGCTCTTCCGACACGATTATTTCTTCAGGTGAATCCGATAAATCTGTTGATACTTCCTGTTCCTCCGTACTTGCAATCACATTCTCCGATATGGTTTTTTCGCTTTGCTTTCCGCATGCCGACATTGAAAGAATAAATACAAGCGACATTATTATTGCAATTATCTTCTTCATATTATTTCTCCCCTTTATTTCAAGCCTATTCGCACTGCTCGAACCATTTGATTGCTCTTTCCGGCCAACCTTCCATGCACATTCCTTTTCCGTTGCCAAAACCATGTCCGCCGGTTGGTCCAATCTCGATTCTGCAGGGAATCTTGGCATCATCAAGTGCCCTTGCCAGCATCTTTGAGTGTTCCGGATCTACCAGTTCGTCCTCTGCAGCAACAAAAATAGCCGTCTTAGGGAATCCTTCAACATGGCTTGGGATTTCAAAACAACTGTTGCAGGCCTCCTGCATACCTACCCCAAGACCTGAGCGCGCAAATTCGTCCTTGTCTTCACCCTCATCCCACTCTTCCGCATCCATCAGCCTGTAAGAAGTTACGGGATAAATCGGAAAACAAGCCTGTGGTTTGCTCTGATTGAATGCTCTGTAGCCTTTCTCTGTATTCCACAAACAGGTTATATAACCACCGGCAGAAAAACCGCATGTAATATATGATTCCGGGTTAACATGAAATTCGTCACAGTGAGCGGCAATAATATCAAGTGCCCGGCTTACATCACTCATAGCCTTAACTGCTGCGGCTTCTGTTTCAACCTGATATGTGAGAATAAAAACATTATACCCCATGTCATTAAATTCCAGTGCAACCGGCCAGCCTTCTGTAAGGCTCCACACATTAACAAAACCGCCTCCCGGAATGAGGAGAATAAAGGGCTTCTCGCCTGCTGCCGGATCATCAGACGGAAAATAAACAATATTTGTTTTGTCCATTTCAGGATAAGCTGCGCATTCTTCTTCCGAATACAGGCTGAAATAATAATTTCCACGTTCCGCAGTATTCAACAGTCCGACCAATCCGATTTTAACGCAGTCCCAGCCCATATTGTCCGAGATTTCCTGTAAGGTCCAGTTATAAAACTCTTCTTTTGACAAATCTCTTTTACTAATGGCATTGGGTGCTATTT
>JAUNNU010000116.1 GCA_030537295.1 Bacteroidia bacterium
CTTGATATTGTAAATATGCTTTTTTCATATTGGCGGCAAAAGTACAACTTTTTTCGATACGGCGGACATTTTTTAGAAATTTTTGGGGGAAAATTTTCGTCTCGCAGATTTCGCAGATATTTTTCAAAGATTTTCAAAAAAACACTAATTTTGCACGTTTTTTCTTTAGGAACTTTTAAACTTCATAAACTTTAGACTGATGAAATATTTTTTGCTGCCATTGGGCTGTCAGATGAACAGAAGCGACACGGAACGAGTGAGGACGGTGTTGCAGGGAATGGGTTTCAAGGAGACCGACAAGGAAGAAGAGGCCGCGATTTTGGGTGTCATCGCATGTTCAGTGCGACAGAAAGGCATCGACAAGGTCTATAGCCGCATCATGAAATGGAACGAGATGAAAGCGAGCCGCAACTGCATCACCTTCGTGTCCGGCTGCATACTTCCCGCCGACCGCGAACGTTTCGTCAAACTCTTCGACCTCGTTTTCACGATGAACGAACTCCCCGACCTGCCCGACATGATAAGACAATACGGGGTTGTGATGCCCGTCAACGGCCAGCAGTCAACGGACGATGAGACGGCGGTCAGGCAGATAAAGCAGGTTCACTTCACTGCACCTTATATTAATAATACAACACCGAAACGTTTCGAGAATATAAACCCGTCGGCGAACATGGACCGTTTCTGGGTCATCGAGCCGGACCATCTCTCCGAGTTCGAGGCGTTCATCCCGATTCAGAACGGATGCAACAAGTTCTGCACCTACTGTGCGGTCCCATATACGAGAGGCCGCGAGGTATCAAGAAAATCCGATGAGATTCTGGCGGAATTGAGATGTCTTGTCGATAAAGGCTATAAATCAATCACTTTGCTCGGCCAGAACGTCAATTCGTACGGCCTCGACAAGAAAGGCGAAGAAATAAACTTCGCGGAGTTGTTGAGACGCGTCGGGCAATACGGCGACGCAAGTGGCAAGGAGTTCTGGGTTTATTTCACGTCGCCGCACCCGCGCGACATGAGCGACGAGGTCATCGAGGTCATCTCGCAGTACAAATGCTTGGCGAAACAGATCCACATCCCGATACAGTCGGGCGACGACGCCATGCTTCAGAGGATGAACCGCAAGCACGACCTTGAGGCGTATCGTCATATCATTCAGACAATCAGAAGGTTACTGCCGACGGCGACGATATTCACCGACATCATCGTGGGGTTCACGGGCGAGACGGAAGAGGAGTTCGAGAACACGCGCAAGGCGATGGAGGAGTTCAAGTACAACATGGCTTATATCGCGCAGTACAGCGTGCGACCGGGAGCGGTGGCGTCAACGTGGGCCGATGACGTGCCAAAATCGAAGAAACGCGAGCGTTATCACATCTTGACAAACGAACTGATGAAACACTCTCTCGTTTATAATCAAGGACTTATAGGCAAGACGCAGAAGATGCTCGTCACAGGCTGCGACAGAAAAAACGGTTATCTCACCGGTCACACGGAAGGAAAAATCGTGATCCGTTTCAAATCGACCGACAAGAAACTCATCGGGCAGATTGTGACGGTGAAGGTGACGAGCGCGACGGAGCTGTCAATCGAAGGAGAGCTTGTGGAGTTGTAAAGTAGAAAGTTTTAAAGTTAATAAAGTTGAAAGTGGTGAGGATTGCGTTTAAGACATTGGGATGCAGGGTGAACCTGTACGAGACGGATGCGTTGGCGTCGCAGTTCAAGGCGGCGGGTTACGAAGTCGTTGAGAATGAAGGCGATGCGGACATATACATCGTAAACACCTGCACTGTGACGAACCAGAGCGACCAGAAATGCCGGCAGGCGTTGAACCAGATACGCCGCTCCCACCCCACCGCCGTCATCGCGGCGACCGGCTGCATGGTGAACCACCGCAAGCAAGAGATGCTCGACTCCGGTGTCATCAACTTCGCCATCGACAACGAAAGGAAATACTCGATTTTCAGCATTATCGACAGCTTCATGAAAGGCGAACCCGTTGACCCTGAAGGCTTTGACAAAGACCTTTTCAGCTACAACCCGGCTTTCGACACCTTCCACACAAGAAGCCTGATAAAAATCCACGACGGCTGCAACAACTTCTGCTCGTATTGCATCATCCCGAACGTAAGAGGCAGAGCCACAAGCCGTTGCGACAAAGAGATATACGACAACATCCGCCAGGTTGTCGGTCACGGCTTCAAGGAGATAGTACTTACCGGCGTGAACATGGGGCGTTATCAATACGGGAACGTGAATTTCGAGCAGCTGATTGAAGGGATCTTGAAAATCGACGGTGACTTCAGGGTCAGGATTTCTTCCATCGAGCCTGACAATTTCAGCGACCGTTTTTTGAGTCTGTTTGAAAATCCGAAGCTCGCGCCGCACATGCACATCTGTCTGCAAAGCGGAGCCGAGAATACCCTGCGCGAGATGCACCGTCACTACACGGCGGCGCAGTTCAAGGAGATGTGCGACAGAATCAAGGCGGCGATTCCGGATTTCAACATCACGACGGACGTGATCGTGGGTTTCCCCGGGGAGACCGAAGAAGACTTCGCGGAAAGTGCGGAGCTGTGCAGGGAAATCGGATTCAGCCACATCCACACCTTCAAATATTCGGTGAGGACAGGCACGAAAGCTGCAACGATGCCGAATCAGATCCCGGAGACGGTGAAGACAGAAAGAAGCGCAGTCATCAGACAGATTTCGTCAGAAAACAAGCTGAAATATTTCAAGCAGATGCTCGGAAAACCTCAAAAAATGCTCATCGAGCGCGTCATGGCTGATGGCACGGCGCGCGGCTACGGCGAGAACTACATCCCGATGAGGTTGAGAGCCAAAGGGTTGGAAAAAAACACATTTGTTGAAGTCACATTGAAGGACATTATTAATAAAGGAGACAGCTCGGAAATGGGAGCCATCATCCTGACATGACGTTAGTATGTGACTGTGCACCAAGATTTTTTACTAATGTATTGCCAATTTTCTCAAAAATTTGTTGTACTTTTGCGCTCAATCAAACAATAAACTTCATGAATACTCAAGACATGATTGAACTAATAGCCGATTACTTCAAGACGCAGCCTGTTTTGAAGGCATGGCTGTTTGGCTCGTACGCTCGTGGCGAAGAGACATCTGACAGCGATATTGATGTGCTTTTTGTGCCTGACCGTTCCGGCAAGCCGTTCACGTTGTTTACAATGGCCAAGATGTATCAAGATTTGAAGAAAATGCTTGACCGTGAGGTCGATTTGGTGGAGGAAGGCTCGTTGCGCCCATACGCCAACGCAAGTGCAGAACAAGACAAAAAACTGATTTATGAGAGAACATGTTAGAGACAAAGGACGGCTTGAAGACATAAGACATTATTCCGAAATTGCGGAAAGCATCGCGAAGGGAATGTCTTATAATGATTTCGTAAACGATGTAAGGTCTTATTATGCCGTGATGAAAACCGTTGAGATTGTTGGCGAAGCGGCATATATGCTGACAAGAGAATTTAAAGAGGTTCATCCTGACACCCCATGGGATATTATTCAAGGCATGAGACATATTTTGGTTCATGGATATGCAAATGTGAATGCCTCGACTTTGTATGAAACAACCATTAACAATATCCCAGAATTGCGAAAGCAAGTTGAAAAATATTTGGAAGAAACAGATTGGGGGATGTGGGCTAATACGGCTACGGTGAGAACTACATCCCGATGAGGTTGAAAGCCAAAGGGTTGGAAAGAAACACATTTGTTGAAGTCACATTGAAAGACATTATTAATAAAGGTGACAGCTCGGAAATAATTTGTTGAAAAAATTTTTAAAAAAAATGTTTTTCGTGTGCAAAAAATGTCTAATTTTGCAGCTCGAAAAAGAAGTATAGAAAAAGAAATAAAAATATATAAAAAATATGGCAAATCACAAATCGTCGTTGAAGAGAATCCGTCAGACAGAAAAGAGACGTTTACACAACCGCTTCTATGCCAGAGCAATGCGCGCAGCAGTCAGAAGCTTCAGAGGATTAACAAGCAAAGCTGATGCAGAGGCAAAGCTTTCGGAAATGTACAAGGTCATCGACCGCACAGCGAAACGCGGCATCATCCACCGCAACAAAGCTGCCAACTTGAAGTCAAAGCTCGCACATTTCACAGCGAAATTGGCATAAGTCGGGTATCGGTTTTATATCAAGTGACAGAAAGAAATCCTCTTCGGGAACGGGGAGGATTTTTTAATGTTTTTTTGTCCATATCTGAAAAAAACATTAACTTTGCCGCGTGCTTTTAATACCGGCACAATTTGAGGAATTAATTTGGATTTGCCAACAAACATTGACTTAACAGCAAGTGGTCTATGATGAGAAAATTATTTTTTACAATAGCGTTTTTTGCATTGACGGCAGTATTTGGAATGCGGTCAGAAGCACAAACAGCTGTTATTGACAACACATCAACGTACACGCCTACAACAATCACAAATGGTTCTTTCGATGAAGAGCCGTGGATGGATTACACCTACAACGGCGTTCATTATACCTCGTGTCCACATACTTGGGAAGAAAATCATGCCGTAAGTGACATTGTATTTCACGGCATAGGTGAAGGTTGGAACACGACGGAGACAGAAACATGGAGAGGGAATCTATTCGAATACACTTGCGGAGAACACAGCCATGTGTATCAACATAATCCAAGCATTCCGCTAACCGACAAATACATTGAGATGAATTGTCATCATTCAACTGTATTCTACCAAGACTTAATAACGTATGGTCACGATGTTATTCGTTTCACGCTAAAACACGCTGTCACGACAAGTTCGTCAGCGAGCAACTTGCAATCGATGCGTGTTGAGATTGGCACCCCAGAACTTGACGGTTATGGTTCGATTGTCAACGCATCCGGGCAAGGTGCAAATGTCAATTCACGCATTTTGCCATTGTCCAAAGCAATATACAGGAACACCGGGGTGACTGACAGCTATGGCAGCATATCTGCACTTGGATTTGCCGGTCCGGACATCGCAAATCTTTTATTGGACAGAAACGCCCAGTCAAACGGATGGTTTGAGACTTCAGGTGTCTATATGGTTCCGGAGGGGCAGACCGTCTCCCGTTTTGCTTTCATATCTGAAGCTGATTCACCGAATTTCGGCAATCTGATGGATGACATCACTTTCTCGACCCTCATCGGCAATCTCATGGCAGCCGCCAACGATGATTGTTCCGTGACAATTACCGGCTACTGGGGTGACACCGATACCGAGAAAAAACTAAACATCAAAATTGGCGACCACATCATACCCGTTGATATGAGTTCGGTATGCGGCAACAATTTTATTATAACGATTCCCAATGACATAATTGGATCGGCAACACAAGTTGAGGTTTATCACCAAGACTACGAACAAGCAAAACAGACAGTTGAAATAATAAAATACAAACACAAATCTTACATTTTTGACACGACATGTCATGGTTCAGATGGCTATCACGGACATGGATTTGACATTGCCGGCCCACTTATGCCTGGAATTTATAATGACTCTTTGTACATAGAATCACAAACAGTTTGCAGCGACAGCGTCGTGTATCTCACATTGACAGTTATTGAAAATTCACCGATTCCGCTGCCCGACAATGTTGACACCGCCGACTGCGTTTATTTCCCGGGAGGGACTGATTGGAACATAAAAATCGACTGGTCGTCCGACCCTGTTGTATCAAATCTGAACACACCATTCGTTGGCGATTTGGACAACGACGGACATCCCGAGGTCATCTGTTTTTCAAAAAACAGCGATTCATCTACAGACCCACGCACAAACCGCCAAATTCTGGTTTTTGACGGCGTGACAAGACAATTAAAAAGCACCATCACAATGCCATCGTTTGTTACCGCATACGACGCGGCTGCTTACGGATTGGTGAAACTGCCATCGAAAAAAGGTCTCATAATAGTTGCAAATTACGATTACAAATTGAGAGCATACGACATAACTTCATCAGACCCCAATACGCCATACTGGGTATCTGACGTTGACTACGGCTCAAACCACGGCGACTGGGCGGTAAATGTCGGGTTTGCAGACTTCAATCACGACGGTCATCCGGAACTTTATGTGAGAGACAAAATATACAACGCGGAAACCGGCAAACTGCTCGCAGCCGCAACAGGCGGAAGCAACACCGCCTCGTCTTACTGTCATTTCTCCCACCTTACACATTGGAAACTTTCATCACCCATCGCAGCTGATTTATGTGGAGATGCAAACTTGGATCTCATTCTCGGCAATGAAATTTACAAGGTAAATATCACAAATACCTCCGGCACGGAAGGCAACAGCATCGTTTTATACAAGCAGATAACACCGCCCAATGGAATATTGGCAGATGGCAATCCGCAAGTGGCAGACTTCAACAATGATGGCCGTTTAGACGTTTTCATCAGTGTCCGTGACACCGATTCACATAATGGCACAGTATATTGCTATGTCTGGGATGTCAGCAACAACACTGTAAGCACTCCTTTGCAAATCAGCACATCATTTTCAGGGAAAAGCATCCCGATGATTTCTGACATAGACAATGACGGCAGGTTGGAGGTTTTAATCCAATGCTATATTTCAAGTTCAAATGACAAGTTCCAAGCATACAAATACAACCCCGACACAAGAACATTCTCCTATCAATGGGGATTATCAACTGATGAAGATTCTTACTCAAACAGCATAACGTCTTTCGACTTCAACCAGGACGGTCTGCTCGAACTGCTCATCTGCGACCAGTCAAGAATAAGAATCGTGAACGGCAGCGGCAAAAGCCATAAGACACACAACGACACCATACCCATGTATGTCTTGAACACCTTCAATTTCTATGAAATAACGATCATGCAATACCCTGTGATTGCCGATGTTGACAATGATGGGAGAGCGGAAATAATCTCTGTCGGGAGCGACAAATTGAACTTTTTCAAATCTGTTGATAACTCTTGGGCTCCGACCCGCAAGGTATGGAATCAGTACATGTACAATGTCACCAACGTAAACAACGACCTGACCATACCGCAATATCAATTTAACAACGCCACCGCTTTCACAGACCCCGATAATATCGTGCGACATCCGTATAACAATTACCTGCAACAAGCCACGACAATTGACCAATACGGACGTCCGTTTTACGGCATTCCCGATGTAGCTATAACAAACATATCAGGGAGTCAAACCGATGAGGGCCTGACATTGAGCATCGATTACACCAACAATGGTGACAACATTTTCAATGCACCTTATTATATTACGGTTTTTGCCAACCAATACGGAGGCAACATCCTAAACACTTCAACAGTAAACGAGCCATTAAACGCTGACGACACTACGCAGACTCAAATCTCACTATCCTTCAATGAGTTATGTCAGTATCCTGACTTAAGCAGAATCGTGGCGGCATTGAATTGCGATGGCATCGGCATAGCCCAAAACGGCGGACATCAAAATGAATGTGACACGACGAACAACCTGATTTCATTGGAAATTGACATTAAACCAGACACGATTTCAGTCAGTCAGGCCGCATGTGAGGAATACGAATGGTTCGACAGCATTTACGCAGAATCCGGTGTTTATTACTACACGAAATCCACTGAAGGTGCTTGTGACAGCATCTTTGAATTGAGCCTGACGATATTTGACAGCCCGACGATCACCATTTCCGGGAACACATATATCAACGCCGGCGAGAGTGTGACCCTCACGGCAAGCGGTGCTGACACATACGTATGGTCAACCGGCGAAACGGGAGATTCAATATCAGTGTCTCCTGATGACAACACAACGTATTCTGTTGTTGGGACTGACGAGAACGGATGTACCGGAACCGCTTCTTTTACAGTGAGGCTGAGGGTGAACGTCGGCATTCCTGTTTACGTGGCGATGCGCGACACCTCCGACTGTCACATTGACGGACACGTCTATTCTTTCAAGTTGGAGCCGCTCACAACCGGAGCGCCGATGCCGGAAAACGACGTGATCGGCATTGAGGCACCTACCGTCAACGGCATCGCCGGCAAGAGAGGCTTCGGCCCGGAAGACGCCGACAACCCTTGGCGCATGGCGTTTGAAGAAGGAACATGGAATTACAAGATAAGCCAGGTGCCTAATCCTGTGCCCACCGCTGACACACTTGACAACGGATACTGGGCCATTTCAATTTTGATAACACCAGATTCCATCCAGAAATGGGAGATCATTTCGGCGGAATACAACGTGCCTATCGGCGACATGACCGCAGCGTCGTTCTATATCGTAAAGGAATATGAATCGGGTGTCAATGAGACGGCTGCGGATGTTTCAGTTGACGAGTTCGGCAGGACACGTCTCGTACTCGGCGGCGATGAAGTTCGTGATATTGATGCATTCAACATGGCCGTCATCAAATCAAAATTCGAGATCGATTTCAGGCGCAACTTCACCGCCATCGGATCCGTGACGCCACCTCCGGCGGCGGTTCCTGACGGCACTCTCGTCGGTTTCATCGCAAAC
>JAUNNU010000117.1 GCA_030537295.1 Bacteroidia bacterium
TTCCTATTTTGTCTTGTTAAATAGTTCGCTCAACGACTCGTAGTTCTCGACGCGGGTGATGACTTCGGCGAGAAGTTCGGCTGTTGAGAGGACGTGGATTTTCTTGCTCGGGTTGACCAACGGGATGGTGTCTGTCACGACGACCTCGTCGAACACCGAGTTGTCGATTTTCTCCATGGCTTTCCCTGAGAAGATCGGGTGTGTGGCGAAGGCGCGGACGCTGCGTGCGCCATTGTCTTTCAGAAGCTGGCCGGCCCTTGTAATGGTGCCTGCCGTGTCGATGATATCGTCGACGAGGATTACATCGCGGCCTTCGACGTCGCCGATGAGGAGCATCTTCTCGATCTCGTTCGGTTTGTTGCGCTGTTTGTGGCAGATGCAGAACACCGTTTCGAGCATCTTGGCGTATGAAGCGGCGCGGCGTGTGCCGCCGGCGTCGGGTGATGCGACGGTGATGTTGTTGCCGAGGCCGAGACTTTGTATATAAGGTACAAAAATCTTCGAGGCGAAGAGGTTATCGACAGGAATGTCGAAGAACCCTTGGATCTGGTCGGCGTGGATGTCTATGGTGATGACGCGTGTCACGCCGGCGGCCTGAAGCAGGTTGGCGACCAACTTCGCGGCGATGCTGATGCGCGGACGGTCTTTCCTGTCCTGACGTGCGAATCCGAAGTATGGGATGACGGCGATGATGCGGCGTGCCGAAGCGCGCTTTGCTGCATCAATCATCATAAGAAGCTCCATGAGGTTCTCTGTCGGCGGGAACGTTGACTGAATCAAAAACACGTCTCTCCCGCGGAGGTTCTCCTCGAAACTCGGCTGGAACTCGCCGTCGGAGAACACCGTCACGTTGCATGTTCCTAATGGCTTGCCGTAATATTTGGCGATCTCATCAGCTAAATATTTAGTGGCTCTGCCCGAAAATATTGATACAATAGGCTCTTGCATGTTGTGTTTTGTTTGAGTAAATTTTTCGGCTGCAAAATTATGAAAAAAAATGTTGCGCATAACAAAAAATGTATTATTTTTGCAGCCGAAAAAGTTCTTTGAAACGCAGGCCTAGGTGGCGGAATAGGTAGACGCGTCGGTCTCAAAAACCGATGAGGTAATGCTCGTGCCGGTTCGATCCCGGCCCTGGGTACTAAAACAAGGAGTTAAGTAGTTAATTATCAAACACTTAACTCCTTTCTTTTTAAAACTACGTGCAAATTACGTGCAAATACTTTTCGCTCTATTTCCGCCTTTTTCACCCCTCTTTTTCAAAAATTTTCTGTAAAATTGACAATATTATGCAAAATCCTGCAAAAGGCTGCAATAAATTCCACGCCAAAATTACGCCAAATCGACGCAATTTTCAAAAAAGTTTAACGTGAAAAGCAACCAAGGAAGCGTGAAAAAACCATTCAAAAATCGGAAAATCATTCGTGTGATTCGTGAAATTCGTGGTTAAAACTATTCGTGAAATTTGTGGTGCGAAATTACTCCGCTGGCTTCCCAGTTTCAGCAATAACATATTCGATGTACTCACAAAACTTGGCTCCGAAGTTGTGGTTAAGTGAAACCGATATTTTCAGCAAAAACTCCATGTCCATTGATGGCTTCCTCAACATACGGTTGAAGTTGCCCGGGTCGTAGTTTACCTTTCTCGCGAGCCATGCCTGCGAAATTCCGTGGTCTTTCAGATAATCAGTTATCTCATTTCCTACATGATACTTCATATTGTTGTATTTTTAAGAGTTAATATTGTGTAAAATCCATTCAATCAAAACAAAGAAAAAGCGTGAAACTCAACTTTGTCTCGATACCTATGGTGTTTGGCATACCAGTGTCAACGAAATAAGTCAAGCCCACGCTGTTCACGTGAGCAGTAAACTTATTTTCTTTCTGACACAAATCAAGTCGCCAAACTTTTAGGTATAAAAGAAAAAGTTCAATGCCTGTCAGATTTTTCTAAAATATTTCTGTTTCTTACTTATTACCTTTGTTTATTCGTTAATATCAAAATCACCCCTGTATTCGTGTATGACGTTTCCATCCTTGTCATATTCAATCAGTTGGGCGTATTTAGCATCCCTCTTAGGACAAGGAAACATGTTCTTGTCAAAGAAATGTCCAATCATGTACGCTCCGCCGCTTGGCGTCGGACCGCATCTGTATTCGGTCGTCCGTTGCGTCGTCAGCGCGTCAATTTCCGCTTCGGTCAGTTTCTTCTTTGCCATATTCTAATTTTGCCACAAAGATAGACTAATTTTCCCAAATGGCGGAAAAATATTTTCACGAAAAAGAACGCTCATTTCGCGACAAACAGATGATGGTGACGTTCCGGCGTTATCGCCTTGTAACGCTCGATGGAATCTTCAGGCACCACTATTCTCTTCAGCGACTTGCACTCCCTCAACACAAACACCTTGAAAATGTCCATCAGCGACGGCATCACGTTGATGATCGACTCTTTAGGGCTTCCGAACTGCGGCAGTTTCAAGCCCCTCCGCATCCTGCAATAGCCGATAATCTCCTGCTTTACCAGCTCAACCATGTCGGGCAGCTCGATCTCTTCAAGCGAATAGCATCTGTTGAACAGACCGAGACTGATCATTTTGAGCGACTTCGGCAGCCTTATGCTTTTCAGCGACCAGCAATCCTCAAAGGCGTACTCGCAAATCATATCCACGCTGTCTGGAATCTCAATGGCTTTGAGCGAGTGGCAGCCGCTGAAGCAACGGAAACCGATATAGCTCATTTCGCCGCTTATTGTCACCCGATCTAAATTCCTGCACAGGCAGAAAGTGAAGTCGTCCAATCTCTTAATCGTAGGCGGGATTTTAAGATGACCGCTCATAGAGTTGCCCATGAATGCACCAGCCTTGATGTCGCCCCAAGTCTCCGGAATCACGATTTCATTGTCACTGTCCACGAAAGGCGTCACGCTTCTACGCCCATCATCATTTTTATTGGCTTTTTCCATATTTTTGATTTTTTAAGAAATAGGCCAGCAAAATTAAACCCTCAGTGGCTCATAATATGAACCACCTAACAACAAAAATTGTAAAATCACATCAGGTTAGATGTCGCACAAGCAATCTTGTCTTTCAGGTGTTTCGGCTCAATCACCTCGATGTCGCCCATCGATCTTAGTTCCATCACGAAGTCGTATGTAATATAGAGGTGGAGCGACACCATGCTGCGTCCGTCGTCGCCGTCAGTTATCACCTGCGACCAGTGCAGCGGCAGTGATTCGAGGTAACGCCTGTTCACGGCGTTCACGGTGAACACTACGTCTTCAATCTTTTCGCCAGCTTTCGGCATGTTAAGCCCGAAACAGTTGTCATAAATTGCTTTTATGTCTGGCAGCGACTTCCTGTCAAACTTTTTCTTCATCTTAAAGATACGGCTCATTCTTTCCAAAGCGAACATTCTCACCTGGTTGTTTTCCATCGCTATCAGATACCACCTGTATTTCGATTCCTTCACGAAGCAAGGCGCAACGGTTCTTTCGGTGTGTTCATCCTTCTCAAAGTTGTAATAGCAGAACGACAGCATTTTGTTTGATTCCATCGCACTCAAAATCGTCGGCAGGTTGTGTTCGTCGCACACGTTGCGCTCATCGAGCAGAATGAACTGGCGGTAGCGTCTGTCCGCCTTCAGCGAGTCGCACGGGTCTAAGGTTTCGTAAAGTCTTGTGTCATAAACCGACGAGACCTTGTCATCGCCGCTGGCGATGTAGTATCTCCTTGTATGGAAGTCAAATTCTATCATCACGCCGTACAGATACCCGATGTCGTGGATGTCGCGTTTGAAAGTGCTTCTCGAAAAGTTCAGTTCATCTTCGTTGTCAGAAGCCTCGTGAAGCCTTCTTGTTATCTCGTTCAGATTCATTGGTCCATACGACAACATGCTGATAATCAACCGTTGCCGTTTTGCGATTTCGTTTTTACTCATAGCAACTTGCAATTTAAATTGTTCAACAACAGCACCGTTTTATCCGCCGGACACCCAAGGTCAGCCTTGGATGCTTTCTCATTGCAAATGTATTGTAAAAAAACGCAATGTTTCGTGTAAAATAAACAAAAAAAACTCGCCGTGGCAAGTTGCCGGCAAGTTAAATTCAGAATTACATGCGCTTGTAAATTTGCGCGTAACCGCTTGTAATTTTTATTTTTTTACAAGCGCAATCGAAAAAATGTCACTGGGTTTTGAAAATTATAAACAATTCATTTACAGCATATTATAATAAATAAATTTGTATGGAAATTCGCCATACCATTCTCCACACGCTTGTAAATCCGCTTGTAAGCCCTTGTAATTTTTATTTTTTACAAGCGGTTTACAAGCCCCCATGTCGATTTGTTTCCAGCTGTCGTCCTGTTCTCAATCAGGTCTTTTACCCTCAATTTTCGTAGGATGTTGTTTATTTTGTATTCTTTTTGTTTGTCGTCAAGTTGGTCTGGCAGGATGTTCCAAAGCAGACTCTTTATCTCCGATTTTGTGAGCGAACCGTGGTCTCGCAATGCATCCATCAACAAAATCTCGCATTTCTTTTCGTCAAGACCTTTGTGTTTGGTGTAGTCAATTTTCTGATCGGTCGCCTGTGCAATCTGTTTCGACACATAGATGTGCGGCATTCTTCCTTCAATAAGATTACGTTTCCTCAACATTGAAGCAGCTTCCATTGTTATTTTCTCACCTTTTTGCACGTTGTCGAGAAGCACAACGTCTGTCAGTGATAATTCCTGGTTGGCGAGCAGCACAAGACTGTAATTCTCATCAATTACCGATCCCGGCAGTGTAAGCACAACCTCATTATCGGTTGATTTGTCATAATCGGGCATAGGCAGGAAGCGGTCTTTCTGACTTTGGAACATTTTGTGAATGCCATATCCTTGCGTATCAATCATTTTGATGTTTACCATCGCTTTGACTAAAGCAGGATTCCTGTATCGTTTCGGGGTCTTTTCACCTGTTATATATTGTTTATAGTCACCGTCGTAGAAACTGCCATCATTCTGGAAGGTCAGTTTGTCTTTGTCTTCTGTGACGATAATACGTGAACCATCCTCATATTTTTGGTGAGCTATTGCATTATGTAATCCCTCAAGAATACTTTCAGTGTCATATTTCCAGACTTCGGCTGGGATGAGCGAGTTCTTAGGATATATCTTAAATCTGTAGTTGCGGATTCTGCCAAGCAATTCACTTGTGGTTTTCACAAAAGGCACTGTGTATATGTCACCGAATGTCTGTCCGTCTTGAAAACATTTCCAAACAATTTGCGCTATATGGTTTAGTTTGTGTGCACTCTCCTCACGACCAGCCAGAAGCAATGTGGTGCGAGTTATTTTTCCACCGATTGTGAGTCCCGATTTGTCAAGAAAAACTTGGTCAGTCCATTTGTCACATTCCTCGGCAAATTTCGGATAACGTTGTTTGTAACCCTCTCTTGCAAGAAGTATCGCCTGTGGGTCAATGTCGTCAAGCGTCGCATTTTCAACCACTTGTGCCGTCCAGTCAGACGACACTTCTACCTCTTCCAATATTGAGTCGCGACGCGAATCTGTCAGTTCAACCAAAGAATCATCAATCCTTTGCCAACCCTTACTGTGGGCATATACAGGTCTGCGTCTCATGTGTTTAGGGACATGGATAATCCATACCGTTTTCCTCGTGTCGCTTGTCACAAATTCTTCAACCGTCAATCCTTCGGTCGGCAGGTTTGTACAAAATTCATTGAGTCTTAGTCTCGCTTTATCTCGGTCGTAATTATATGTGTCAATGCCGACGATTTCAAGACTTTTGTCTTTCACACCTATGACAAGGTCACCGCCCTCCATGTTAGAAAGAGCTGAAACGTAAGAAATCACGTCATTTTTCTCATGGCCGTTGAAATCGTTTTTCAGATTCTTGAACTCTTTCCATTCGCAGTTTTCATTTTCCCGAGGGTAATTAACACGGATATAATCTGTCAGTTCCCGTTCTGTCATAGCAAGTTATGTTTTTCTAAAAAATTTCTGTTTGCAAAAATACAATTAAATTCAAAATCAGACTATCATCAGCTAAAAAAAACGATGACATATATTTTTCTAAACATAATTTATCACCTCGAAAAGGTTTTATCAGTCTTTAGACATCTACATCGAACGCCTGTGGCGCAGCGTGAAGCAGGAGTACGTGTACGAGAACCCTTGCCGTATTTTCGACTTCTACAACAACCGCCGCCTGCACCAAAGCCTTGGCTACCAGTGTCCCGCGACGGTTTACATGAAGAAACGGGTGGCATGATTCTGATGATTGGAATCATGGATATTCCAGATAAAGATACTTTTTTTCATTGAAATTTGGAATTGTATAAATTTAAAATGTAATTTTGCAATGTGAAACCAGCAGGGATTTATCACCTTAACCTGGCAACAAAATAGCCTAAAGAAATAGTAGCGCTATAATTGTCATTGTATTTATATCATAATTCGACTGCAAAGATATAACATTTCCGGCATATTTTCACATTTTTTGCCGAAAAAGTTACTATTTAATGACAAATAATCTGTTTTCCTCTCCACTTTCATTCTTTTTCACTAACTTTGCCCCGTGAAAAAGATCTACCTCATATTACATTTTCTTGCATTGCTGCTCATCGCAAGCTGCGCCCACTCCCCTATTGCGGAGCAACCCATTCCTCTCGCCCCCGACCTTCTTCACATCGACTCCCTCATGCAATCCTCTCCCGACTCAGCACTGCAAACGCTGCTGTCGTGTCATTCCGAGTACGAAGTACGAGGAACCCCATCCGACATAAACGCCCACTATCAAGCATTACTAACCTCCGAAGCCCTCTACAAAACCTACAACCCCCAATCCGACATTGCGGCTTTGCAATCCGCAACCCATTATTTCGACAGCATGGCATCATGTCATACAGATAATGATGATGTTATATTGCTTTCTGCACGTTCCCACTACATGAACGGAGCAATATTCTATGAAAACGACAGTGTCGTTGAAGCTTGCAAAGAATATTTGCATACGTTGGAGATAATGCAAAACCATTTTGACATCAGCAATATTACAAGCGACAAAGCTAAACTAATGGGATTGGCATATACTCGTTTGGGCGATCTGTTTTATAACAATGGTATGGCGCAAGCATCAGTTGAATCATTCAAAAATGCTTTAGATTGTTTTAATATGGTGCAAGGCTATAGTCTCGCCAACACATACAAGAGTCTCGCAAGCGCATACAGTCTAGGCAGTAACAACGACAGCGCATTAATCTATTACAGAAAAGCCATCAATTTGTCAAACCGGCAAAATAAGATTTCAGTGTACAGCAATTCTTTGTCAGAGTCAGCACCTGTTTACTACGAATTAGGATATACCGACAGCGCTTTTATGATGATTAGAAAAGCATTGTCATTGCCTGTAAGAGACGACTTGAGATTGGCACAATACTTCACATTTGGGTCATTGCTTGCCAAAGAGTGTCAGTACGATTCTGCAATAAATTATTTGGAAAAAAGTATAAAACGAAACTATTTCCCGACACAAGTTGTTTCAGCAGAGATTTTAATGAAATGCCATCAAGCTTTAGGTGATACCTTAAAAATGCAGTATTACAAAAACATTTATGGAGAACACCTTGATAAATATCGTAAGACATTGACTGTTGAAAAACTTTTGGCTAACTTTTATGAGTCATATAAACAAGACAGATTGCAGCAAGATCAGTTAAGAAATATCCGGAAACGGAATATCACAATCTCTGCAGTCTCGGTTTTTATGATTATTGTCATTTCAGGTCTTATAATCCTGATAAGGAAAATGATGATTGACATAAAGAAAAAATCACAGGACTGCATCGATGAAAAGAACAATGCTTTGGCCGAAATGAGACGGAAAACAGAGGCCGGTCCCTTCGTTAGCGAACCTATATGCAAATACATTTTGGAGACAGCCTACAAGCAACAATTCAAATCAAGAGTCCCTTGCACGGCATACATAGAATATGCATTGAGTAAAGAACAATTGCTTGCATTAAAAGATGCGATGGACAGGCATTACGACAACTTCACCCAATGGATATGCAAGGAATACCCCGAACTGACAAACGATGACGTTGATTATTTGTGTCTGTACCATCTCGGCTTGAAAGACACCGAAATATTCGCCTTGATGCAACGCGCATATCCGACAATCGGCGAACGCAGCCGGAAGCTGAAACGCATATTCGACAGCGACAAGCCATTGCACGCCACCATGAAGAATATCATCGCCCGGCACTGTGGTGACTGCAATTGATTGCACATCAATGATTTCACCCGCCCATATCAATCCATATCATGATTTTGTTGACACATTTGCATAATTGGCATAATTTTACGGGAAAAATTTTGTCATCATGAAAAAAGTCATCTTAATCATCTGCATGTATGGATGCTTTTTTTCATTGAAATTTGGAATTGTATAAACTTAATTGGAATTG
>JAUNNU010000020.1 GCA_030537295.1 Bacteroidia bacterium
TGGTTCTGGAGCCATTGTCGTTTTGACGGAGTTGATAATAATGTTCTCCGTTGGTTTCATCATCGGCAAGCTGATTGGGTGGCAGAAAATGAACTGCATCTTTCTTGGCTGTATGCTTTCCATCTCATCCACGAGCATCATTGTCAAGGCTTTTGACGATTTGAAGTTGAAAAGCGAGAGGTTCTCCGCCGATGTCATCGGGGCTTTGGTCGTTGAAGACCTCGTCGCCGTCGTCCTTATGGTCATATTATCCACACTCTCCGTCGGCAACTCCTTCAACGGTGTCGAGTTGGTATTCAGCATGGTAAAACTTGTCTTCTTCCTTGTCATCTGGTTTATCTTCGGCATCTATCTCATTCCTTCATTCTTGAGATGGATCAGAAAATTCATGACAGAAGAGACGTTGGAGATCATATCGATAGGACTTTGTTTCGGCATGGTTTTGCTTGCCACATACGCTGGATTTTCGTCGGCACTCGGCGCATTCGTGATGGGTTCTATTCTTGCGGAGACACTTGAAGCCGATGTCATACACCGTTTGGTGACTCCAATAAAAAATCTTTTCGGAGCAATATTCTTCGTCTCTGTCGGAATGATGGTCAACCCTCAAATACTGCTGCAATACACATGGCCGGTTGTAATCATCGCTCTTTCTGTCATGATTTTCAAGACGATAAGCGCAACAATAGGCATGTTTATCTCAGGACACGACGTGAAGACATCACTCAATGCGGGGTTCTGTTTCTGCCAGATTGGAGAGTTCTCATTCATCATCGCCTCCCTCGGTTTGAGCTTCAAAGTCATTGATGGATTCCTCTACCCTATCATCGTCACTGTCTCAATCATCACGACATTTTTCACGCCTTATATCATCAAGGCGGCCAATCCGCTCTACAGATGGCTAAGCCCGCGCATTCCGGAAAAATGGTCGAAATCATATACCAATGAAGAAAACGGTTTCAAGACTAATGGTCACAAAACAATGACAATCAAGAAGTTCCTTACATCACAGCTTCAGAATGTCATCATTTACGCCTGCATCATTATCGCTTTGATGATTATCTGTTTCTCAACAATAGGAATGATTCCAATTGACAGCATCGACGACCTTTACAGGAGAATCATCCTTTGTGCGATAACAGTCGTAGTTTTGTCACCTTTCATCTGGGCTATGGCCTTCAAGTACAATATCGAAAAGACAAACAAGAAACTGCTTTTGCAAAGCAAATTCAGCAAAAATATCATTCTGATTGTTTTCATAATCAGATACCTTGCCGCCATTTCAATAATTTTTGTGACAATAAACCATTACATTCATATTAATAACTGGGCTACAATAGGAATCTCCATAGTTGTCACCGTAATTCTTTCATACACAACGGGTTTGATGCGTTTTTACAATAAGATTGAAGCCAACTTCATGAAAAATCTCAACAGACGCCAATATCAGAATTCATTCGTCATCCCGGAAATTCTCCAGCAGAATTTCCATCTTGAGAAACTCACGGTGAGCCAAAACAGTCAGATTGTCGGCAAGATGTTGAAAGACACCGCATTCAGAAGCAAGTATAAAGTCAGTATCGTCAGCATTGAGAGAGGTGAGAAGACATTCGACCTTCCGGGAATCGACATGGTTTTCTATCCGGCGGATGTCATCACGGTTGTCGGAAACGACGAAAACATAAACAAAATCAAGCCATTGATTGAAGTCGAAGACAATGTTATCGTACGCGAAAGAGACAATCATGACATGCAGCTGCACAACATCAAAATCGCGAAGACAAACAGCGTTTGCAATGTTTCCATAAGAAATTCAATGTTCAAGGAAAAATACAATGCTATGATTATTGCCATTCAAAGGGAGAATGATTTCATCTTAAGTCCTTCAGCCGCAACAGTTTTTGAACCAGATGACATTATTTGGTTTGTCAGTTCAGATGAAACACAAAACACAAAACACAAAACAATGAGAAAACTGATATTCTCGGCTATAATTGTCTTGTCGGTTTTTGCCGCCAAGTCACAGACTTTCAGAATTGAAAGCAGCACTCGTTCAGGTTTAGAACTGAGTCTTGACATTGAACGCTATTCATTGGAGAAGGCCGTTCACGAAGACATTGAAGGTCAGACCATTATCCTTGACGGGATTTTCCTTCCGAATCGTTCCGGGATGCCGGATCTGCCTGTCGTTTCGAGATACGTCGCGATTCCGAGAGGCGCAGAAGTTTCAGTGAATGTGAAAAACGTCACGACAGAAACCGTTGAGGACATTGACATCATGCCGGCGCCGGAGCTTCCGCTTGACGATGACAAGACGCCGATGAAATACGAGCGCAACGAATTGGTTTACAATACGAATGCGTATTTCCCCGAACAAACGATACTTGTATCCGAACCGACAAAGATCCGTGATGTCGATGTGGTGATTTTCAGTGTCACGCCATTCCAATACAATCCTGTGACGAAGGAGTTGATTGTGACGAGACACATTGACATTGAATTGGATTTCGAAGGCGGAAACGGTGATTTTGGCGGCGACCCGCGTTATTTAAGCCCGGCGTGGGAACATATCATCAGCGACATGGTTATCAACGCCGATGTCTTGCCGCAGCATGACTATCAACGTTTTATCAAAGAAGCCGTTCAACGCGACGCCGAAGGTTGTGAATATCTCATCATCACGCCCGACAACGCCGACTTCATCCAACTCGCCGACTCCATAAGGCTTTTCCGCAACCAGCAAGGCGTTCTCACAAAAGTCGTCACTCTTGACGAATGCGGCGGCAACAACAGTGCGGCGATTCACAACTACATCAAGAACGCGTACAACAACTGGGACGTTCCCGTCTCGGCGGTTCTTCTGCTCGGCGACCACAACGCCGACGAAACGCAGGGAATCGTTTCTTACACCATGAACAACCACCCCGGAGGCAACGGTTACAACCCGTACATCTCCGACAACAGATATGGCGACATGAACAACGACGACCTGCCTGACGTGGCAGTCGGACGTATCACCGGACGCGACTTCGACGAGCTTTATCACATGATAAACAAAGACTTGCAATACGAGCGTCATCCGACGACAAATCCGCATTTCTACGACAAGCCGATCACTGCGATGGGATTCCAACTTGAAAGATGGTTTCAGCTTTGTTCGGAGGTCGTAAACGGTTTCTGGGAGCACGGTCTCGGCAAACATCCCGTGAGGCTCAACGCCATTTACGAAGGCAATCCAGGGAGTTTATGGTCAACGGCCGACAATACAAATTCCGTTGTCAACTATTTCGGGCCCAACGGTTTAAGTTACATTCCACAGACGATGTCGCACCTCACTGAATGGGATGCGAACTCCACTGCCGTCAATGCGGCGATCAACGCCGGCGCTTTCATCGTACAGCATCGCGACCACGGAGCCGAAGAACTTTGGGGCGAGCCGTCGTACAGCATCGGAAGCATCAAAAAACTCGTGAATCCTGATCTCACATTCGTCATGTCGAACAACTGCCTCACCGGGAAATTCAACTACGGCGGGCAGGACGGCTGCTTCGCGGAGGCTTTCCACCGCCATCAGCACGGTGCGCTCGGACTCATCGCGGCAACGGAGGTGTCGTACTCTTTCCTCAACGACGTCTATGTGTGGGGAGTTTACGATAACATGTGGCCTGACTTCATGCCAGACTACGGCAGCACGCATCCTCACGATTTCATACTGCCTGCCTACGGCAACGCAGCCGGGAAATATTATCTCCGGCAGTCGGGATGGACAGGATGGGAAGAAGGCAAGGAAATCACATACTACCTCTTCCATCATCATGGAGATGTTTACATGAACCTTTACACCGAAATGCCTCAAAATCTTACTGTTACGATGCTTCCGGTTGTTGTTGAAGGAGTGACGGAATACAATGTCACCGCTGACGAAGGCTCCACTATCTGCCTTACAGCAAACGGAGAGATCATAGGCCTCGGCTCCGGAACCGGTGCGTCACAAAATATTGGAATAATTCCTCAAGAAACTGGCACTGAAGTACTTATGACAATAACGAAACAAAACCATTACAGGTATTCAGAAAAAATCGCGGTCATTCCAGATGAAGGCCCGTATTTGATCTTCAGCAACTGCCTCGTTGACGATGAAAACGGAAAACTCGATTTCAATGACGAAGTGCATTTGAACATGAGTCTGCACAACGTCGGTTTTGAAAACATGAACAACGTCAATGTTGAACTGACAACAGAATCACCATATATTGAAATTCTTTCATCATCAACAACTTACGAATCAATTTCAGCCAATGAAATAAAGATGAAAGAACACGCTTTCAGAATAAAAGTCAGCGATGACGTTCCCGACCAGACGAAGATTGTTTTCAACCTCGCCATGACCGACGGAACCTCCTCATTTACAGATGATTTTGTCATTGTCGCCAATGCTCCGGCCTTCAAAGTGACTCACATCGGCCTCACCGATGCCGAAGGCAATCCGACCGACAGGCTTTACAAAGGCGAAACGTCAAGAATTACGTTCACCGTAAACAACATCGGACACAGCAACAGCAACGAAACCATGCACACAATTCATCTTGACGCTCCGGTTGTGACGTACCAACAATACGAAATTGAGAGCGAAGGCATACAAGCATCCGACAGCCTTGATGTCACTTTTGTCCTGGCAATTGACGATGACGCTCCGGCCGGTGCGATAATTGGATACTCAATGACAACAGAATCAGATGGATACACCGAGGTCTATCAGTCAGACTTCCCACTTGGAAACTGCATCGAGAATTTTGAAAGCGACGACCTAAGCCCTGATTTTCAATGGAGCAATACCGGCTCAACGCCATGGGTACAAAACGATGAAGATCCATACGAAGGAAATTATTGTTACACATCGACATCCAACGCCCCGTCCAGACTGTCAAAATTAATGCTTGGCGTTGAGACAGAGATCTCCGATGTCATGTCATTCTATTATAAAGGTTCTGACAATGAAGACGATTCGTTCACCTTTACACTCAACAGCACAAAATACGAACTGACGGGAAACGACTGGCAGCTTTTTGAATTGCCAGTTGCCGCAGGAAAACACGTCATGAAATGGGTCTTCTCGAGAACCAGCAATGCCGAACACGGTGCTGCTTCAATTGACCTTATTAAGCTGCCGCCGATGCGTGTCGAAATAACATCAATTGAAGAGGATTTCACTGAAAATGGAGACGACAACATGACAATTTATCCTAATCCCGGCGACACAGAACTGAATATTTTAATTCAAGAAGCCAACTCAATACAAATATTTGATTGTCAAGGGAGAATGATTTTTGAAAAAGAATCTGACAATGGTATTTCGACTATTGACACGTCAACGTGGGGAAGCGGTATTTACCTGATAAAAGTTGGCAAAAACACTCAAAAATGGCTTAAGAAATAAGGAAGTACAAATATTTTCATCATTAGAATGGGATCTGTTATCAAAATCAAAAAAGGCCTTGACATTCATCTTGCCGGTGAAGCGCGGAAGGAGACCGAGGTTTTCGAGGTTAGACGTTGCGCCGTCAAGCCGGACGACTTCATCGGGATTGTCCCGAAACTTCATGTAACCGAGGGCGATGCGGTGCAGGCCGGTTCTGTGCTGTTCCATGACAAAAACCGCGAAAACATTCTTTTCACCTCCCCCATCTCAGGCACGGTGAAAGCCGTGGTACGCGGCGAGAAACGCGCCGTCATGCAAGTCATTGTCGAGGCTGACGGCAAGAATGAAGCCATTGACTTCGGGAAGGCCGATATTTCTACAATCAAGCGTAACGAAGTGATTGACAAGATGTTGCAAAGCGGTGTATGGACGATGCTCCGTCAGCGTCCTTATTCCACAATCGCAAACCCTAACGACAAGCCGAAGTGCATCGTCGTGTCGATGTTCAGCAGCGCACCGCTCGCACCAAGTACAGGTTACATCATTGAGAATCAAGTCGAGGCGTTCAACGCCGGTATCGAAGTCTTGTCGAAATTGACCGACGGGAAACTTTATCTGAACCTCAAAGCCAGCTGCAAGAGATGCCACGATGTAGTCGCCAAGATTACAAAACCAGAGAATGTGGTCGTCACCGACTTTCAGGGTCCGCATCCGGTCGGCAATGTCGGCACGCAGATCAATGTGCTTTGCCCGATAAACAAAGGTGAGGTCGTGTGGTACTGCGGTCCGCAAGAGGTCATAACCATCGGAAAGTTGTTCCTCACAGGAAAATATGACAGCAGCCGCATCATCGCACTGACAGGTTCGGAAGCAAACAACCCGCATTATTACAAAGTCAACATCGGAGCCGACATCGAAGCGTTGGCCGCAGGCGGCGTGAACTTCCGCGTCATCAGCGGTGATGTCCTTACCGGCAGAAATATCACGGGAAACTACTTCCTCGGTTTCTACGACACACAAATCACAGTGATTCCTGAAGGCAACGAATACCGTCTTTTCGGTTGGCTCGCACCGAACTTCAAGAGGTTCACATCGACAAACACCATGATTTCATCACTTTTCAAGAAAAAGACTTTCGTCCTTGACACCAACAGGAACGGCGATGTCCGCCCGCTCATCATGACAGGCAAGTTCGAGAAGGTGTTTCCGTTTGACATTTACCCGATGCAGCTCCTGAAAGCCTGTATCATCAAAGACATAGACCAGATGGAGGAGCTCGGCATCTATGAAGTTGACGCCGAAGACTTTGCGCTCTGCGAGGTCATCGACCCGTCGAAGACCGCCATCCAACAGATCATCCGTGACGGACTTGAGCTTGTCCGCAAGGAAATGAACTAAAAATCAAAGAGTTATGGGATTACGCAATTATATCAATAAAATCAAGCCCGATTTCGAGGAAGGCGGCAGATACGCCAAGTTCCATTCGACATTCGAGGCTTTCGAGACGTTCCTCTACACGCCGAACAAGGTTGTGGACACCGGCGCGCACATCAGGGACGCCGTCGATATGAAACGCAACATGTTTTACGTCGTGATAGCCCTCATCCCCTGCTTCCTTTTCGGGACATGGAACATCGGCTATCAGCATTTCCTGTCATGGGGGCAAGATGCAACATTCTGGCAGACAGTCGGTTACGGCCTTTTAAAAATCATCCCGCTCTATCTCGTGAGTTATATTGTCGGCCTCACGATAGAGTTCATTTTCGCGGAGATTCGTCATGAGGAAGTCAACGAAGGTTATTTCGTGACAGGATTTCTCATTCCGTTGATTATGCCGGCCGATGTTCCGCTGTGGATGCTCGCCGTTGCGGTGGCGTTTGCGGTCATCATCGGCAAAGAGGTGTTCGGCGGCAGCGGCATGAACGTGGTGAACCCCGCGCTCCTCGCACGCGCCTTCCTGTTCTTCTCCTACCCTTCAAAGATGACCGGCGACAACGTGTGGATCGCAGAGAAAGCCGACGCCTTCAGCGGAGCGACGCCACTCGGCACGATACTCAACGGCGGCACGACAGAACAGCTTCCGAGCATCATGGAGATGTTCGTCGGAACAATACCCGGCAGCGTCGGCGAGACATCAAAAATCGCCATACTTATTGGTGCTTTATTCCTGATAGTCACAGGCATCTCAGACTTGAGAATCATCATATCATCATTCGCCGGCGCGATAGTCATGGGCTTGATTTTCAACGGTATCGGAGCCAACGCCGCAATGGAAGTCCCGTTCTACTACCACCTTTTCATGGGCGGTTTCATGTTCGGGACGTTCTTCATGGCCACCGACCCCGTTACGGCGGCGCAGACCAACACCGGCAAATGGATTTACGGTTTCCTCATTGGAGCCATCGCCATACTCATCCGCGTCGCAAACCCTGGCTACCCTGAAGGCATGATGCTCGCCATCCTGCTTCTCAACGTATTTGCGCCGCTCATCGACTGGTGCGTCGTCGCGGCAAATGTCAGGAAACGCAAGAACCGCTGGGCAGCGGCAGAAAGGAGCAAAAAATGAAAGACAGTTACATCTTCAGATATATCATCGTCCTTGTGATAATCGTCTCGGTGCTGCTCTCCGGCGCAGCGTTGCTGCTTCAGCCGTATCAGCAGGACAACATCAACAACGAGAAAAAGATGATGATCTTGAAAGCCGCCGGCATTCATGATGTAAATTCAGAAGACTTTGATAATTATTGTGAAAAAATGATTGTCATCGACCCGCAAGGCAACATCATTGATGAAGCCACGAGCGATTTTACGAAATGCAAGGCATTCAAAATCAATTTAAAAGACGAGCTTTATAACAAAGCCAACAGCAAAGACTTTCAACTTCCAATTTTCATAATCGACAATGGCGACGAGAAAGTCAACGTCGTGCCGTTGCAGGGCGCAGGTCTTTGGGGACCGATTTGGGGCTACCTCGGACTTTCATCTGATTTTCGGACTGTCATCGGTGCTGTCTTTGACCACAAGTCGGAGACACCCGGCCTCGGCGCAGAAATTACGACCAAGAAATTCCAAAAACAATTTTCCGGCAAGGTCATTTCCCAAAACGGACAGTTCGTCTCAATCAACGTGCAGAAAGGCGGCATCGCGGTACTTCCTGAAGACATACAGAAACACTCCGTCGATGCCATCAGCGGCGGCACCATCACGTCGCACGGTGTCAACGATATGATTAAGAATGTGTTGGGATCATATTTACCATATTTCAACAAATAGAAAATGAGCAAGAATTTAGAACTTATAACAAAGCCGTTGCGACAGGCCAACCCAATCACGGTGCTGATTCTCGGCATCTGCTCGTCGTTGGCAGTCACCGCAAAGCTGAAGCCGGCTATCGTCATGGCTCTCTCCGTCACCGTTGTGACGGCACTTTCTAACCTTGTCATCTCATTGATGCGCAAGGGAATACCTTCAAAGATACGCATCATCGTGCAACTCATCGTCGTCGCGACGCTCGTCATCCTCGTTGACCAGTTCCTCAAGGCTTTCGTCTATGACGTGAGCAAGTCGCTGTCGGTCTTCGTGGGCCTCATCATCACCAACTGCATCGTGATGGGGCGTCTCGAAGCTTTCGCGATGGCGCAGAAGCCGTGGCCTTCGTTCTTGGACGGCATCGGCAACGGGCTCGGCTACGGCATGATTTTAGTTATCGTCGCCTTCTTCCGCGAGCTGTTCGGCAGCGGCACGCTCTTCGGGTTCAGAGTCATCCCCGAAGGACTTTACAATTTTGGCTATATGAACAACGGCCTCATGATTTTGCCTCCTATGGCTTTGATTATCATAGGAATCATCATCTGGTGCCAAAAACCTGCGGAGGAGAAAAAATAACATGGAATCATTAAGCATTTTCATCCGTTCGATATTCATCGACAACATGATTTTCGCATATTTCCTTGGGATGTGTTCATTCTTGGCCGTCTCAAAGAACGTGAAAACCTCATTCGGCCTCGGCATCGCCGTGACATTCGTGCTTCTCGTCACAGTGCCGATCAACTACCTGCTTGACAAGTTCGTGTTGTCGGCGGGCGCATTGGCATGGTTAAGCCCTGCTTTTGAAAACGTGAGCCTCGACTTCCTGAGTTTCATACTCTTCATCGCCATCATCGCCGCCATCGTGCAGATTCTCGAGATGGTGATTGAGAAATTCAGTCCGTCGTTGTATTCATCGCTCGGCATCTTCCTTCCGCTCATCGCGGTGAACTGCGCCATCCTCGGAGCCTGTCTCTTCATGCAGGAGAAACATTTCCCGAACATCGGGCAGGCTATCTCCTACGGGCTCGGCTCCGGCATCGGCTGGCTGCTCGCCATCACCGGCATGGCGGCGATAAGAGAAAAGATAAGATACTCGCACGTGCCGAAGTCGCTGCAAGGCACCGGCATCGCATTCATTATCACTGGTTTGATGGGGATCGCATTCATGTCGTTCCTCGGTATCACATTTTAAAGGAGGCGAATCATGAGTACAACATCAATCATCATCACCAGCGTAATAGTTTTCCTTATTGCGGTTCTGATTCCCGTCACGGTCCTCGTGATTGTCCGCAAGCGGCTCACCCCGCAAGGAAAGGTGAACATCAACATCAACGACGAGAGAGACCTTGAGGTTGAACCGGGCAACTCGCTTTTGGCCACGCTCGCCAACGAACAGATTTTCCTGCCGTCGGCCTGCGGTGGCGGCGGCAACTGCGGGATGTGCAGATGTCAGGTCCTCGAAGGCGGCGGCACGATACTTCCTACCGAGACAGGTTTCTTCAGCAGAAAAGAGCAACAGGACCATTGGCGTCTCGGCTGCCAAGTCAAGGTACGCGAAGACATGAAGATTCACATCAACCCGCAGATTTTCGGCATCAAGAAATGGGAATGCGAGGTCGTCAGCAACAGAAATGTCGCCACTTTCATTAAGGAATTCAAAGTCAAACTTCCTGAAGGAGAACATCTTAACTTCAAGTCGGGCGGCTACATACAGATTGACGTCCCGAAGATTGACGTGAAGTACAAAGACATCGTTGTCAACGAGGAATATCAGAAAGACTGGGAGAAGTTCCACATGTTCGACCTCGTGATGCACAACCCTGAGCCGCAGTTCCGCGCGTATTCGATGGCGAACCATCCGGCGGAGGACAACATCATCATGTTGAACGTCCGTATCGCCACGCCACCGTTTGACCGCGTCAACGGCGGTTTCATGAAGGTCAACCCTGGCGTATGCTCATCGTACATCTATTCGTTGAAGCCTGGCGACAAGGTCATGATCAGCGGGCCATACGGCGAGTTCCACGTCAAAGACACTGATAACGAGATGATTTTCATCGGCGGCGGCGCGGGCATGGCACCGATGCGCTCGCACATACTCGACCAGTTCCTCACCAAGCACACCAAGCGCAAAGCGTCGTTCTGGTACGGCGGACGTTCGCTGCGCGAGCTATTCTACATCAACGACTTCAAGAAGATTGAGGCGGAGAACCCGAACTTCAAGTTCAACATCGCATTGTCGACACCGTTACCGGAGGACAACTGGACGGGCTACATCGGGAACATCCATGAGGTCTTGTTCGAGAATTACCTCAAGAGCCACGAAGCGCCAGAAGACATCGAATACTATCTCTGCGGCCCGCCGATGATGACGCAGGCGGTGCTGAAGATGCTCGACAACCTCGGCGTGCCGAAGGACAACATCATGTTCGACGACTTCGGAAGTTGATTTACAGATATTTGCGTTTCCGCGGATTAACGAAAATATCATCAAGGGCGGTCTTTTGGGGTCGTCCTTGATTTTTTATAAAAAATTAATTTCGTATTCTTTTAATTTGTATTTTTGCAGCCTCAATCGCCTAATTTTGGCTAATTTTAGGCGAATAGAATAAAAATTAGGCGATTTTGGCCTCGGCAGATTCACCAAGAGCGACGTGATGAGCGGCATCCCGACTATAAGCAAAGCGTCTGTCGAGAACGCCTTGAAATCGATGGTTGAGAACGGAACCATCGAACGCCACGGAAGCGGGAAGGCAACATATTACCTGAAAATCAATGGAATTTAACATCATTTAAAACCATTTTTATCTGATAGCCGACAGCGGAGACAAGGCTCTCTGCAAGAAACGACTGGCACTACATTCGTAGGCTCTGTAAAATATTCCTTTATACTCTTAACTTTTTAACTTTATGAAACTTCCAACTGTTCCTGTTTTCAATCCAAAAAAATAATAAATTTATAACAGAGGTAAAAAAAACTGATTTTCCGCTATACTCACAGCCTCTCCAACCACAACGCCATAAACCTGTCATAAACGATAATCCCATTGTCGTCCTTATATAAATATTCATTGTCTATCAAAGATTTAAGAGCAACACCAATCGAGCTGACAGCAAGGCCGGAACATTTTTCAATAAACGCTGAAGAAGACGGAGTTGTGACAATTTTTTCTTTTGCGACAGCCTTCAAGACCTGCCGTTGATTTATAGTAAGAAGCGAGAACAATCTCTCGTATGAAGATGTCTGCTCCTCAATTATCGTATTTATTGCCTTTGAAACCACTTCATTATCAATGGTTTTCGCCTTCATCATATAAAGTTGATTAAGAACCGACTGAACATACCATGTATGACCGCAGAAACGATTATAAATGTTTTTAAAAATGTCGTTTGATAAATTTATTTTTATCTTTTCAAAAAACGGATAAGCAAATTCATAATACTTTTCAATATCTATTTCTTTGATACTCAACACTCTTGTGCTTTGGAAGAAAGGTCGGTTCGCTGAAACAAACATTTCATCCATTATATGCCGTTTACTTCCGGAAAAGATAAAATGCACATTCGGCATAAACTGAATATATGAACGCAACAACGCTTCCATGTTTTTCTCAGGATACTCCGTAATCTGCTGGAACTCGTCAATGGCGATATAACATCTCTTACCAGAAAGCACGAGATATTCACAAATCTCCCTTAACGATGATTCGACTTCATTATTTATAAAATCCAACGTTATTGACGGCGCACCCGTGATCTCATCTGATGTGATGACAGGACGGCAACTTTTGAAAAAAGATGTTATTTTTTTCAAGACAGACTTCGATAACCCGTCAAGCTGTCCTAAAACCGTCTTCGCAAATAACGTAACAAAGTCGTTCATACAAGTCGTCGGGAATATGTCCATGTAAAAACACTTAACACTTGTGTCTTTCTCCCTCATTTTATAGAAAACATGCTGAATAAGACCTGTTTTGCCTATTCTTCTTGGTGCAATCAACGTCAAATTCCAATCATTTTCAAGATATGTAATAATCTTTTCCGTCTCAATTTCTCTGTCACAAAAACATTCAGGTGATTGATAACCAGTAACTACAAATGGATTTTTAGGCTGCATATCGTATTAAAATTTTACATATTTTACGTAACGCAAAGTACGTAATTATTTTTGAGATAAAACAACATTTTGCAAAAAAAATTTATATCGAATTTTATCACAGACAAGTATCTTAAAAAAACAGAAATTATTTTTTAACAGAAAATCCAAACTTTGAAAATATTCGCAAAAAGTGACTATTTTTCACAAATTTCATAAAATTTTATGCAGCAAATATCAACTTTTTACGTTATATATAAGTATAACATCATTTTTTCGCCCCTATATAACTATTTTCACCAAAATACAACCGTTTTACAACATTTTTTACCACAAATGCCACATATAATATTTCATAGTGATTTTTGATGTATTTTTGCAACGTTTTCAAACATACAAACAATGGAAGAAAAACGAATTTTTGACATTTTAACGACTTACCTTCAAAAGCACCCCGATCAGGATTGTGCACTTGCAAGAAAAGAAAACGGTGCATGGAGGAAGTACAGCATTAAAGAATACGTTGACATAACAAATACGTTAAGTTTCACTTTTATCAAATTAGGCATCAAGAAAGACGACAAAGTTGCCATCATCAGCGGAAACAGACCGGAATGGAACATGATTGACATGGCCATCCAGCAAGTCGGAGCGATAACGGTGCCGATTTACCCCACATTGAGCAAGGAGGACTACCGCACAATCATAAACAACAGCGAAGCAAGATTCGTCATGGTTGAAGGTCTCGTCGTCCTCAACAAAATCGAGGAAATAAAAAGTGAGATCCCGTCCTTGGAGATGGTTTACACTTTTATAAAACGCAAAGAAGAATTTCCAATCTGGGACGACCTTATTAAATTAGGCAAAGAAAACGAAAATCCCGAAGAACTTGAAAAACGCAAAGCTAATGTCAATACAAACGACTGTGCCACAATCATTTACACAAGCGGAACAACAGGCACTCCGAAAGGCGTGATGCTTTCACATGCCAATATTCTCGGGCAGATCAAAGGGCTGCGCGACACGCCTTCAAAAGACTCGACACGTGCGTTCAGTTTCCTGCCATTATGCCACGCATACGAAAGGACTTTGGTTTACCTGTACCAATATTTGGGGATGTCGGTGTATTACGCTGAAAGTTTGGCCACCATCGCCCAGGACATGAAGGAGATTCATCCCACGATGATGGCTTGTGTCCCAAGGCTTTTGGAGAAGATTTACACGAAGATACGTCAATCCGGGCAAAAAATGCACGGCCTTTCAAAGAGCATTTTCTATTGGTCGATGAGGCTTGCCGAAAAATACAAAATTGAAGGCCGCAGCTGGCTTTACAATTTAAAACTCCACATCGCCGACAAGATGGTTTACAGCAAGATCCGCAAGAACCTCGGAGCCGAGCATTTCGACATCATCGTTTCCGGTGCGGCCAGCTTGCAGCCGAACATCTCCTCCTTCTTCTCTGCGATAAAGATGCCTGTTTACGAGGGTTACGGCATGACGGAATGCTCGCCTGTAATCGCGACAAGCTCCAACGTGCCTCACGGCCGCGAAGCCGGTTTTGTCGGTCCCGCCCTTCCCGGCGTGGAAATAAAAATCAACGAGAGCGGTGAGATTCTCTGCCGAGGCACAAACATCATGTTAGGCTATTACAAAATGCCAGAGCTGACAGCCGAAGTCATTGATAATGAGGGCTGGTTCCACACCGGCGACCTCGGCATGATTACAGAATACGGGCAACTTAAGATTACCGGGCGCGTCAAGAACCTGTTCAAGACCTCACTCGGGAAATACATCAACCCCGATGTCATCGAAAGTAAATTCTCCGAATCAGGATTCTTTGAGAATATCGTGGTCTTTGGCGAGAACGAGAAATTCGCGGCGGCGTTGATAGTCCCGGATTTCACATTCCTGAAATCGTGGTGTCAGAAGCACAACATCATCTTCACGAATCCGTCAGAGATGCTCGACAAAAAGGAAGTTTCCGAGCGTCTTGACAAGGAAGTGAAAAAAATCAACAATTCTTTCGGAGACACCGACAAAATCAAACGGTTCAAATTCATCTCTGATGAGTGGACGACAGCAAACGGCATCCTCACTCCGACCCTCAAAGTCAAGAGAGCCGTAATCCAGAAAAAATACCGTGAGATAATCGACAGGATGTTCCACGACGGAGCGGACAAGGACTAAGAAAGTTTCAAAGGTCTCATGGGTTTCAAAGGTTTCAAAGCAGGATGTTACGACGGAGCTGGCAAAGCATTATGAAAAAGGGCAGACATTCAAGTCCGCCCTTCCTCTTTTATAATACCACACATTAATTATAAAATTCGCATTTCAACACGTCTGTTCAACGCGCGACCTTCTTCATTGTCGTTCGGCGCGACAGGACGGTTTTCGCCATAGCCTTTCGTCGAGATCCTATTTTCTTCTATCTCCATTCCAACGAGAGCTTTCTTCACCGATTCAGCTCTTCGCAACGAAAGGTCGAGATTATGCTCCCTGCTTCCGCTATTGTCTGTAAAACCTGCGATTTCAACCTTAACATTTTGATTTTCATTCAGATATGCTGCCACCGAAGCAATTTCTTTATAAGAAACAGAATCAAGGACATCGCTATCAAGCTCGAATTTGATATTATGAAGAACGAAACGCTGTTCATCAGCAACAGTTTCCGGTGCGACTTCGGGATCAAGGTTGAAAACATAGATGTCGTAGCCACCGAAACCGTTTTCTCTTATTGAAGAAATGTAACCTGTTGTCCCATCGGTACTTACGGCGAAAGTCATCTCATCGCCTTCAGTATTAAGCGGGTATCCGAGGTTGACCGGCTCGCTCCACTCACCTTTCTCATTGCGTTTGCTCATGAAGATGTCATAACCGCCCTTTCCCTGGAAGCCATAAGAAGCGAAATACTAAGTCTTCCCGTCGGGATTAAAGAACGGAGCCATCTCGTTGCCCGTTGAATTGATATTTGTCAGCGACTGCGGATTCGACCATTCGCCTTTAAAACACGTACTCACATAAATGTCGGTGCTTTCATAAGTCCTTGAATATCTTGTGAAATAAAGTTCAGTTCCGTCAGGACTGAGACATGGCTGTGACTCAACAGTTGAAGTGTTCACAACATTTCCGAGGTTGACAGGTTTTCCCCAATTTGCGTCTTCATACGATGACATGTAAATATCTCCCCTGCCTTTGCTGTCGAGCCAGTCGAAACCGACAAAAAACATCTTTTTCTGGTCAGCCGAGATATTCACCGCACCCATCCTTTTGTTGTTGTTCCAGTCAAGGTCCATCGGAATCGCCGCGACATAATCCGAACCGACTATCGAAGAATAATATACGCCTTCGATTCTGTAGCCATTTTCATCTTTTTCCTGCAAACGGCGGGTGAAATAGATTCTTCCGCCATCAGGCGCAATCTGGTTGATATATTCATCGCCGTCGGTGTTGACATTTTCACCAACATTAACAGGTTCAAAATCAACAGGATTGTTCACGGCGAAATTTCTGAATTCGGCATTTGCAAGTTGTTTCCTGGCAATTTTCATTTTTTCTTCTTTCTGATTACCCAAACTGCAATACCATTTCAGCACTCTGATTGCATCTTCATATTTGTTTTTTTCCATATAAAGACCCGACGTGACAACAGCATTCCATGGATTTGCCATTGAATCAACGGCGAGGGACTTCTCAAGTGCCTCAAGTGCCAAGTCATTGTCTTTCAAGATAAGTCCTATCCCACCCTTTAGTTGCAGTGCCTCGACAAAGGCTCCGTCACAATTAAGCGATTTATCTATCAACCTCAACGACTTTTCATAATCTTTCTTGATATATGCGGACTTGCCCTTTTTATAAAGACTAATCGCCTTCTTTGATGTCGTGTGATAAGTCTGTCCGAATGTCATCTCCGGCGACATTATCAAGACGAAAAACAGCATTATCGGTAAAAATAATGCTGTGAAAATGCTATTTTTTCCCATATTTATCTTCTTTTTCTTGCCTGCAAGGTATTATAAAGCAATGAGACAATTGTCATGGGGCCGACGCCGCCAGGAACAGGTGTGATTTTTGATGCGACTTTGCAAACTTCATCAAAATCAACGTCGCCTTCTATGCGATAACCCTTTTCTTCTGTCTCATCTGGAATACGATGGATGCCGACGTCAATGACTACTGCTCCCGGCTTGACCATATCAGCCTTGAGGAACAGCGGTTTCCCGATTGCGACGATGAGAATATCCGCCTGACGTGTCAACTCCTTGATATTTTGAGTTTTACTATGGCACATTGTCACTGTCGCATCTGCGCCTTTTCTTGAAAGCATCACACTGATTGGGGTTCCAACGATATTTGAGCGGCCGAGGACTACAACATGCTTGCCCGCAGTCTCGATGCCGGAACGTTTCAGAAGCTCGACGATTCCTGATGGTGTTGCAGGGAGGAAGCATTCTTCCCCGAGCTGCATGAGGCCTATATTAATAGGTGTGAACCCGTCAACGTCTTTTTTGTAGCTGATGGAATGCACGACTTTTTTCTCGTCGATGTGTTTCGGCAGAGGAAGCTGGATGATGTAACCGTCGATTTCATCGTCTTTGTTGAGAAAATCGACTAAGTCGAGGACCTCCTTTTCCGTTGCTGCTTCAGGAAGTCTGTAAACAGATGAGGTGAAACCTACGGAGTGGCATGCTTTTTCTTTTGATGCCACGTATGTCTTGCTTGCGCCGTCGTCGCCGACGATGACCGCCGCAAGATGCGGGGCCGCCTGACCTTTGTCAATCATTTCTGCGACTTCCGCCGCTATTTCTTTTTTCATTGCATCGGCGATGACTTTGCCGTCAATGATTTTGTCTTCTGATGCTGTCATATCTTTTTATCTTTAAACACTTATCTTTTCTGGTTGCGTTTCGCTTGTTGCATCATCTGCATCATCTTCTTTGCGCCGCCAGTCGTCATCATTCTCATCATTTTTGATGTCTCGTCAAACTGTTTGATAAGACGGTTGACTTCGTTGATGTCGTTGCCCGAACCAGCAGCTATTCTTCTCTTTCTGCTTCCGTTGATGATTTTCGGGTTTTCTCTCTCTTCCGGGGTCATTGAGCCGATGATGGCTTCAATGCTCTTGAAAGCGTCGTCATCGATGTCTTCATCTTTGATTTTATTCATTCCAGGAATCATTCCGGCGAGATCCTTGAGGCTGCCCATCTTCTTGATCTGCTGGATCTGCTTCAGGAAGTCGTTGAAATTGAACTCATTCTTGACGAGTTTCCTCTTGAGTTTCTCGGCTTCTTCGGCGTCAAACTGTTCCTGTGCGCGTTCGACGAGAGAAACGATGTCGCCCATTCCGAGGATACGGTCGGCCATACGTTTCGGGTAGAAGATGTCGAGTGCGTCCATTTTTTCGCCGAGACCGACGAATTTGATAGGTTTCTCTACTACTGTGCGTATTGTCAACGCCGCGCCGCCGCGTGTGTCGCCATCGAGTTTTGTAAGTACGACGCCATCGAAATCGAGTCTGTCGTTGAAAGCCTTGGCCGTGTTCACGGCATCCTGACCTGTCATCGCGTCAACGACGAACAAGGTCTCCTGCGGCTTCACGGTGTTCTTGACGTTCTCAATCTCGTTCATCATCTCCTCATCGACGGCCAGGCGTCCGGCGGTATCGATGATGACAACGTTCTTTCCGTCTTTCTTTGCTTTCTCTATTGCGTGCTGCGCTATTTGAACCGGGTTCTTGCTTTCTTCCTCGGAATAGACCTCAACGCCGACTTGTTCACCCAAGACCTTCAACTGGTTTATGGCGGCGGGACGATATACGTCACCGGCGACGAGCACCACGCTCTTTCCCTTCTTGGTTTTCAAGTAGTTGGCAAGTTTCGCCGAGAACGTCGTCTTACCGGAGCCCTGAAGACCGGCTATCAAAATAACCGTCGGATTGCCTTTAAGATTCAGTTCCGAGTGTTCACCGCCCATCAATTCGACCAGCTCATCGTGAACGATTTTCACCATCAGCTGTCCTGGAGAAACGGAGGTCAGAATCTTCTGGCCGAGAGCCTTCTCCTTGATAGTGTTTGTAACATCTTTTGCAATCTTAAAACTGACATCAGCCTCGAGCAAAGCCTTTCTAACTTCCTTAAGTGTCTCTGCCACATTGATTTCCGTAATGTAGCCATGACCTTTTAATATCTTGAACGAACGTTCTAATTTTTCACTTAATCCCTCGAACATGTTGTATTTCTATTTTCTATTTCTCAAAAATTTATCGCTTGCAAAAATAAGATTTTTTTCGTTATTATTTTACTTAATTTGCATTTCTAATTTAATAATTGCAGAACAATTCAAAATGGCGTTGCATATACGCCTGGCCTTGTTCGACAATGCTGTCTCTGACTTCAGCCGGAAGCGTAACCTTTGTCGGTCCGTACATATTTGAATACACGAAGCTGCCCTCGTTTGTCTTCCATCCGAAACCGCCGCCGAGTTCGAAGAACGCAAACGGGCGATAGCAGCAGTTAAACACGTCTTTGCTCCAGATGAACTGTTCGTGTTTTATTCCGAACTGTGCGAGCATTGTCGCCGGAATATCGAGGCTGCTGCAAATCTTGTCGAAAGTGGTCCCGCGCAATGAATCCTGCAACGGTTCTCCCGTAATAAGCAACGGAATCTGATGATATTCAAACGATTCCAACGGATAGTTCTTTTCGGTTTCATGGCTGTGGTCGGCGACGAAGATGAATATCGTGTTCTCATACCACGGTTCATTCTTGGCTGCGTCCATAAACAGTTTCAAGGCGAAATCTGCGTAATGCGCACTGTTCATGTAATCTGGTTCGAGTTTGAGCCAGTCGAGTTTCTCAAGCACCTTCGGATAATCGTAGGGCGAGTGGCTGCTCTGTGTGAAAACCGTCGTGAAAAACGGCTCAGGCTGGTCAGTCACCTGTTTTGCCACCCACGGAAGCATGTCGGTGTCATGATAGCCCAACTTGCCGGAATGGAAACCGGCATCAACGTCCTTATGGTCAACAATCTTATCAAACTCGTTGTATCGCAGATATGAAAGAATGTTCGCGTAATTCAGTTCGCCTCCGTAGTAATAGCTTGTGTAATAACCCATTGAGTCAATCGGGGTGAGCAGCGAAGGCACCGCGTAATACTTTTCGGGATGGTTGGTGATTGTCGTCAGCGGGATGCCTGGCAGTCCGCCGAAAATATTGGCCTGCGCCTGCTCCGAGCGGTTCGCACTCGCGTAAATGTTGGTGAACAGCAGACCTTCTTTTTCCATCTCATGGAAATTCGGCGTCACACTCGGATCGCCGCCAAGCGACTCAACCAAATCAGCCGACCAACTCTCGAGAAGAACTATCATAATGTTCGGTTTCTCAATCTTTGAGATATGGTAAATCGTTGAGTCGCAATCGACTTGATGAGTTTTTTCCGTTATCTCCTCCGCTTTCTCAGACGGCATGTAACTGAAATTGTTCTTCTCATTCATCTGATGCACATTGGTCATATTTTCGAGCAAGTTATACGCCGGATTGACCGAAATGACGTTGGCCAACTTGTAATTGCTGAAATATCCCGAACTTGTAGATATTGGAATGGCGTTGAAGCCGCCTCTCATTCCAAGGAACAACAATCCCAAAATCAGAATTATAGCAACAGGATACTGGATAAACGGCGGTTTGCGCTGGTCGTCAAGTTTGTCGGTCGGCTCCACCCATTTGTAATACCACCAGCAGAACAGGATCGTGAATGCGCCCCACGATGTAAGCAGCCTCACGGTCTGACTTGTCGATGCTGTCCTGATTACCTCATCAGGATGTTTAAGATACAACAAAGCCTTGTAATTCAATTTGGTACGCCATTCACCATATATTCCGACCTCACCCATCACAATCAAGACATAGACAGCGATGATGATGTAGAAATACCATCTCATCCATTTGAAATTCGTTTTGTCATTCACACAAATCCCGATGAACATCGCAATGGCCGGCAGCACCATCATGTAAGATGCCGTCGCTATGTCAATAGGAATACATTTCACGAAACATTTCAGCACTTCAGTCAAAGGAACCTTTTCCACGAGAATGAAGTCCCAATAATAAAATGCGAAAATCAACCTCATTGATTCAAACAGTACCAAAAAGAAAATCAACACTTTAAGCAGTGTCACAATGTATTTTTTCATCGCAGTAAATTTTTGCAAAATTAATATTTTTTTTATTACTTTTGCACAACATTAAAAAATCAAGAAAATGGTAAAAGAAAATCTTGAAACAGTAAGAAAAACAATACCTTACGGAGTATTGTTGGTTGCAGTATCAAAGACAAAACCAGTGGAGGCGTTGCAGGAGGCTTACGATGCGGGACAGCGCGTTTTCGGCGAAAACCACGCCCTCGAAATGCGCGACAAACACGAAGTTCTGCCTAAAGACATCGACTGGCATTTCATCGGGCATTTACAGACAAACAAGATAAAATATATCGTTCCTTTCGTCAAACTGATTCATTCTATCGACACCGAGAATCTTTTGCAAGCTGTTAATAAAGAAGCCGTTAAGCATGACCGTATCGTTGACTGCCTGCTTCAGTTCCACATTGCGGAGGAAGAGACGAAGTTCGGCCTGAACCTCGGAGAAGCCGAAGGGATCCTCAATTCAGACGCTTTCAAGGCGATGAAAAACGTCCGCATCTGCGGCGTGATGGGAATGGCCACCAACACCGACGATGAAATCCAAATCCGCAAAGAGCTTCATCATCTCAAAGATATTTTCGGAACATTAAAAACAAAGTATTTCACTGATTGTGAATATTTTAAAGAGATTTCAATGGGGATGTCGGACGATTATCCGATTGCAATCGAGGAAGGTGCGACGATGGTGAGGGTCGGGAGCAGGATTTTCGGGGCGAGAAACTATAATGTTTAGTTAGAGTTTAAAGAGAAAGGTCAAGAGAGATGTTAGCGGCTTCTCTCTTTTTTCGCGAGTTTGAAAATCACAATCGCAAACATCACATACGCCATCCACAACGCCGCCGTCCAAAGCCACGAAACATGGTCAAGACGCTGATACACAATCGTTTCGCTTTCATGCCGCGTTATCGGATTGAGCCACAGCGAAGTGCCGTCGCCGAAATCAACCACGGTTCGCACATACGTGTCAGCAGGTTTTATATTGTACGAAACTTCAAAAACCGAGTCGCCGGGAATGTGATTTTCTTCTTTCAGAACCATTCCGTCCTGACCTATGAACTTCGCGTTTTCAATTGGTTTTGTCACTCTTACAGAAAAACGATTCCCATCAAGATCCGCTTTCGTGAGATAAGGCATGTCACGTTCAAAACGGATGCGTTTCTCATCCACGTCCTCATCGTCAATCTTCTTGAAATCAACACCGTAGGCATTTCCCGAAAGGAGTGCGTCTAAAAGCCGCCCTGCGGTGTTTTCTTTAGCGTTAAGATAGGTGATTCGCAAGCCAATATCATTGGATTTCAACGGATTATGAGTGTCATCATCGGCTATGAGATACACCAAATGACCGTTGGAAAGTGCCATATCCCAATGTTCAGGCGAATTGTCGTATCCGTTCAGAGCTTCCATAATCCGATAGTTGCTCAGATATTTCATGTCCTTGACGCGGTAACTGTTTTTCACGAAAGCCGGATGCGCGACACAGGCCACGACATTCTGTTCACCTAATTTATTAATGGTGTGCTGTTTCATGCTCAACGTCTGCCCGAAGAAATAGTCAACATGACGGACTTTTTCAGTTCCGAGACAAAGCTGATGAATCTTCCAAAGATTGTAACCATGTTCATAACCAGGTATATAGCCTTCGTCATCTTTTTCAAAATCATTGACGATGTTATAATCGGAAATGCCGACATGGTCGTAGCCGAAGCTGCGGTACATGCTGTCGTAAACCTCGCTGCTGATGTCGCGGCCGTTGGTCAAGCCGCCGTAACGCTCGGTGTGCCCATGAAAAATGCAACGTTTCCAAGCCGTTGAATCCATGTTCTGATAAGGATTGTGAAGATATTCTCCGTGAAAAGGCCGCGGTTCGTCGAACACATAAACCGGCACGAAGACGTTCATCGCGGCAAGCACGAAGATCACCGCAAGAACTGCGAAAAGCAAAAACCTCAGGATTTTTCTCATGAAAATCATTCGAGGTTAAATGTTGCTTTCACCTCGTTGTAATCGCTGTAATCGCAGTCGGGATGCGCCGCGTATGACGTTGCATCAATGAGAACCACCTTAAACATCATAGGTTCTTGGTCATAATAGCTCTGCAAAACATCCTTATGCTTCTGGAGGTCGGAGTTGGTCCAGAAAATCGAGAAGCCATAGTCATAATAGGATGTCTCCAATATTGCTGAATATGAATCAGTTATGACCATTGTGAGAGGTAATTGATGCCAGGCATAGACATCGGAACTTGGATTTTCGAGATACACGAGCATTGCGCCGTAATCGACCATGTCCATGTCAATAGCATCCCAATCGAATGCGATGGCCCAATTCGAAGCCTCGTCACTCCAATCCCAGTCGGAGAATCTCGTCTCGATTGTAGCTGATTGAACATTTGCGTTGCCGTCCTGACCTGCCGGACCAACCGGACCCATCGGACCACGGTCGCCTTTGCACGATGTGAGCAAGACCATCGAGGTCAAAATAATCGCGATAAAATTTCTCATATTTTTAAAATTTATTAATGACTGGCAAAATTACACAAATTTTATTTCATATTGAGAAAAATTATCAACAAAAAAGAAGTATTTTTGCGGCATGAAAAACAGAAATTACATAGTTCATCTTTGCGGTGTTATCGCAATGATTGTCTGGGGGTTATCGTTCATCTGGTCAACGCAGGTCTATAAAAATCTGAATCCGACAGCGACGATATTCCTCCGTTTGGTAGTCGCCACAATCTTCTTCACGGCGATACTTTTCATTTTCCGTCTTAACGAAAAAATAGACAGGAAGCACTTGAAATTATTTGCACTTGCTGCGCTTTTCGAGCCTTTCCTGTATTTCATCTTCGAAGGTTACGGTTTGAAAAACACTTCCCCCATCATCGGATCCGCGATAGTCGCGATGATTCCGTTGGTGACACCTGTCGCCGCAAGCATTTTCCTCAAGGAGAAGATGACGCCGATGAACATCGTCGGGCTGTTCGTCTCGTTTTTCGGAGTCATAACGATGTTGCTAAACAAGAACTTAGAGCTCACGGCATCGCCCAAAGGCGTGATCTTCCTTTGCATCACGGTGCTTGTTGCGGTCGGTTATTCCATCGCGTTGATAAAACTGACAAAGCTTTACAAGCCGTTGACAATCACGTGGGTACAGAATATCATCGGGATGATTTACTTCATACCTTTAGTGATAATAATGGAGCAGTTTGAGCCGTCGAGATTCGGCAACGTGAGTGAATACATCGTTCCTTTGGTCTGCCTCGGCGTGTTTTGCAGTGCGATTGCCTACGCTTTGTGGGCGTTTGCCTACAGCAAGCTCGGTGCGTCAAAGGCGAATGTCTATACCAACCTCATCCCCGTCTTCACCGCCATATTCAGCTATTTCATTATAAACGAAGAGCTTACGGCGCAAAAAATCACCGGCATAATATTGGTTGTCGGCGGTCTGGTGCTTTCGCAGATGAAAGATTTTAGAGAAAAGAGGAGAGATAAAAGATAAAAGAGATGTGTTCTAATGTGAAAAATGTGTCGGCTACGCCGAATGTGCGCAAAGCGACGACTTGAAACAATTTGCGAAATAAAATGAACCGCGAGCGGTTCCATATCCATAAAAAAACGTTATGATCACAAGCAAGACAAATCCTAAAATAAAGAATATCATCAAGTTGGAGAAAGCCTCCGAGCGTCGCGAGCAGAATCGCATTTTGATTGAGGGCCGCCGTGAGATTGAGCGGGCCGTGGCGTGCGGCTTCGAGGTTGACACATTATTTATATGTCCCGAAATAGCAAAAGACGCGACGACGATTCCTGCCCGCAGCATCGAGGAAGTGAGCGTTGACGTATTTGACAAAATCGCGTACCGTGAAGGCAGCGACGGGCTTCTTGCCGTAGCGATTCCGAGATACGCCGACCTGCAGTCGTTCAAGCCGAAGAAAGAGAACCCGCTGATTATCGTCCTCGAGACCGTCGAGAAGCCCGGCAACCTCGGCGCCGTGATGCGCACCGCCGATGCCGCCGGTGTCGATGCCGTCATCATCGCCGACCAAAGGACAGACCTGTTCAACCCGAATGCGGTGAGGGCGAGCGTGGGCGCAATCTTCTCGGTGCCGTTGTTCGCCTGCTCTTCGGAAGAATGTATCAAATGGCTGAAAGACAACAACATAACGATTTATTGCACGTATCTCAAAGCCTCCATCGGCTATCTCGACGCCGACTTCAGAAAAGCCTCGGCCATCGTGATGGGGACGGAGGCAACGGGCATCTCCGGGCAGTGGGTCGAAGCCGCCGACCAGAACATCATCATCCCGATGAACGGCATCGCCGACTCACTCAACGTGAGCGTGTGCACGGCGATAGTGACGTTTGAAGCAGTACGACAAAGAAGATGCCACCACGAATAAATTCACCACGAATTTCACAAATAACACGAATGTTTTTTCGGTTCCCGCAGAGATGAAATGTGTCTCGCAGATTCCTCATTGGTTACATACGTTAGTAACGGAACAATAATTTTTTTTCATTTTTCCCAACAACAACATTTTTTTGTATTTTTGCGCCGCAAACCGACGCCGGGGATGTCTGTACAAAACCGGTGGAGGGGAGCAGACATATTAAAGGCGTTTATTGACGCTCTGTTCTGACGAGTCGAAACTTCGCAACTTTCAGATTTAAGATTCAGGACTTAGCAACGGTAGATGCCTACGGGATGTTAGCATCTGTACGACCATTGTATTCACTGAACAAGTGAATGTTGTGTGTGTTGTATGCGCTCATATCGGCGTGGGCTTCGCGTTGTCAGTTCTAATCTTAAAGGCAATGCGAAGGCCTCGGTTCGTGGAATTGACAAGTGTCGGATCCACGCTTTTTTTATGTCCTTGGGAACATGAATCGTTAAACAGGACATATTATGAATTTAAACTCTATCAGAGCATTCTTTGCAAAAGGAAACAGAAGCACTTGGTTCGTTTTCACATTGTTTTGCATAATCCTTTTCATCAAGACAATGATTTTTCATTTATCAGTTGGTTTTGGTATTTTAGTTTCTTCGTTATGGAAACAACCGAGCGAATTCTTTATGTTTTGGGGTGGTAAAATTGTCCCGATTTTATTTTTGGGTGCTTTTGTCTTCATTACAAAGAAACAATGGTGGACAATAGTAATCAATGTTTTGGTTGATTTATGGGCAATCGCCAACTTGTTTTATTTCAAGGCAAACAACCTGTTCATCAGTGTTGATGTAGCATTGATGGTTGATAATTTAGACGGATTTTGGGATTCATTGTATTCTTATATGGGGTGGGATATTTACTTTTTCCCAATACTAACCTTATTTTTTATTGGGACAATGGTTATACTAAAAGTAAGCACTTCAAGCAACAGAATTTTACCTGTTTTTTTGTTTGCTATTGTATTGTCATTATTGCTCCATTGTCATATTGCAAAGCAATTTCAAAAAGGATGGGAAACTTCAAACCCCGTCTGTTACGCACCATTTGGCGATATTTATTGTATGGGAACAGCCCTTGAATGGGTAGATTTTGAAACTTTGATTCCAAAATACATAAAAACACGTTCTGTGATTAGTTATTTCCCAGGAGCAATTTTGTATCATTTTATTTCGCCAGGTCATGGGGAGGTAATTCAACTATCTACTGATGATGTAAAAACGGTTAAAAAATATATCAGACAAAATTCGTGTTTTAAATCACCCAAAACAAACATCATACTTATTTTGTTTGAAAGTCTCGAATCATGGTCGTTAAATGAAATACGGAATTTTAATTACTTACCAAATTTAACAAATTTATTAAATCACGAACACACATTATTTTGTGACAAAATAAAATCACAAATTAAGCATGGTCATTCGGCTGATGGCCAAATGACATGTATTACAGGTTTACTCCCAATTAACCAAGGTGCTTCTTGTGTTTTATATGGCAATAATGAATATCCGAATTTTACACATTTCTTCAACAATTCCGCTGTAATAAATCCGTGGCCAGGTGTGTGGCGACAATCAATAGTCACATACAGTTACAAATTCAAGGAACTAATTGAACCTCAAAAAGAATGTAGTTGGCAGGGAGACGAATTTACGTTAAATAAAATAATTGAGTATTCCACTACAGTAGAAGAGCCATTTTGCACTTTGGGTATTACGATTGACACTCATGTGCCTTTCAAAAATGGTTCAGAACACCCAGTTCATATAGTAGAAGGAATGCCACATACTATGTCAGCATATCTTAACAGCTTATATTATACAGATTTATGTGTTGGAAATTTATTGGATACAATTCTTAATAGCCATTTGGCTGAAAACACGACGATTGTAATAACCGGCGACCACACAATTTTCAGTTCGGAAACCGCATTCAAAGATATGACAGAATATGCACAAGAAAACGGAATCAATTTCAGAGCAGGGCACACATTCACGCCTTTAATCATCTATTCTCCTGAAATAGAAGGCAATATCCACGTTACCGACACCTGTTACCAGATGGATATCTTCCCGACAATCTTGAACCTGATCGGGGCTGAAGACTATTTCTGGCACGGATTCGGAGTGAACGTGATGGATTCCGTTGCAAGACACAACCGCCCGATAACAGAACAAGAGGCATACAGACTCTCCGACTTGATGATTCGGAGCGACTACTTCAGGAATTATTACAATTCAGCTGACAGTGCAGGGAATGACAAATAATTATGTCGTATGCGGATAAGGATGAAAAATCAGAAACTTTAAATTTTTATCTCCATTTTCCACCTCTTTTTTGAAAATAATTATGTACTTTTGCATTTTTAATAAATTTCATCAGAAATGGAAGATGACATCAGATGGATCCAGCGGTTTTCAAACTATCAGAAAGCCTTGAAAAAACTTGGAGAGGCCATAAAAACGCTCTCCAAAGATGAGGTTTTGGACGAACTACACCAAGAAGGACTGATTCAGAGATTTGAATTCACACACGAACTTTCATGGAAAGTAATGAAAGATTACGCTGAATACCAAGGCTATACAGACATAGCCGGCTCACGTGACGCAATTCGCAAAGCATTCGAGATGAACATCATAGACAATCCCGTTTGGATGGAAACCATCGGCGACAGAAATTTGACATCTCACGACTACGACGGCAAAAAAGCCAACGATATTGCGTGCAAAATCATCACCATTTATTATCCTATATTTTGCGGTTTTGAAGAAAAAATGATGGAGATTTCAAGGAAATGATATATGGCCTGAAAGAATCGGAATTTGATATGATTTTGGGAGTTTTCAACAAACATCCTGAAATTCAACATGTTATTTTATATGGTTCAAGAGCCAAGGGCAATTTCAAACAATTTTCTGACGTTGACATCACCCTCGTGGGCGACACATTGACAAACAGCATTATGTACAAAGTCTCATTTGAAATTGATGACCTGCTGCTTCCGTATCAATTTGACATTTCCATATTCAAAGATTTGACAAACAAAGACTTGGTGGAACATATCAAAAGAAAAGGAATTGTAATTTATTCAAAAGTTAAAGAAAACCGCGCTTGATGCAATGAACAACTCTCATTCAAAAAACATAAAGGTTCTTTCAACCTACTGCGACCCGATACTGAGGCTAAGCCCCGTGATGATGCTCACGCTCTTCGAGGAAATCGCCGACGAACACGCAATGGAACTCGACATCGACGCCCCGACATTGAGAAGACGCGACAAGGCATATTGGGTCGTGAGACAAGTGAGATTGGAACTCAATGATGTCATCAGAGACCACGACGACATCACAGTAAAGACATGGCCCGCAGAAGCCAACGGTTTCCGCTGCGGCAGGTCGTATCAGATATTCAAACAGAATCAAGACGAACCGGCGGTCAGAGCGTTCGCGGAATGGGTCCTCATCGATTCGGAAACGAAAAAAATCAGACCGGCAAACTCAATAAAAAACCCTGACATACAATACATTAAGGAAAAAGCCGTCGAGACACCGTTCCGCCGTTTCAAGAACATTTTCACAGAAGACGATTTCGTTTATGAAAGAATCGTCCGCACCTGCGAAATCGATGTCTCACATCACACCAACAACGTGAAGTACTGCGCCATGCTTCTCGACTCGTTTTCCGTCAAGGAACTCGAAGAAATGAATATCAATGAGTTGGAGATTTATTACGAAGCCGAAAGCCACGAAAATGACATTCTGCGCATCTATCGCAAAGCCGCCGGAAACGGATGGCAACTCGCAATAAAACGCGGCGACGATGTCGTCACAATGGGATTCATCGGCATCTAACCACCTCAAGACCCTAATTACCTCAAACCACTAAAATTCCTAACGACCTAAAATCTGTTGCGCCGAATTTTTCGTGTCAACTTTATTGATTATATCGGTGATGACACCTTCTTCCCGACGAAATCAGACATCTTTACCGTCTCGCCATTTTCATTTACACCGAGAATTTCCGGTGCTTTATCTCCAATTTTCAATGACATAGTGAATAATTTTCCGCAAAATTAAATAAAAACTTGAAGCGATGGCTTTTTTTTCTATTTTTGCAAAATATTTAGAAAACGAGAAAATGAAGCATATTTTCATGGTAAATACGGTCGCAGGGAAACATTCTTGCCTTGATGAGGTCAAGGAAGCTGTTTCCCACGACAAAAATTTCAGTGATTATGAGATATATACGCCGGAATCAGCGTCAGACAACACCGATTTCATCAAAAAATATCTTGAAGAACATCCCGAAGAAGAGACACGTTTCTACGCCTGCGGCGGCGACGGGACGGCAAACAAAGTGGCTTCAGGTGTCGTCGGGCATCCTAATGCAAGCATGACGATTCTCGCCCACGGCAGTGGCAATGACTACATAAAATATTACGCTGACTTAGAGACATTTCAAAATGTCAACAAGGTTCTTCACGGCGAGGAACACAAGGTTGACATCATGAAAGCCAACGACAGGTATGCGCTCAACGCGACACATTTCGGCCTCGATGCCGTGGTTGCAAAAGCGATGAATAAGATTCGCCGCCACACAATTTTCGGCGGCAAGATGTGCTATCCTTTCGCGGTGGTCTGGGGATTCCTCACCGGAATGCGCACGAAATGCACTGTCTATGCCGACGGCGAGAAACTCAACGACGGCAAAATCTGTCTCTGCACCGTCGCCAACGGCAAATACGTCGGAGGAAGCTACAAATGCGCACCGAAATCAAAGAACGACGACGGCCTGCTCGAAGTATGCCTCGTGAAACCCTTGTCGAGGTTCAGATTTCCGTTTTTAATCAAAACATATACCGAAGGCTCACACTTGGACAATCCGAGATTCCAGAACCTGATTGTCTATCGCAGGGCGAAACAAGTCATCATCGAAGGCGGAAAGAACTTCTGTGTTTCATTAGACGGTGAAATCATGGAAGCGCAGCGCATCGTCGTTGACAACATTCAGCAGGCGATAAGGTTTGTGGCGCCGACAGTTTAAATTGAAGTGTGGAGTTCGGAGGGTTGAGAGTGGAGTTTTTAGTTTGAAAACTATAAAATAAGTAATTTAAAAATATAATAGCATGATAGCAAAAGAATTATTAGATCCGAAGAGCATCGTGGTGGTCGGTGCTTCGAGCGACGTCCACAAACCGGGCGGACGCGTCCTCAAGAATTTATTGGAAAGCCCTTTCAAAGGTCAGGTTTATACGGTGAACCCGAAAGAGACTGAAGTTCAAGGCGTTAAATGTTATGCGAGTGTGAACGATCTCCCGCAGGTTGACTGCGCCATCATCGCGATAGCAGCGAAATACTGCCCCGCGACAGTCGATACGTTGGCGTTGCAGAAAGGCACGAAAGGCTTCATCATCATCTCGGCGGGCTTCGGCGAGGAGAACGAGGAAGGCAAGGAGTTCGAGCGTCACATCACCGCCACCGTCAACAGCGTCGGCGGCAGCCTGATCGGCCCCAACTGCACCGGCTTCCTCTGCCAGAACTACTGCGGAGCCTTCGACGCCCCCATCCCTCACCTCGACCCTCACGGCGTTGACTTCATCACCGGCTCGGGAGCGACGGCGGTGTTCATCAAGGAATACGGCATCTCTAACGGCCTGTCGTTCAATAGCGTATGGGCTGTCGGCAACTCGGCGCAGCTCGGCATCGAAGACGTGCTCGAACATTTAGACGAGACATTCGACCCCGAAAAGAGTTCAAGGGTCATCATGCTTTATATGGAGAAGATCGGCAATCCGGAGAAGCTTTTGAAGCACTCACGCTCACTCATATTGAAAGGTTGCAAGATCGCGGCCATCAAGTCGGGTGGTTCGGCGGCTGGCAGCCGCGCGGCATCGTCACACACCGGCGCGTTGGCCACTAACGACGCCGTCGTTGACGCCTTGTTCCGCAAGGCCGGCATCGTCCGCTGCCACAACCGTCAGGAACTAACCACAGTGTGCGCCATCTTCATGCACCCGGAGGTGAAAGGCAAGAACATGGCCGTCATCACACACGCCGGCGGCCCGGCCGTCATGCTCACCGACACATTGTCGAACAACGGCATGGACGTCCCGCACCTCGAAGGCCCGAAAGCGGAAGCACTGCTTTCAAAGCTCTTCGCCGGATCATCAGTCGGCAACCCGATCGACTTCCTCGCGACAGGCACGGCAGAACAGCTCGGACACATCATCGACGCATGCGAGAACGACTTCGACAACATCGACTGCATGTGCGTCATCTTCGGCTCACCGGGACTGTTCCCGAACTGGGAAGTCTATGAGGTCCTCGACCAGAAGATGAAGACCTGCAAGAAGCCTATCTTCCCTATCCTTCCGTCAATCATCAACGTGAAAGACGAAATCGCTGATTTCATCAACAACAAACACCGCATCAACTTCCCGGAGGAATGCGTTTTCGGCAATGCTTTGTGCAAGATCTACAACACGCCAAAGCCGCAGCCTGAGAACGTCGAGATGCCGAAGGTCGATACCGCCCGCATCCGCAAGTGCATCGACAGCTGCGAGAACGGATACATCGGGCCTGACAAGATTTACGAACTCTTGGATGCAGCGGGCATCGCGCAGAAACAGATCCGCGTCGTTGACCAGAAGCAGCAAGCTTTGGACTTCGCCAACGAAGTCGGCTACCCGCTCGTGATGAAGGTCGTCGGTCCTGTCCACAAGTCGGACGTCGGCGGCGTGACATTGAACGTCCGCGACATCGACACCGTCGCCAAGGAGTTTGACCGTTTGATGGCCATCAAAGACACATACGCTGTCGAGATGTACCCGATGCTCGACGGCACGGAGGTCTATATCGGCGCCATCCGCGACCCGAAGTTCGGTCATCAGGTGTTCTTCGGTCTCGGCGGCATCTTCATCGAGGTGTTGAAAGACGTGCAGAGCGCACTCGTGCCTATCAGCGCACCGGAGGCGAAAGACATGCTCACGAAGCTGCGCGGCTACAAGATTCTTCAAGGAGTCCGCGGCCAGCAGCCGGTCAACATCGACGTTTATGCGGAGCAGGTGGCACGCGTCGCCGCTTTGGTGATGGCAGCGCCAGAAATCGCGGAGATGGATCTCAACCCGTTGCTCGGCAACCCGAAGAACGTGGTAGCAGTCGATGCGAGAATAAGAATTGAGAAATAATTTTTAAATAATTCATGCAGATTCCGCTGATTTGACGCAGAAAAATGAAAACTTCTACGTTAAATCAGCGGAATCTGCGTGGTTTTTATAGGAAAAGTCGATTATTTTGCATCAAATTTTATAGGAA
>JAUNNU010000231.1 GCA_030537295.1 Bacteroidia bacterium
CAATACCGCGGACATTTTTTTTGATTTTTTTTGTACACGACACGACGTATGCCGACATGTGCGCGGCAGACCACAAAAAGACAGGATTTTGGACACCAAGACTACATGCGGAAAATTTTGAAAAAATGAAAATTTCCAAAAACATTTTTTCTTAATTTTGCGGCATGAAAAATATCAGGAACTTTTGCATAATAGCGCACATCGACCACGGTAAGAGCACCTTGGCGGACAGATTGATTGAGATGACTAACACTTTGACAAAGAAAGAGTTAGTGAATCAGGTTTTGGATGACATGGATTTGGAACGCGAGCGCGGCATCACCATCAAGAGCCACGCCATCCAGATGAAATACGAACACGAAGGCGAGGTTTACACATTAAATTTAATCGACACTCCCGGCCACGTTGACTTCAGCTACGAGGTCTCGCGTTCCATCGCGGCGTGCGAGGGTGCGTTGTTAGTCGTCGATGCCTCGCAAGGCATCCAGGCCCAGACCATCAGCAACCTTTACATGGCAATCGACCACAACCTCGAGGTGATTCCTGTCATAAATAAAATCGACATGGACAGCGCAAACCCCGAAAAAGTCGAAGACCAGATCATTGATTTAATTGGTTGTGACAAAGAAGATATTTTGCGCTGCTCGGCCCGTACCGGCTTCGGTGTGCCTGAGATTCTCGAGGCCATAGTGAAACGCATCCCGGCGCCGAAAGGCGACCCGAACGCGCCGCTTCAGGCACTCATCTTCGATTCCGTATTCAATTCATACAGAGGCATCATCGCCTATTTCAGAATCATGAACGGCACGATTCACGCAAACGAATTGGTGAAGTTCTTCGCGACCGAGAAAGAATACAACGCCGACGAAATCGGGGTACTTCAGATGAAACAGGTGGCGCAGCCGGAGCTTTCGGCGGGCAACGTTGGTTATATCATTTCCGGTATCAAGACATCTAAAGAGGTCAAGGTCGGCGACACAATCACGACAGTGGCCAATCCGTGCGACAAGCCGATTTCCGGCTTCGAGAACGTGAAACCGATGGTCTTCGCCGGCGTTTATCCCGTCGATGCCGATGACTATGAAGAACTTAGAAGCTCGTTGGAGAAGCTACAGCTCAACGACGCGTCACTCGTCTGGGAACCGGAGTCGTCGATGGCGCTCGGTTTCGGGTTCCGCTGCGGATTCCTCGGACTGCTTCACATGGAGATCATCCAGGAACGCCTCGACCGCGAGTTCAACATGGACGTAATCACCACGGTGCCAAACGTCTCGTTCAAGGCTTACCTCACCGACGGCAGCGTCGTCGATGTCCACAACCCGAGCGGGATGCCGGAAACGACAAGACTCGACCACATCGACGAGCCTTATATCTTGGCGCAGATAATATCTCAAAACGAATATGTCGGCTCCATCATGACGCTCTGCATCGACCGCCGCGGCATATTGAAGAACCAGGTCTATCTCACCACCGACCGCGTGGAGCTGACATTCGAGATGCCTTTGAGCGAAATCGTCTTCGATTTTTATGACAAACTTAAGTCAATATCAAGAGGTTACGCCTCGTTCGACTATCACGTCTGCGGTTACAAGCCGTCAAAGCTCGTGAAGCTCGACATCATGCTCAACGGTGACACCGTCGATGCGCTTTCGACTTTGATTTACGTTGACCACGCCTACTCTTTCGGACGCCGCATGTGCGAGAAACTCAAGGAGTTGATTCCG
>JAUNNU010000118.1 GCA_030537295.1 Bacteroidia bacterium
GACTAAAAAGGTGGTGAGAAACATCATAATTTTACATTTTTTAACAATTCCGTCGCTTTCCAGCCAGAAAGTGACGGAATTGTGTAAAAAACCTTTTACAAATCAGATTTTTCTTTAGGAGTTGCATTTCCGTACCAAAACTTTACTGTATTTTTGCGACGTTAGTTCATTTGTTTTACAAATTAAATTTTTTATCATGGCAAAAATAACAGTGGAGAACACGGAGATTACCGTATTGAAAGTTAATGAAGAGGACTACATCAGTCTGACAGACATGGCGAGAAGCCAGATGCAAGAGCATGTCATCTTCAAGTGGCTGAGCCAGAAAAACACATTGGATTTTCTTGGTGAATGGGAGAATTTGTACAATCCGGATTTTAATTATACCGAATTCGGTACAATTAGAAGCTATGCAGGAACCAACAATTTTGTCTTGTCAACGAAGGCTTGGGTTGAGAATACCAATGCCATCGGGATAATCGCCAAGACCGGTCGCTACGGCGGCACATACGCCCACAAGGACATTGCCTATCATTTCGGGATGTGGATAAGCCCGCGGTTTCAACTCCTTCTGATAAAGGAGTACCAGCGGCTCAAAGCCGAAGAACAGAAACAGCTCGGCTGGAACGCGAAACGCGAGCTCGCGAGAGTCAACTACCACATCCACACCAGCGCGATAAGCCAGAACCTCATCCCGCCACGGCTGAGCAAAAGCCAGATCAACTACATCTACGCCTCAGAAGCCGACGTGCTGAACATGGCACTCTTCGGCAAGACCGCCAAACAGTGGCGCGACACCAACCCCGACCTGCAAGGCAACATGCGCGACTACGCCGAGATAAACCAGCTCATCTGCATGTCGAACCTCGAAAACATCAACTCGGTGCTGATAAACGACGGCCTCCCGCAAAGCGAACGCCTCGAGAAACTGAACCAAATCGCAATACAACAAATGAAAATACTCCAAATCAAGAGTTGAGAGTTAAAAGTTAAAAGAGTAGAGAGGAGAGAGGAGAGAGTTTGGAGTTGTTTTGATGCGACAGCAACTCCACGCTCCACTATAAAAACTAAAGACTAAAAACCAAAGACTTAAACCACTCTCCACTCAGTGATGTTCCGCCTCTCCGACGAGAACGCGACTCCGATGCGAAAAACTTTCCTCGAATCCGCGGCGTAAGGCTCGGCATAGCCTTTGTCGTCAATCTGCTTCAGTGCTTCAGCCGCCGTGCCGTCGAGTTTGAACTCGAAGATATAGACGTAATCGTTTGTCTCAACGATGATGTCGGCCCGGCCGCGGGAATTTGCTTTTTCAGTCAAAGTCGTGTAGCAGGATAAAAGCCTGAATATCAGATAAAAAGTATAGTGGTAATGGCTCTCGTAGCTCCATTCCCTTTTCTGGTAGTTCGCGTCGTATGGGATTGAAGCCAAGAAAGCCGACAGTTCATCGCGGAGGTCGTCGGTGCGGCCTTGCATCAACGCCTTGTTTATCGTCAGCGCGAGGGGCTGCTGGACGTTGTTCATCTTGAAGTAGTCGTTGGCCAGCAACGCCACGAAGCCCTTCTTCACCTCCACATTCGGGTAGTCCAAGGTGTAGAATCTCACGTACCCGATCCTTTCACATCCTTTTATCGTCAGATAGCCGCTTTGGTATATCATCGCCAATGGGTCCTCGACATCGGCCTTGTAGTCCATGAAGTAGCTGCTCTCATAATCTCCGTTCAGGATCTCCTGCATGTTGGTCTTGCCGCGGTCGAGCAGGCGCATGAGGTAGGTCGGCGTGCCGGATTTGAACCAATATTCACCAAGTTCCCTGTCGTTCAATGCGTTCAGCACGCTGTATGGGTTGAAGATGTCGAGCATCTCCTCTTTCAACGACTCTTCGTCCCACATCCCTTCGGAGAAATGGTAGCCGTCGTATTGTTTCTTGAGCAGCAGGTACATCTCGTCTTTCGTGCAGCCGTATTTTTTTGCCATGACTGCTATCTCCGGATCGAAATAACTGACGAGTTCGTCCTTCGTGATGCCGCACAGCGCGTCGAACCTCGGGTTCATGCTGATGTCCTCCGGCTGGTTGAAGCCGCTGAATACGCTCACCTGCGAAAACTTGGTGACACCCGTGAGAAGAACGAAACGCAGATGCTCGTCGGCGACCTTGAACGTGCCGTAGAACTCCTTCAGCACGGAACGGTTCTCGGCTTCCATCGGCTCCATGAGAACGTCAAGCAGCGGCTTGTCGTACTCATCGATGAGAACGACGGCTTTCTGGCCGGTTTGACGGTGCGCTTCGCCGAGTATTTTTGCGAAACGGAGACCTGGCTTTTCGTATCTGTTCTCAATCCCGTAAAGTTCCTCCCAACTGTTCAGATAAGATGAAATCGTCTCCTTCAGGCCTTCTGTGTCCTCAAAGCCGCCTTGTGCGAAATCCACCCTGAACACCGGATATTTTATCCAGTCCTTCTCCAATTTCTCCATTTCCAAGCCTTTGAAGAGTTCTTTCTCTCCCTTGAAATAGCTTTCGAGCGTTGATATTAACAGCGATTTCCCGAACCGACGCGGGCGGCACAAAAAGCAGATGTTTTTCTGTGCGAGTTGGTAAATAAGGGCGGTCTTATCGACATACACCATGCCTTCCTCGATGATTTTGCTGAACGTCTGGGTTCCGATGGGGTACTTCATAACGATATTATTTTTTTCGGGTGCAAAAATAGTAAAAAGTTTTTAAAGTGTTGCGTGTTGAGAGTTAAAAGTTAAAAGAGTAGAGAGTAGAGAGGAGAGTTAAGAGAGAGAGCTGGCCTCTCTTTTTCACCACGAATTTCACGAATTATACGAAGCAGCATCCACTGCCATGCCGGCCCCGTTTCCGACCTCACAAAAAAAATTTATTAATTTTTGTAAATCATTGCGAAATTAATTCTATTTTTGCAACTTTGAAATATTATATCAATGTAATTGAGTGGTATCTAACGGATTAGCCAATAAATAAAGTAAAATAAATAACAAAACTCAAAAAAAGTATGACAAGAAAATTTACATTTCTACTCATGGCGCTCCTTGCGCTGACCGGCTTTAAGAGCTGGGGACAGGAAAACATTACTGTTCAGATTGGAACGGGGGCGGAAATTACTTACAATCTCCCATTTAACAGTTATTACGGCTATTCGTATAATGAAATGCTAATTAGGGCATCTGAAATTAATGATGCTTTCCAAGGCACAATCACTTCGGGAACAATCAATTCGATTAGTTTCCAAGCCTATTGGAGTAATAGTGGATCGACGAGTTTTGACTTCGATATTTATATGAAGAATGTTGACCGATCTGATTACAGTGATTACTCTTGGGAAACTGTATCACCGACAACGGATTGGGTTAAAGCTGGAACTATTACCTCCGGTGTAAATGATTGGGTAGAGTTCACTTTGACTGAACCTTTCCAATGGGATGGAACAAAAAATCTTCTGATTGTATTTGATGCTGATAATCCAGGACATTATACTCAAACGAATTTTTACTATGACCAACCTGGCTTTTCTTGTGGTCACACAGTATATTCAGATAGTTATAATTACGAACCAAGTTCATCTTATCCAACTGACGGCAATCAGTCCGTTGTTACATACAGACCAAACATCAAGTTGAATATGGATGTGGTCACGGCTACGACTTACGCAATCAACCTTACTCAGCCTGATGCTGCGGTGGGCACAATTTCAGCGACTCCAACATCAGCAATTGAAGGAGCGACGGTTACCTTATCCGCCAATCTCAATCCGGGCTATGAATTAGATTCATGGACTGTGACAAATGCCACGACTTCTGAATCAATCGATGTCACCAACAACCAATTCACCATGCCTGACAGTGATGTTAATGTTTCCGTTACATATAATGCACTCACACAGCATAACATCACAGTGGTGCAGCCAAGCGACCAAGAGGAAGTCGGTACTTTCACGGCTGACCCAACGCAAGCTTATAAGGACGAACGCATCAATTTGTCTTACAACTTAAAACAATATGACGATCACGGCTACAAGTTCACAAGTTGGACGGTTACTAAGACAGGCGACCCAACGACGATAGTCGCTGTAGACCACGATTGGCAAGACTATTTCACCATGCCTGACTTTGATGTCACCGTTTCTGCCGAATATGAGCAAGAAACCTATTATGCCCTGACTATCATTGCAGAAAATGGAGATGTTTATGCTTCTCCAAGCCAACACATTACCGCAGGCACCATGGTGTATTTGAATCAATACCCAGATGCAGGTTATGATTTTGGCGGATGGGATGTTTATTACACTGAAAATCCTGACAACAAAATTACGGTTGAATACGGCCAGTTTGAAATGCCAGCCGCAGCAGTCACTGTTTCAGCCACATTCACAGCAAAGGAACTTTATACAGTCTCCATTGGAACCATCGAAAACGGAACGGTAAGCCTCATCGATGCACCAGTCGAAAACAAATACTACGAAGGCCAACAAGTGAAGTTCAATGTGACACCCGATGCAGGTTATATGATAGATGAAGTGACATACATTTGCGATCAGACCATCAATATTTGGTACGATAGTTTTTTGGGGTATTACTATTTCACTATGCCAGAAGCACCAGTTACCATCAACGCTTCATTCATCATGGGTATCACTATTCATGACGGTTCTTACTATAGTGATAATATTCCTGTTTATGGAAGTTATACTGATACCTACAATGCAAAAAGCCAGTTCGTATTCCCAGCTGCCGACCTGACAGCCATTAATGGTTCAAAGATCACCGATCTGATTTTCTACACGCAAAATATTAGTTGGGATCAAAGTTTCTCTCCACTAACTTGGAATGTCTTTATGAAAGAAGTGGACTTTATCTCACCAAGTTCTTTCACGGATTGGAACGAAATGACAAATGTGTATTATGGAACCATCACCATCAGCGATTATAAGCTTACCCTTCATTTAAACACACCTTTTGAATATAATGGAGGCAATCTGATGATTGGTTTTAGAGAAAACGATTATGGTGATTTCTGTCAATACACCCAATGGGTTGGCGATTTCAACAATTATGATGCATACCATTCAATCGCAACAAACTGGGAGCAGATCCCCGAACAATCTTGCTTCCTCCCCAAGACGACCATCATCTATGAACCTGTCGTGAAATACGATATCACGCTCACACAGCCGGCTACAGAAGTCGGTACAATTCACGCCTTTGCCAATGGTGTTGAAGTCAGCCAAGCATCGGAGGGAACGGAAATAACACTTGAGCACAATTTCAATTTGGGCTATCGGTTCAATTATTGGACCGTCAATGGCGAACAGATTTCGGGCAACACCTTTGAGATGCCGGCAACCGCAGTTACTGTCGCCGTCAACTATGAGGCACTCACTTCATACGACATCATCTGCGCCACCATCGAACACGGTGAGATTCTCGCCCAATACCAAGGTGCAACCATTACCGAAGCCTACGAAGGAATGCAAATCGACCTCGTGGCAAACCTCGATGAAGGTTATGCAGTCACTGAATGGACTGTGAACGGAACTCCAATTGAAGGCAGCAGTTTCATCATGCCAGCCAATGATGTAAACGTGAACGCCACCGTGATTCAACGCCTTGAATTTACCGTATATGAAGACGGCACAGCCACCAATAGCAATGTGCCAATCTATGGCTTATATGCAGATTATTATCGTACACAAAGTGAATTCATCATTCCAAAAGAAAATCTGACGGTGTTGAAAGGTGCTCAGATTACGGGGATGACTTTCTATTCAAGCAACATTGAAAGTCATAATTTCGGCACACCTTATTGGAAGGTGTTTGTGAAGGAGGTGAATAAGACAAATGTCAGCATTCCTTACGAAGATGAAACAACCATGACAGAAGTTTATTTGGGTACGATGAACGTCCAAGGAAATAAACTTACCGTCAGTTTCGCCAGCCCGATTACCTATACAGGCAACAACTTGATGATTATGTTCGACCAACAATCGAATAGCGCAGTATTCAAATCAATCAATTGGTATGGAATAACGACTGCCAGCAACACTGCACTTGCAACGGATTACGACAATTATTTTGGAAAAACAGATAATTATTTCCAATTCCTTCCAAAAACGACCTTCACCTACATCCCAGCTCCACAATACGAAGTGACATTGGCAGACGTTGTAAACGGTACAATCGGAGCCGACCCAATGGAAGCTGCAGCGGGCGCAACCATCCAGCTGACAGCCACACCAGATCCGCACTATCAGTTCGGTTCATGGACAACCATTCCTGAAGTGGAAATTAACGAAGACAACCAGTTCATCATGCCTGAAGGCGGCATCACCGTTTCGGCTACATTCATTTCACTTCCAGTGTACGAGATTACCTTCATGGCCAACGGCGTACAAGATGGCACTGCAAGCTACGAACAGGGCGCAACCATCGACAGAGTACCTGAATTAGTTCCTGCCGGCATGACATTCGCTGGCTGGGTCGCCGAAGACATTGCCACCTTCATTGGACAAGCTCCTGTGTACACCACCACAGCTAACCAAGCCATGACACTGTACGCCGTATTCAGCTATACCGACGAGAATGGCGGCATAGTATGGAACAAGGTGACAGATGTTACCACCCTCGCCAACAACGACCAAATTATCATTGCAAGCGAAGCCGACAACATGGTTTTGTGCCAAAGAGTAGATGAAACTGCTTTGACATGCCAAGCAGAAGCCGTGAACATTGAGAACGGACAGATAGCTACAGTTTCAGATAATGCCATCATCTTCACACTTGAAGAAACAGCAGGAAACAACTGGAAACTTAACTATAATGATGATTTTGCTGGCGAAACTTCCATTGCAACTTTATATACACAATTAGCTCCTATTGCGAGCTATCCAGCATTTAATAATGAATGGGTGATAAGCGGAAATGGCATACAGAATGTCGGTGATGAAAGTTACATTTCTTATGTATATTTCTCTTGGAAAGGCGAATTGTCGTATTTCGCAACTGATTATGCAGCTGCCAACGCTGCACAGCTTTACAAGAGAGGAATTGGATCGAAGACTTACTACATGACCGAAGTGTTCGTTATTGATGAAGCAACAAGCCTGACAGAAGACATGACAAAGAGAAACGTCATCATTGCAGATGGTGCATCACTCAACATCAATGCAAACGTCACTTTGAATGTCGCAGGTGCCTGCTTTAACCCATCACACGACGCTGCTCAATTGGTCATTGCTGAAGGCGGCCAGCTCATACACAACAACGCCGGCACAGTCGCAACAATGAAGAAAAACATCACCGGCACAGACTGGTACACAATCAGCTCGCCGCTCGCGGAAAGCACCGAGTTCACAAATGTCACCAACCTCATCCCGACAGCAGTGACAGAAACCAACTACGACCTCTACCGCCTCAATGAAGCGAACGCAAAGTGGATCAATTCAAGGATATATGAAAATGAAGGTGATCCGACTTCAGTCATCATCGCAAACCCGGCTTTCACCACAATCGACAAAGGCGTCGGCTACATCTACGCAAACAATGCAGGTGCAGACCATATCGCTTTCGCAGGCGAAGTCAATGTGGCACCCGCTGAATGCACACTCACAAACAGCGCAACAAACGGCTTCAACCTCATCGGCAACCCATTTGCACAGAACATCAAGTTATCCGATGTGGTTTCGCAGGGTGAAGCTGAATTGGCAACCGGTTTCTATGTCCTTACCAACCAAAACACATGGGATGCTATGATTGAATCAGGAACCATTGCTCCACTCCAGGGCTTCCTCGTACAGGCCACGACAGCCGGTAATGTCACAATCAGCAAGCCGACGGCAGCACCGAGCAAGGGCGAGCGTTCAGAGCAGAACATCAACATCGAGATGATCGTCTCCAACAGCAACTACCGCGATAACGCGTTCGCGGTGTTCGGCGAAGGCATCGGCCTCAACAAGGTCAACCACCGCAACGCCGAAGCCCCGATGCTCTACATCCCGCAGAGCGGCGAAAACTTCGCAATCGCCTTCATGGACGAGAACACAACATTGTTCCCGCTCAACTTCAAGGCCATGACGACAGGCAACTACAGCATCAGCCTCAAAGCCACCGACGACATCAACACACTCGTACTCGTCGATAACATGACAGGCGTTGAGACCAACATGCTCCTCGGAAGCAGCTACTCGTTCATCGGCTCACCCGCCGACAAAGAGAACCGCTTCACGGTGAAACTCGGCATCAGCCATAACGACAACGACGAAAACGAACAGTTCGTCTATCAGTACGGCAACGAGCTTATCATCGACGGCGAAGGCACGCTTC
>JAUNNU010000232.1:0-1495 GCA_030537295.1 Bacteroidia bacterium
CAGCCCTTGTTTTTTTGCTCTAAAAAAGTTTTATCGGACACCAATAAAAAACTTTATTCCATTTTCCTGAACTCCACTTTTTCGGGGCTGTAGAGCCTGACAGCCACTTTGAATCTCTACGGTTTCAGGCATCCTATAGGAATCACATATACCCCATCTTTTCTGCGGTAGGCGAATTGTCCGCCTGTTAAAACCATCAGGAAAGCGGGCTTGCCAATTTTACCGGTGTCAACATCTTCACTTAACTGAATCAGATGTTCCGCAGCATCCTCTATCTCTTTAGATCCGGTCTTCACTTCCACAGCCGCCCACCGACCATCGTGCAGACGCAAAATCAGGTCGGATTCCAATTCCGTGTTATCATGATAGTGATATACATCTCCTCTCAAAGCCTGTGTGTAAACGCGCATGTCCCGCAAACAGAAGTCCTCAAAAAGGAAACCAAACAGATTAAAATCATTCAATACATTCTGAGGCGTTAATTCAAGGACTGCCGTCGCGATACTGGCGTCCACAAAATGGCGTTTATTAGAGGTTCTTATTCCACGTTTGCTCCTCAGCGAAGGCTGCCACGCTTTGACTTCTTCTATTATAAACAGTCGCCTTAAAGCGGTAAGATAATTAGTTAATGTCTTGTCCGTAATGGAAATATCGTTCGCTTTCACATCGGCCATTATCGTGGTGGCGGCCGTCATGGTGGAGACATTTCGTGCATAACTGCGCAAGACACTACGCACGCGGCCCGGATTCTTTTCCGTGTTGTCCACACGGTGAATATCCACATTGACAAGTTCCTCTACAAGGTTGAATGCGACTTCCAATGCATCTTCTTTCTCCAATGACAGCGAACCCGGCCAACCTCCGCGGCACATCACGTATGCTATATCCTGTAGTGACAGCGGGTTTTCGAACAATCCCATTTCCTGTGTTCCGTCAAAGAGTGCCTTAAGGGAGATTTGTCCTGCTGATTCTTGTGATTCCCACAGACTCATCGGGCGCATTTGAACACGCGCGATCCGTCCCACTCCCGTGTGTTCTATTTCTTCGTTTTCTTCATCATTGAGAGGGGTTGCCGAACCCGTCAGCAGGAATTGCTGCATCTGCTGACGTTGGTCGGCGGCAAACCGCACCGCATCCCAAAGTACGGGAATACTCTGCCACTCATCAATCAGACGGGGAGTTTCTCCCTGAAGCAACAAAGAAGGTTGTGTGTCGGCCATTCTGCGATACATACTCCGTTTGTCAGGATCTTGAATGTATATAATACTTTTCGCCAATTGGGCACAGCTGGATGTCTTGCCGCACCATTTCGGACCCTCTACCAGCACCGCCGCACTACTGCGAAGCTTACGGGCTAATAATTCGTCTGTCGCTCGGGAGAGATAGTTCATAATCGCCTATTTTTCAATTCAGGCTGCAAAATTACAACAAATAAATGATATCTGCATAATTTTTCCGAACTTTTCTGTGTTTTCACTCCGAACTTTTCTGTGTT
>JAUNNU010000232.1:1505-1721 GCA_030537295.1 Bacteroidia bacterium
CCGTTGACCCTAAAAACTAAAGACTAACGACTAAAAACTAAAAACTTTATTCCATTTTCCTGAACTCCACTTTTTCGGGGCTGTAGAGTCTGATGGTCGTTGTGCCTTTCGTGACATCCACGGCGGGGCAGTCGGTGCAAGGTTCTCCCATCTCGCCTAAGCCGGAATTATAAATCGCCTTGGCGGAAGCGATGGCGGCGAGGGCCTGCTCTTTGA
>JAUNNU010000233.1 GCA_030537295.1 Bacteroidia bacterium
TAACCGCAGGTCTTACACCGTAACAGGTTGCCCCTACGGAAGCATTTGCCGTTGCTCCGCTTTCACCTTCTTCATACTCGGTCTGAACAATCAGTCCCTCATTAACTTTGGCATCTTTGCCGTGATCCCTCAGCCACCAGTAGTAGCTGTTTGTGCCATGTATTTCACTAAAATTCTTCGCAAAACCCGAAGTATCCTTTTCCAGAGCAGATTGTGTTAAATTGGCAAACAACGAAATTCCCGCATCCTTCAGATATCCCAGTTCTTCCTCCGATAAAAGAAAAACAAAATCCTCACTTACCACATACCCCAGTGAATCAGTATCGGAAAACAGGTTTCCCTCTGATAAATTTGTTCTTTTAACAATTGTATCCTTTTCTGCCTGTGAAAAGCCGTACAGAAAGCCCGGTTCACTGCTGTAGTAATTATCCGAAGTGCAGCTGGCTGACCTTGTTGGTGCCTGGTCGGCATACTCAACTACTTCCCTGTCTGAGTTTAACCATGTACGAATGTTTGATGTGCTCCAGTCATTGTTTCCCCTTATAAGAACGAGAAGATCCGGATCCTCAACTATATGATTTTCGTAACTCCAGTAATCAACGCCTTCATACTCATTGTATTTGCCACCTTCTGCCGTATCGAAGGCCTTTATGGAAATCACATCCGAAGTCAGTAAAATCGCACAGTTATCCTCATCAAAATGAATTATTCGCCATTCAATTTCCTCATCGTTATATTTTCCAAAAATAACCCGGTCACCGACTTTATATTTTTCCGTGATTTCCTCTGATGACTCGCTTGTGACAGCTTGTTCGTTGTTTTTCAAATCAGGGATAATGTATTTCGCAAATAGTGCTCCGAAAGCAATGATGATAAAAGCAAGTATTCCAATGATTCCATACAAAAAGGTTGTTTTATTTTTAGACTTACCTTCTCTTTCATCCGTTTCGGATTTTTCATCATTTTTTGCCACTGCTTCGGCTTTTTCCTTTTTTTCTTCCTTTACGCTCATTAAGGCATTAAGGCTTTTAATAAGCTTCTTATCACTGCATTCGTCAAAATCGACCCATTGATGTGTCATCAGAAAATATTTCATGGATTTGGATATATTAACCGACTCGAGCTGATAAACAACAATAGGAATTTTGTGGCTTACAGCAAATTCCACCTCTCTGAGTACATGTGGCGAATCATTTGCCATTTGAGAAAATAAGAGAACAACCGCATCAGATTTTTCAAGTCTTTCAATAATCTGGGCAGCATACTCCTGTCCGGGCTTTATATCTCTTTTTGCAAAAAAGCAATTAAAACCGTTTTCTTCCAAGAATTCGCACATACTCTGCGCCTTATCCATATTGCCTGATGAAAAAGAAATAAATACATCTCTCATACGTTTATCCTTCACTTACATTCCTATCATTGCCGTAAAATCCGACATCATCTCGGATATCTTTATCTGCTGTGGACATACCCGCTCACAACTTCTGCAGCCAATACAATTGGCCGGTCTTTTTTCAGATGCCATGCTTCCAACAGCCATAGGTGCGATAAAGCCGCCTCCGGTAATCTTATGCTCATTGTAAAGGGCGATAAGTTCGGGTATCGGAAGTTCTTTGGGACAATGAGTAGTACAATAATGACATGCTGTACAGGGAAGCCCGCCCTTCTTTGTTTCTTCATCGGCAATCTCAACAATCTT
>JAUNNU010000234.1 GCA_030537295.1 Bacteroidia bacterium
CCCACTTAGTCGTTTCCTTTTTCATGTTTTTTGAAAGATTTAAGGTTTATAGTAGTTGTGGATTTAGAGGTAATAACGGGGTCAGACCAAGGCTGTCAACTTTGTTTGTTGATTGTTGTACCAAAATTACAGGGTAATTATAATCGTAACATCCACATATACAATACTCTGTGTTTAGAAACCAGCCTCAAAAATGAGCCATTCTTTCATATAGAGCAGTTTTGATAATGAATAACAACATTAACGTAAAACAAACCATGTATTTAGGGTTGAAAAATACTTCGAAAAATGCGAGGGCACTGAAAAACCCTCTTGATTGCTGAAGCACATTAAATAATAAAATGGGATTGTAACATTTTGGTGTTGCAGTCCCATTTTGCTTGGTATAGCCGAAAAATCCCAGAAAAACGTGTACCTAGCCCATATTTATCGCAAAATCGGTAATATTGGGCTACTTCGGACGCCTTTTTTGTGTTTATACTCCATTATTTCCCTCCATTGAGTATTTTGATGATACGCTTTATGTTAGCAGCAAACATGGTTATTGCTCCCTGCATTCGCATGGCGTCAATTCCGTATGATTCTGCTCTGTCATATCCGAAGACATTCTTTAGTTCTGAGTTCTTGGCTTCTATCTTGTACCGATCCTTATAGGCGGATTTAAACTCATCAGTCTTTTGGAAAGCAATCTGTTCCTGTTGCGTGTCTGTCTTGATTGTGACGTTATAGGTTTTGGACTTTGCGCCGGTTTTGTAGCAACCATCCCTCAGGGCACAGGTCTTGCATTTCTCAACATCAAAATAATATGTATATACCTGATTGGTCTGAGCGTTCTTCTTACCTTGCCTTGCTTTTCGTATGGCCATATGTCCGGCTGGGCATACAAACAAACCGGCATCCTTGTTGTAATCCCACTTATCAGCTTCAGACTTGCATCCCTGGCTAATACAAGGATTGACTTTTGCTACGATTTTAAAATCCTCAGCTTTTGCCTTCTTTAGATTGCTGTCACCAGCGTAGGCTCCATCGCCTACGACAGTATCCACCGGTATTCCGTTCTTTCTCGTTTTCTCTACAAGTTCTGGCAACTGGGGGCCGTCACCCTTCTCTCCCGATGTCACGGTGGCAGCTACAATCATTCTCTCCGGAGTGATTGCCATATGCGTCTTGTATCCAAAGAATTGATCATCAGCAGTCTTATGGCCTACTCTGGCATCCTTGTCCTTTGATGTCGTATAGTGGTCCTGTATATCCTCAAGCGTTTCCCTGAGCATGTTGAGGCGTTCCTGAATCATCGGTATATTGATGAGCACCTTATCCTCGGATACCTTGTCAACAAGTTCCTGAGTGTATGCCAATTCATGTTCCAGACTGTCATCTTCATTCTTGGCTGGCAATATATCCTTTATTGTTCCATCGGTTTCATACAAGGACTTGCGCAATTGCTTTGAACGAAGCTTCAGAATTTGTACAGGAGTGTATGGATTGGAACGGGAACCGGAATGTGTGGCATCAACAATGATGGTGTTTGACTTGATGATACCCTTCTCTATGGCAATGGTCACAGTCTTTCCAATAAGCATATCCAGCAGTTCAACATCCTTCAGCCTCAGTTTTCTGAACTTTGTCAAAGTGCTCGGATTGATCACATCCTCTTCTGGAGTCATGCCAAGGAAATACTTGAAGGAC
>JAUNNU010000119.1 GCA_030537295.1 Bacteroidia bacterium
AAACCACTGAAACCACTGAAACAAAAGAAACAGCAGAAGAGTGAGTTTGTTTTCCACTATTTCTGCTGTTTCGGCGTGCAGAACCAAAAATTCTGATGGTTATGGCTTATTTCCCGCCTTTTTCCTCTTTTTCGAGGTTCTGTTTCAGAGTCGCGAGGACGTCGAGGTCACCCAATGTAGTGCGTTCGACGTTGTCGTTGATCTGTTTGACAGCGCGTTTTGTGTTCTTCTGTGCTTTTTCTTTTTCAGCTGCTTCAGCTGCTTCGGTCACTGCCTTTGTGTCTTCCCAAATACGTGAGTGAGAAAGGATGATCTTCTTGTTTTCCTTTGAGAATTCGATGACCTTGAAGTCAAGAGTTTCATCGTTCTTGGCTGTTGTTCCGTCTTCTTTTTTGAGATGACGGCTTGGGCAGAAGCCTTCAACGCCGTAAGGCAATGAAACGACGACACCTTTGTCATTTGAGTTGATGATTGTGCCCTGCTGTACTGAACCGACTGTGAAGATGCTTTCGAAGACATCCCATGGGTTCTCTTCAAGCTGCTTGTGGCCGAGGCTCAAACGGCGGTTTTCTTCATCGACATCGAGGACGATAACTTCGATCTTGTCGCCGATCTTCGTGAATTCTGCCGGGTGTTTGATTTTCTTCGACCAGCTGAGGTCTGAAATGTGGATGAGACCGTCAACGCCTTCTTCAAGCTCTACGAAGATACCGAAGTTGGTGAAGTTGCGGACTGTGGCTGTGTGCTTTGAGCCTTTGGGGTAACGTTCTGTGATGTTTGCCCATGGATCCGGGATGAGTTGTTTCATGCCGAGGCTCATCTTGCGCTCTTCGCGATCGAGTGTGAGGACCTTCGCTTCGACTTCGTCGCCGAGGTGCAGGAAATCCTGAGCTGTGCGGAGATGCTGTGACCATGACATTTCTGAAACGTGGATGAGGCCTTCAACGCCTGGGGCGATCTCGATGAACGCACCGTAGTCGGCGATGACGACGACTTTACCTTTGACTGTGTCACCGACCTTGATGTTCGGGTCGAGGGCATCCCACGGATGTGGCGTGAGCTGCTTCAAGCCGAGAGCAATACGTTTCTTGCTGTCGTCGAAGTCGAGGATGACGACCTTGATCTGCTGGTCGAGTTGGACGATTTCCTTAGGATCGTTGATGCGGCCCCAAGAAAGGTCTGTGATGTGGATAAGACCGTCAACACCGCCGAGGTCGATGAACACACCGTAGTTGGTGATGTTCTTGACAACGCCTTCGAGAACCTGACCTTTTTCAAGCTTGCTGATGATTTCGCTCTTCTGCTGCTCGATTTCGTCTTCGATGAGTGCCTTGTGTGAAACAACAACATTCTTGTATTCCTGGTTGATCTTCACAACCTTGAATTCCATTGTGCTGTTGACATACACGTCGTAGTCGCGGATAGGTTTGACATCAATCTGTGAACCTGGCAGGAACGCCTCGATGCCGAACACATCGACGATCAAGCCGCCTTTTGTACGGCTCTTCACGAAGCCGCGGACGACTTCCTGGTTGTCGAATGCTGCATTGACGCGGTCCCATGACTTCAGCAGGCGTGCCTTCTTGTGCGAAAGGACAAGCTGGCCATTGACACCTTCCTGATTCTCAACGTAAACCTCGATGACGTCACCGACCTTGAGGTCCGGGTTGTGACGGAATTCTGAAATCGGAATAACACCGTCTGACTTGAAGCCGATGTTGACGACAACCTCGCGCGCGGTCTTTGCTACAACTGTGCCGTCGATGACTTCGTGGTCGCCGATCTGACTCATTGTCTTCTCGTACATCGCAGCCATTCTCTCACGGTCAGCGTCGCTGTAGCTGTCGTGCTTCTTTGAACTGCTGCTCCAATCGAAATCTTCCGCCGGAACTGGTTTCACTCTTTTTGTTTCTTTTACCTCAACGTTCTGAACTTCTTCGTTGACGATGTTTTCGTTTTCGCTCATTTTATTTTTTGTAAAATTGTACCCGATATTCCTCCCAAATTAAAATACCGAGGATTGTTTAACTTTAAACTTTTGATTCAAACCATTGATTTTCAATTATAAAAATCAATTTTGGGATAAGGTTTGAACGAGGTGCAAAAATACAAAAAGTTTTGATATACAATCACTTTTCCTGAAAAAATATTCTAAAAATATCTGCGTGACCTGCGGGGAAATAAATCCGGTTTCACGACTTTTTTGTAATTTTGCCGGAAAAAAATAAAAATGGAGAAACACAAGGTGCTTTTCGTCTGCCACGGAAATATCTGCCGCAGTCCGATGGCGGAATATATTTTGAAGGACATGGTTGAGAAGGCCGGCGTGGCTGACGAGTTCGAGATTGTGTCGGCGGCGACTTCGACCGAGGAGATTGGCAACGACATTTATCCTCCGGCGCGACGGATTCTATTACGAAAAGGTGTGAAATACGGCTATCGCAAGGCTCGCCAGATTACGCGCCGCGACTATGAATACTACGATTTCATCATCGCGATGGATGAAAACAACCTGCGGAATCTGAAGAGACTTCTCGGCGAGGACACCGACAACAAGATTTCGCTGATGATGTCGTATGCCGGCAAATGCCGCGATGTCGCCGACCCTTGGTACACCGGCGATTTCGAGAAAACGTACAACGACATAGTTGAAGGCTGTGAGGGTTTCCTTCGGGGGATTTCTAAATGCTTGCAAATTTGAATAGATTAAAATACAAATTCTTCATTTCGGATGCGGTTCATTTCAAATTTTCTTTGTATTTTTGGGGCGAATTTTTGGATTATAAAAACGACTTATGTCACAAAAAAAAGAATTTATATCAACTCGTAGAGGTGTAACATATCTCGATTTGTTTGCAGGTGCCGGCGGATTCAGCGAAGGATTCTTGCAGGCATATACAGATGATAAATATTTTGATTTTCGTTTGGCGAGCGATATTAACAAGAACTGTGAATTAACTCACAAAGTTAGATACAACAAGATGCTTGGCCTTGACACAAAGTTTATATGCCAAGATATTATGGATGACACATTCCTTTCTAATTTGCTTAAAGAACTTGGTAATCAAAGAATTGATGTTGTTACTGGTGGCCCCTGCTGTCAATCGTTCAGTCTTGCAGGCAGAAGAAAAAAACTCGACAAACGTGACGATTTGTTTTATCATTACCTTAAAGTAATAAAAACGTTACGTCCAAAGTACTTTGTAATGGAGAACGTTAAAGGCATTCTTACAAAAGATGAAGGACGGATAAAAGAAAGAATTTTAAGAGAGATTCGTTCGATTGTTGACGACATGAAGATGAGTTTGCTTTACGGTTTTTTGGAGGAAAATGTCAAAAATAAAATTGATGAATCTCTTTATTCATGTTTGTTTTTGCGTTTGAGTATGGAATCATCGGAGTCGGATTTGACGAAAATAAATGAACTTTTTTTTGACAATTTAGACCGACAATTTAGAAATCTGACAAGGAATTTGGAATATAGCGTGAGTAAGAGTGACGAATCTGTTAACACTATTCGTCATGGATTGCTCCTTCTGCAGATGAAAGAGCAACGTGACGAGATACGGAAACAAGTCATACAGTTAAAGACAGTTACACACATTGACAACGACACATTTGTAAACGGTTATAATTCTTTGATTGAGACCATTTCAGATGAGCAGATATTGGAGAAAACTATAGATGCAGTTGACATTGTCGCAAATATGGGAGGTTGTCTTGAAGAGTCTAAAGTCATGAAGAAATCTCTGGAAATACTCACATGTTCATTTGATGAATGCATTGATTTTATAAAGGAAATATTTGCTGGAAATAGCAAACTTATTGATGGATTAGAATGCGTATTGAAGGAAGTCCGACTTTACAACATTGATGAACCCATCGTACTCCTTTCTTCTAATTTTGGTGTCCCACAAAATCGTGAGCGTGTTGTTTTTATTGGTTGCCGCAATGACCAGAAAATGATTACGGATATTCCGCCGACAGTGTCAGAATCGGAGAGAGTGAAAGTTTATGAGGCATTGTGGGATTTGGATATGGTCGGTAATGGTGAGACCGTCACGGAATATAGAAATGCGAATGTGATTCAAGCATACGAAAAAGAAAAGAAACGCAGGACGGTGCAAGGTCAACCAAATGACAACGGAATGTTGTTTTCAGAATGGTCACGTGCAGGACGACTTGGACACAGATTCATTTTTGACACAGACCCATTTTATGTGACAAATCTTGACGAACTTGGCCAGGCGCACAAGCATGTTCAAATGAAATTATTCAACCATCAGACAAGTCAGCAAAATGAAACTGTCCGCAGACGCCTTCAGATTATCGCAAAACACGGCGGTTACGACAAATCAAAGTTTGAACTCAAAACAAATGGGTTGGAGTCACAAAAACGCAATTATGTTGTTTTAAATCCTCTTGGACAAAGCCCGACAGTTTGCACAATGCCAGATGATTTCATTCACTATTCGGCATGTCGTCCAATGACAGTTCGCGAGATGGCACGACTTCAGAGTTTTGATGATTCCTTCGTTTTTCAAGGCAAAAGACAAACTGGAGGAAACAACCGTCAGAAAGAGATTCCGCAATATACTCTTGTCGGCAATGCTGTTCCACCGCTGATGGCACGCGCTATTGCAGAGACATTGCTAAATCATATAAAATAGGAGATGCTTACATGGTGAACATGCGTCCATTTAATTCGTTTGAACAAAGAAACTTGAGATTCCTTGTAAATCACAATGTGAAATTCACACAAGTCGAAATAACAGCGACAGGCCTTAGTAAAAGTATCCTTGATTCAACAGCTCCAATGCGTGCTTATTTCGTTGAAAACAATATACATAACTATGAAAAGCAACTTCAGGGTACGGAAAATAAAGTCTATAAGGATGCTGTCATTCTTACAGATTCTTCGCAGTTTTCCACAAAAGCATCATTCTATCGCCCAAATACCAAAAAAGGAGATCCGAGAATGTGGATTTACGGTCTCGGCTCCTATACCAGAGGTAACGACATTCATGTCTTGTTTTGGTTTGACAAGAAACTTCATAGCATTAACATTACCAGAATTGACATAGAAAAATGTTATAATTCTAAGATTATCACTCCTTTGCAGGATGTTGTAAAAACAATTTACGACAAAGGTAATTCTGTATCGGAGGAATTACTCGCAAAATTCAGAAGTGTAAAAGATAGATGGTTCATGTCTGAAGTCGCTGCTGACACTGGAATTGGCAGGACAATAGAATCTTTTCTTGGCATAAAAATGAACAGCGACAAAACTCCAGATTATAAGGGCATTGAATTGAAAAGTCATAGAGATAAAAGAAGCAGCACAAAAAACGTACTCTTCACGCAAACTCCCGATTGGAAAAGCAGCACGCTAAAATCGGGACGTGAAATTGTTGATAAATATGGCTATTTCGCTGAAAATGGGAGGAAAACGTACCAGAACACTGTTCAATGTACCCCGCCAAATAGTCAGAATCTATTCCTAAATGTCAATTATCTGAAATCATTACTCGAATTACAGGCAATGTCAAAGACTGTTGAAGATGTTGCGGTGTGGCATCTTATTCAGCTTCACGACCGACTTCTCACCAAACATCACGAAACATTCTGGATTGAGGTTGAAAATATGATGGACGACGGTAAAGAGTATTTCAGATATAAACAAATTGAACATACCAAGAACCCAAATGTAGGCCAATTCGACAGCTTAATTGAACAAAACATAATTACAATCGACATGCTTCTACAACGTCCAAGTGGTAACGGTGACACTTATTCATTCAAAATCAAGAAGAAAGGTATGCCGTTGCTGTTCCCCGAATCGGTGGTTTATATCATGTAAATATTGTGCTGTGATTTGCTTGTTACGTGTTTGCATCACATTTCCCGGCACTCATCACACGAAAAACAAGCAGACTCCCGCCACGCTGACCACGGCCCCGAACACCTCACGCGCTGTCACCTTCTGGTGGAAAAACATCGCCGCCGGTGCGATGATGAGTATCGGCGTGAGGGCGAACAGCGTCTGCGCGATGCCGGCGGATGTGAACTGCGTGGCGAGCAGCGACGCGCTGACACCGATGAACGGACCGAAGATGGTGGAGGCGAACACGCACCACATCGCCTTGCGGTCGCCCACGGCGTGACGGAGCTTCTCCAAGCCGTCTTTGTTGAAGATTACCAAAGCTAAGAAGAAACCAATAAGCCCGATGTAGGCGCGGATGGTGGTGGCGGCAAACGACATGCTGACGCTGACGGGCAACTGTAACAACGCACCTTCAAACACCGCATCGTCCGCGATACCGACGGCGACCAATGCTGCATCGTAATGTGTCAGCCCGATTTTGCTCAACACAAGACCGAAACCTTGGCAGATACCAGCCATCGCCGCATAGAAAACACCTCTCGCAGGAAGTTTGAAACGGATGCTATGTTGTTGGGAGTCATCGCTTTTTGACAAGATGGACAGTGCGATGCCGCTTAATGTGATAATCATTCCGATGATGGCCGTCGGACGCATCTGCTCGCCGAGAAAGATTCGTCCGGTGATGGCCGCCGTGGGCGCCGACAAAGTCATGAAAAGCTGTCCGAAACGCGAGCCGATGTGAATGTAACCTTGCATGAGACAGTAGTCGCCGACGACGTAGCCGACCAGACCAGACAGCAAAAGCCAAGTCCATGTGTCGCCGTCGGCGTGACGCGGGTAGGGGACTCCCATCACCAACCAAAGTGTGATGACGAGAAACGCAAGCGACATCGTCATCCGTATCGTGTTGAATGGCAACGACCCCATCCGCTTAGAGCCGACCTCGGCGAAAAGCGCGGTGGCGGTCCACGAAAGGGCAACACCTAACGAAATCAATTCCCCGACAAACATTCTGTTTTTCTTTGAAAAATTTTGCGCAAAAATATATCTAAATATGATACGTTTGACATGTTTTGATTTTTTTAGTAAAAAACTGATGACAGATGACCGATAGCTGAAGTCTTTTTCATATCTTTGCAAAAATTTAAAAAGATGGCACTCAATTGCGGAATCATTGGTCTTTCAAATACTGGAAAGACAACTATATTTAATTGTATATCAAATACTAAAGCTGAAATAGGCTTCGCTACAAAATCAAATATTGGGATGTGCGAGGTTAAGGATGAACGCCTCAAACTTATCGACAACATCTCACATTCCAAGAAAGTCATACCGGCGACAGTCGAAATCGTTGACCTCCCCGGCCTCAGCAAGGGCGGACAGGGTGTGGGCAACAAACTCCTCGCTGAAGTGCAGACCGTCGATGCGCTCATCCACGTTCTGCGCTGCTTCGACGACCCCAACGTCCCGCACAGCGAAGGCAGCATCGACCCCGTCCGTGACATGGAACTCGTTGACCTTGAACTCCAAGTGCGCGACCTCGACCTCGTGACACGCAAGCTGCAACGCGTCGAGAAACTCCTCAAAAACGGCGACAAGGACAACAAACGCGCCTTCGAGGTGCTTTCAGTCTATAAGGAGGTTCTCGAAAACATGCAGAACGCCCGCACCGCTAAGGTCTCCGAAGAAGACAAGAAATATATTCAAGACATTCAGTTACTTACAGTGAAACCGATTATGTACGTCTGCAACGTTGATGACGCCTCGGCAATAACCGGCAACAAATACACCGAAGCGGTGAAGGCGGCTCTTCATGGCGAAGACATGGTGATTCTGGCTGGCAAACTTGAGTCGGAAATTGCCGAACTCGATGAGGACGACCGTCAGCTCTTCATGGAGGACGCCGGCCTGACCGAACCCGGCGTGAACCGTCTCGTGCGTCTGGCGTACAGCACCTTGAAACTGCAGTCGTTCTTCACCACCGGCCCCGATGAGACCCGCGCTTGGACAATACACGTCGGCGACACGGCCCCGATGGCGGCTGGAGTCATCCACAGCGACCTGCAACGCGGCTTCATCCGCGCCGAGGTGATGAGCACCGAAGACTTCCTGCACTACGGCTCGGAACAGGCCGTCAAGGAAGCCGGAAAATTCGGCGTCGAAGGCAAGACATACGTCGTGAAAGACGGCGACATTATTAACATAAGATTCAACGTGTAAAAACAAATTTCTCCTCGTGCAACTTGTGTT
>JAUNNU010000021.1 GCA_030537295.1 Bacteroidia bacterium
TAAAAACTCGTGTAACTTGTGTTAAAAAATATGCCAGAATACGTAGTACTCGTTGACAATCAAGATAATAAAGTCGGGCTGATGGAGAAGATGGAAGCTCACATCAACCCGACGTTGCATCGCGCGTTCTCGATCTTCATCTTCAACTCGAAAAACGAATTGCTGCTTCAACGTCGCGCCTTGACGAAATATCATACGCCCGGGCTGTGGACGAACACCTGCTGCAGCCATCCGCGCGACGGCGAGAGTCTCGAAGCCGCGACGAAACGACGCCTCATGGAGGAGATGGGCATGGAGTGCGCTCTGAAAGAACTGTTCAGTTTCATCTATAAAGCCGACGTGATGCAAGGCCTCACCGAACACGAGTTTGACCACGTCTTTGTCGGCAAAACAGATGCTATTCCGTTGATTAACAAAGATGAAGTCGATTCGTACAAGTACGAGACCGTCGAAAACATCAAGTCTGACATCGAAAAGAATCCCGAAAACTACACGGCGTGGTTTAAGATTGCGTTCGCGGAGATGCTGAATCGAAAACTTTGTTAAGTCATTGTTTCCCAATAATTATCCTGTCTTTCATGACTTTAGCATCGAAAATACCGATGTAATTGTCGTTTTTATGGCGGTTGACTCCGGTGTATTCCAAAGAACTGTCTTCATAACGGCGAAACAGCAAAATGGAGTCGTTCATCTGAGTGCTGTTGAAGACACCTACCGAAACCAGCAACTCAAAATCAGGAATGGTGAGCGATGTTACTCTTTGAAACAGCTCCGGTTCCAATTTTCGAATGATGTCTGTCAGCGATTCCTCGCGATAATCAGTGAGATACATGAATATGGGAATGCGCGTGGCGAACTTCATCAACTTTTCTTGAACTTGCTTCCGCTTGCTCTTGTATTCCTTTTCTTCTTCTGTCAACTGCTTCTTTTCTTTTGGGGTAATCATTTCGCCTTTCTTTTTCAGCTTCTTGATTTTATCAGCCTTGTTGACAATGGTTTCAATGATATCGCCGCCCAAGGCACGAAATCCTTCAATCTTCATGATGGCTTCCATTGCGGCTTGGTTGTTCAACACACGCGACAAAGTCAGATTATCCACATTCACCAAAGTTGCACTGTTCCAACGCCGGGCAAGCAAGGTCGCACTCGTTCCATTGTCCACAAAATCAAGAATTTCAGTGGCATTCACGATTTGCATGCTGCTGCCGTCGAATTGCAGGATGGGCAAAAAGTTAATGAACTCATCCACCTTTTGGGTTGCATTCTTGGTCGAGTCCGTACTCAGTTTGTTGGCATAACTGACCACCTGCCGCAAAGCTCTATTTGGCGCAAAATCAAACACATAACAGGTTTGCTTTTGGATGACTTTGCTTCTGTGGTCTTCGCTTTCAACGGTCCAAGGTGACTGCACGCGAAAAGCCGACTGGAAATAAGTTTCAGGCGAAGAACAGTTGCGAAGCATCAAAATTCCAGACAATGGCTTGATGGTCACGCCGGTAGTTAATTTTCCGCATGTCAACGTAATTGTTTTGGTTAGAACGGGATTGTCGCCCATTGCCCTTTTTACCGGATTGAGCGCCTCAATACCAATTCCAGCCTTTTTCCCGCTGCAATTCACAATATTGTAATTCTGATAAAAATTGTTCGCCGGACGATGCAGCAAATTCTCCATGGCATCACACGAAGCCTCTTTATACATGAACCACATCGTATGATTGCATTTGTCCAAAAGGCGGCTGTCGTCAAAGGGCAAGGCTGGTTTCTGGTTGAGCGGTGAATTGCTGTTGTTGAAAATAGAAGCCTTGCCGCGAATGATGTCAAGCCACTTCTGCACGGCGTTTTCATGAACAAATTTGGCGTTTCTGCCCTTACCTTCTGCACGGAAAAACTCATTCAGGTCGAATTCATCCATATCGTACTGCTCAATCAGTTCGCCTAAATCATTCGGCATCTGATACGTCATCATGACCATGGTTGGCAGTTCGGCGTAGGGATTCGGACTGTCGGTGCAGTTGGCTTTGGCGGTCTGTTCATCCTGATACGTCCAGTTGAAAATCTGGTCTTCCATAAACTCGCCCGAGGCGATGGCACGGAATGGCGTGCCGCTCAAATAGAGATAATAATTCCCCGTGATGGGCATCTGTTCCTCGTCGAAAAGTTTGCCGCTCACCACGTCCAGGCCGTCTTCCTGCAAGATCTCGTTCATTTCGAGAAGGTCGCTTTTCGATTGGCCTTCGCCGATGTCCAACAAGGTTTTCGAGTTTTCGTTCCACGCACCGAAATGATATTCATCGAGAATAATCAGATCCCACTGAATGGCATGAACCCATTCGTTTTTGCTTTTGATGCCGCCAGTCTGGCTCTTTCCCAAATAATCCTGAAACGAGCCGAAACAGACAATCGGTTTTTTCTGGTCCAAATCATCAGGTGAGCCGCCGTCGTGCGAACTGAAGAACTGCCAGCCCTCGAAATCAACGTGTTGCAAAAGGTCGTCGCGCCAAGCGTCTTCCACCGCCGGCTTGAAGGTGAGAACCAGCACTCGCTTCGCTTTCATTTTCTTTGCCAACTGATAGGCCGTGAAAGTCTTGCCGAAACGCATTTTGGCGTTCCACAAGAAATGCAAAGGTTCGTCGGACTTGTGCGGTGTATGCTGAAAATAATCGTAGGTCATTTGCACTGCGCGGGCTTGTTCGGCACGTATTCCAAAATCGAGGGTGCGTTTCGGCTCGAAGTGTGTGCGGTATTTCACTGATTGATAAGCGTTTTTCACATCATCGAGTGTACAGCGGAACCATTCGCCGGCAGTATTCTCGAAGCCGTTCTGACGCAAGACCTCGTGAACGGCATGGTCGCGGAAATGATTGCCGCTACCGTCGGCGTAGAAAGCGGTGTCAAACCACTCCAACTTGTATGTTTTTCCAGGCGTGACGATAGGATGTTGCTCATCAATGCGCACGTTGACATCTTCGCGCGTGGTGTCGCCAATCTTCAGCTGACCAGGGAAATGCGTGTCGCTGTAGGCATAAATCTGCGGCGTGAAACGCTTGTATTCAGGTAGTATTTCTTGTTGGGTCTTCATCATTCCATCGGCTTTATCATCGATTCTATGAAGTTGATTTCCTCTTCCGTCAAGCCGTATTTCTCATACAACATCTCGTCCGTCCACGGATGCGAAAAGTCTTGGAGAGGAACGAATTGGTAAACTTTTGCAGGTGCATCTTGAGTATTTTTTCTAAGTAATACCATAAATCTAAAAAAACGAGTTTTTATATACGAAATCAAATTTTCGGTTTCTATTTTGCTCTTACATGGTCCTAATAACAAATATGTTTCCGTACATGCACTATTTTTATCTCCAAATAATGGTTTATTTAATATCTGATGTGGAAAATCTTCTCCAGCACCATATGAACGTGTTATAAACACTTTAAACTCATCAATCCATTGTTTGTTTTGAGTTATTTCATCCCTTGAAACATAACCAATTGTTTTATTTGCATACAAAGTAACAGAATTGGGGAAATACTTAGTTCTTCCTTGAACATATGTTCGTAAGCCAAACGGTTTCATCGAACTTACCAATCCTATAAATGATTTTTCTTTAAATGTATTTACTTTGTTCAATATCGATAAGGCCTCATTATATCTAATAAAAGTATCAGCTCCATCTTCAAGTAATTTACGTTCGCTTAAAGAAATCTTGTCACCTCGAATTGTCTTTACAATACATTTACCTTTGTTATCCCTATCCCACAAAAAATAACAAACGCCGCCTTTGATTTCAACTCCAGGGAAACATTCTGATGATAAAGGATAGTCAACAATATTTCTAATCCTTTCATCATGAAGCATTTCATCCCTAAACTCATCAAGTCCTCGACCACCAGCAAACCATCGAGATGGTACAATCATGATTAGAAATCGAGGCGATAACTTTTTAGCTTGTTGGATAAATTTATGGTATAATGGAATTGCTCCACCTCTTTGTCGTTCTTCCGTATCTCCTCCATCGCTCATCTGATAAGGCGGATTCCCAATAATGACATCAAATTGCATATTCTTGAAAATTTCGTTTAAGTTTTTGTGGATGAATGGGTAAGCGTAGTTTTCGATGGTCTCAACGCGGTCGTATTGCGCACGGTTGGCTCCGCATTGGCTGCATTTGCCGTTCACCCAAATGTGTTCGCAACGCATGTAGCGCAAATTGCCTTGTTCGTTCTCGCCAAAACATTGTGCCACGGAATACTCGCCGTTGGCTTTCTTGGCACAATAGAGCGTGCGGCGGCTCATCTCGGCGGTGAGTTGCGTGAGCGCAATACCAAACAGCTGCTTGCCCATGATGTGGTCGATGCGCTGCTGCAAATCAGGGATTTGCGCTTCCAAACCCACCAAAAGCCGCTTGGCGATTTCGCGCAGAAAGACACCGCTTTTACTGCACGGATCGAGAAACTTGGTGTCAGGATTTCGGAACAACTCTTGCGGAAGCATGTCGAGCATCCGGTTGGCTAATTCGGGCGAAGTGAAGACCTCGTCGCTGCTCAGGTTGGCCAGACAGTTCAAGATGTCGGAAACAGTCTGCTTCATAGCGTGTGGATTTTGGTGTAGTGAACCAAAGGAAACTCGCGCACAGGCTCGTCAAACTGCTGGGCATCGCCATTTTCATCGAAAAGCGAATACTGATGTTCCTTCTTGACCAAGAAATCGAACTGGAAATCACGGCGTTGCACCTTGTTGCCCACAAAAGTCCATTCGCTGAACACAATAGGCTTGCCGTCGGCAGCCGTGTAAGTGAGGGCATCGCCTTGCACGATGTTGCGTTGCAACAGATAGCGGACGTTTTGCAGAAATTCGTCGGTTTGCTGTAGAGACGCGGCGCACCGCGTCTCCACAACAAAATCATACAGACGTTGGCGGCATTGTTCGGCATTATCGGCCAGCAATTCAATGCCATAGATGGAAGCCACGGCCTGCAAAGCGTATTTCTTCCATTCGGCGCCGGCGTAACGTTGGCCGACGACCGACAATTTCCGGCGCAGTATCTCAATGAGGAAATTGCCGTCGCCGCAGGCGGGTTCAAGGAAACGGCTGTCGATGCGGAGCGTTTCGTCCTTCACGAGGTCGAGCATGGCGTTCACTTCGCGCGGATTGGTGAACACCTCGCCATGGTCGGCCACCCGCTTTTTTGATTTCACTTGGGTGTTTTCGGGCATTATGTCAGGTTTTAGGTGCGTTTGCCATTCGCCTAAAACCTTGCAAGCCAAGCAACCCCAAAAAGAAACGTGGACGAAACTTATCCACATTCCGGGTGCTTGGCCTGACCCTGTAACTCAGATAAGAACGCCCACGTATTCCGCGGACGCTCACTGTTATCTTCTAAGTTACATTTCCTATGCGGCCAAGCTTTGGAATGATTTCAGAATAGCAGCAAACGCTATGATTTATAATATGTTAGTTTAAAAAATCTCTGTTTTTTATATAAATTTATTTTTCTAATTTATTTCTTTCCTTTTCAAGTTCGAGTTTCAACTCTTCCTCTGAAGGCAAAGTTAATTTATATTTAGATGCAAATATCTGTTTTGCTTCATTTAAGATGGAATATTTGACAATAGCTTCGTTTTTTTCAGAACACAATATTAATCCAATTGTAGGGTTATCATCGGGCTGCTTGGTCAATTCATCAAACATTCGTATGTAACTATCCATTTGTCCCACATCGCCATGAGTCAATTTCCCTAATTTCAGGTCAATTAACACATAACATTTAAGTATGCTATTGTAAAACACCAAATCAACATAGAAGTCATCTTCTTCGTAGCGCATCCGTTTCTGTCGAGCCACAAAACAAAAACCTTTGCCTAATTCAAGCAAGAAATCTTGGAGATGTGAAATCAAAGATTTTTCAATATCTGACTCATGTATAGATGGATAATCTTTCAAATTAAGAAAATCCAAAACGTATGGATCACGAATAAACTCCAATGGGGAAACTTGAGAAAGTTTTTCTTTCGCTTCTGCAACAACAGATTCTTTTTCTCTGCTTGACAATAATCGTTCATAATATAGGGTCGAAATCTGCCGATCGAGCTGCCTTGTTGACCAGACTTCGTTGGCTGCCTCGTTCATATACCATAGCCGAGCCGGTTCGTTTTCAACGCTGAGCAGCCGCCTATAATGACTCCATGTCAATTCGTGACGCAGTGTGTCACAAATTGGGAACGCTTTGAAAAACAATCTCATATATCTTAAATTGCTTTCGTCAAACCCTTTTCCGAACTCATTTGTGAGTCGTTCTGCCAGATTTTTCAAAACCTGTTTCCCATATTCGGCACGCTCCCATTTAAGTTCATCTTCTGTTATCAAGCGTCCAATCTCCCAATAGGCTGTCACCATTGTGAAATTTACAGCACGATAAGCCGTCTGTCTCGCTTGTTGCAAAACGGAAGAGACTGCGGCATATAAACTGTTATTGCTTATTAAACTGTCTGGCATGCTTTGGAATTATTTCAATAAATAGCAAACGCTATGATTTATAATATGTTAGTTATATTTCTTGTTCTTATATTTTTTTATAAACATCGTTTATTATGACTTTGCAAAAATACACAAAAGTATCATTGTCAACATGATTTTTGTGTTTTTTTCGGCTATTTTCAAAAATTAATCTTTTTTTTGCAGGTTGAAAAATAAGTTATATCTTTGCAATGTTTTTAAATTTGTAATAATTATAAATATATAATATGAATAAATTAAACTATAATGATGAATTACGACAAGGAACAGACGATTAACTACTTGATTAGCAAGAATATCAAGCCGTCACTGCAACGAATCGCAATCATGCAATATATGTTGAATCATCTCGAACATCCGACTGTTGATGACGTATATCAGGCTTTGGCGAAGGAGATCCCGACGCTTTCAAAGACGACGGTCTATAACACGATGACGCTTTTGGAGTCGGCGGGCGCGATAAATTCGCTCACCATCGACGAGAAAAACGTGCGTTACGATTCAAATACCGAACGGCATGCGCACCTCAAATGCCGGAAATGCGGTCGTGTTTTCGACATGAAAATGCCGATGATGACAGACTGCGAATCGGATGATTTTGAAATTGACAAAATTGAAATTTTATATTACGGCATTTGCAAAGAATGCCAGCAGAAACAAGAATAACAACTTAATAATCAACATTATGGAATTAAAAGGTTCAAAGACTGAAGCCAACTTGCAGGCTGCCTTCGCAGGCGAATCAATGGCAAGAAACAAGTACAGCTACTACGCATCAAAAGCTCGTAAGGAAGGTTACAACCAGATTGCAGACCTCTTTGAGGAGACCGCAAACAACGAGAAGGAACACGCAAAAATCTGGTTCAAACTTCTGCACGAAGGCAACGAAGTGCCCGACACAATGACTAATCTGAAAGCCGCCGCCGACGGTGAAAACTACGAATGGACCGACATGTACGCTGGTTTTGAAGCAGTTGCACGCGAGGAAGGCTTCACGAAAATCGCCGCCCTGTTTAAAATGGTCGGCAAAATCGAAAAGGAACACGAGGAACGTTACCGCAAGCTTTTGGCGAACATCGAAAACGGCATCGTCTTCTCACGCGACGAAGACATGATCTGGCAGTGCGCCAACTGCGGCCACATCATCGTTGGCAAGAAAGCTCCGCAAATGTGCCCGGTGTGCAACCATCCACAGTCGTATTTCCAAATCAAAGCCGAAAACTATTGATTTTCAATCTGAAAAATGATTTGCAGGTCCTGAGTCCGATTCGATTCAGGACTTTTTTGCAAGCCTTTTCCTTATCGGAAAATCGTAAAACTTCATGCTGATTGCGGCTATTGCAATGACAATCAAAGCAATGGCGACCGGCGTGCACCATTCGTGAGGGCCGAAAGGATGACGACCTTCGTTGATCCAGCCGATGTAAAGATAGATGAACGGGTAATGAATCGCATAAAGCGGGTAAGATAGGTTGCCTATGAATTTCAACGACTTATGCTCGAATCCACTTTGCGCAACGCCTTTCGCACCGAACCATATTATCGTCGGGAAGCAGATTGCGATACATAAAAACTCAAAATACACGTTCATCTTACCGAGCGACGGGACGCAGAGAAGCATGACGAGCAATACTGTATATATAATAAAGGTGTGTTTCTTCTCGGAAGACTTGACTTTTTTCTTCCTGAAACTCCTGATCAGCAGCATTCCGAGACCGTAATCAAATGACATCCTGAGAAAGCCGCCGAGCAGACTTACCGGCTGCGACGACCAGCCGTAGCCGAGGCTTCCGTATGGCTCGAAAATCCCGACGCAAAGGAACGAGACACCTGTGACCGCCACCCATATTTTCAGCGTTTTCGTCGTGAACTTCCTGATTGCCAATGCGTAAAGTATGTTTCCGATGTATTCGAAGAACAACGACCAATGCGGACCGTTGAGCGGGAAAATCTCGGTATTGCCGCGGACATCTAATCTTGCTGGCGATGGCAGTAACAGCAATGCCAATATCGTGCTTAACGCGATGTTGACCCAGCTGTTTGCAGTCCCGTCCCATTTCAATCCGTCTTGAAAGAGAAACGCGGCCAATCCGACGGCGGCACCCATCACGACCATGGGATGAAGACGTATCAGACGTTTCTTGAAAAACTGCCCGACAGACATCTTGTCCCATTCATTATCGTATGCATAACCCATCACGAAACCCGACAGAATCAGGAAGAAATCGACGGCGAGGAAGCCGTGGAACATGTTTTGTTCGGGTTCGCCGGCGGCAAAAGCGACCGCCTCAAAAAGATGAAAGCCCAAGACCATCAACGCCGCCACGCCGCGCAGACCGTCGAGAAAAAGATAATGACTTTTTTTATCGGTAGGTGTGCAGTTTATCATAAAAACGTCTTAATAATTGTAATTTAAAAATGATGCTTTTAATGAGTCATCATTTTTGCTGGAATAATCCGATCAACAATAACATAATTTCTAAAAGTATGGAAAATGATGCTCCATTTTCGATTTTTGGTCACTAAAATTTTTGCTTTTTTGTTGTATTTCTTTGCAGTTTCAAAATCTGATTCCTTTATCACATCAGCAAGATAAGAAAGGCGATTTATTTCTTCTTTGAGTTTAAGAGAATAAACTTCTGAATACTCAATTGACGTTTTGAGTGCCACGTAAAGTGTGACTTCATACATGTCATACAGACACCTTTTGTTGATTTGTATTTTGTAATTCTTCATATCTCTTCTTTAATTCCTCCCTAAAAATATCAAAATACTCCTCAACCGAAATGCAGCCTTTTATTGATTTTGGATATTTCTTTTTTTTGCTTGTGATGTTTGAATTATGATTGATGTTCAATTCGTTAGCTTGTTTGGTTTTTGAATTTCCTGATGTTTTCATACCATTTAATTTTCTGCAAAGATACTTGTAATTTTTTGAAAAATCATGCTTCGGTAAAAAAAATTATTTTTTTCTTGCACATTAAAAAAATGTTGTATCTTTGCGCCATCAAAGTAATATCAAAATAATATCAAAAACAACTAAAAAATTAAACGTATGGAAAACAAGGAAATTGAATTCAAAGGATTGAAACTGAATGGTTTCTTTATGTTATTTGTGGTTATCGCCGCCGTCGCTGCTGCGATTTTCGGATTTACAAGATGTACTGAAGGTGAGCCGGTCGGCTTGCTGATAGGTGGAATCGTTTTGATTTTAATCGACATTTTTCTCGCAATCGGTTTCAGGATGCTCGAGCCGAATGAAGGCATGGTGATGCTTTTCTTCGGAAAGTACCGCGGCACGTTCACGAAGACCGGTTTCTACTGGGTCAACCCGTTGATGTCATCGAAGAAGGTGTCACTTCGCGCCCGTAACCTCAACGTCGATCCAATCAAGGTGAACGACAAGACCGGCAACCCGATAATGATTGGTCAGATTCTCGTGTGGAAACTGAAAGACACTTATAAGGCGATGTTTGAAATTGATTCTCAGACGATTGCGGTCAATACGATGGGTACAAGCACCGGTGGTGGCGCGGCGGTTTCGAGCCGTATGCGCGCTTTCGAGAGTTTCGTCAGGGTGCAGAGCGACGCCGCGCTTCGTGAGGTCGCCGGAATGTTCGCCTACGATGACAACGATGATACGAAATCAGGCGAGCTGACACTTCGTTCGGGCGGTTCGGAAATCAACGACATTCTCCTTAACAAACTCAACGACCGTCTTGCGATGTCGGGCTTGGAAGTCATCGAGGCGAGAATCAACTACTTGGCGTATTCCCCTGAGATTGCGGCAGTTATGCTTCGCCGTCAGCAGGCGGCGGCCATCATCGCAGCCCGCGAAAAGATTGTCGAAGGCGCGGTTTCGATGGTGAAAATGGCTCTCGACAAACTCAAGGAAGACGAGGTCGTTGAACTCGACGACGACAAGAAAGCCGCTATGGTGAGCAACCTCATGGTCGTGCTCTGCGCCGACGACGCAGCACAGCCCGTCGTGAACACCGGAACGCTGTATCAGTAGGAGATTGAGGAATTTTAGGTAATTAGGAATTTCATATAAAAGCTGATGTTATGGAAACGTTAATTTCTTCAATGATAGTCACATTGTTGGTTTATTTGACCGTGGTGATTGTGTCTGTGATATTTTTTATCAAAAAAGCACCTAAATACGTTGTCGCTGAAGACGGTATTTTTGTCGATGACCTGTCATGCGCCATAAACATTCCGAACAATACCATCAAATCCGTGAAATTAATTGACAAATTGCCGAAAATCATTGCGAAAAATAGTGCGACCAAATGGAAAAACATTCGTAGAGGGAACTTTATGGTCAAACTCGACAACGGTGTCAAGGAATCGCTGCTCTTAATCGAAGACCATACCAAATGTCCTGTTATTGAATTGGTTACAACTTCAAATCTCATTTATATTAACCTGGGTGATGAAGAAATGACAAGGAATTTGTTCAACGAAATTACTGAAAAAGTTAAGATTGTTGCGGCTGACGAACTCGTTGTCTATAAAGACAAGAGGACGCAAAAAATGTTGTGGATTATTATTGGAATAATTTCTGTCGCGACAGGTTTGTTTACTTTTGTTATACACAATTTACTTGGTTGAATCATGTATGTACTGGGTTACATTGTCTCTTTCGCTTTCGCTGCACTGCTTACTTCAATAATTACGTGCGTAGGCAGGAACCGTATTCGTTTCGACGAAAGTGGGATTGTCATTATGTTTGGATTTAATCCGGTGAAAATCAAGAACAACATGATTAAATCCATGAGACTCGTCGAGGAATTGCCGAAAGTTTTGTTTGGCGTTCACGCACAGGGATTTAGAATCCTAAACCGTCGTAGAGGCACGTTCTTAATCAAGAAGATGACCGACGACGGCCCGAAGAAAATGACGGTGTCGTTGTTCTTGGACAATGCAAGGAAATCAAGGCGTTTCATTGAAATTGAAACGGTTGACGGAATTTTTTATGTCAATTTGAAAAAAGATGAACTCACCGAAAATCTTTTCAACGAGATGCAAAAGACAGTGCGAATCGTCAGCAAATCCGAACTTGCGGAATCGTCGGCGAAAAAATATAGAATCATAGCTCTGTCAATCGGATTGATAGCCTTGATAGGATTAGTTTTGTATTATGTATTGAAAAATTAGAATTATGTCAGCAATTGCAATACCATTATCGGTCATTTTGATAATCGTTATGGTTGTTCTGCTTGTGATTTACAGCGGCAGAAAACCGAAGATTTTTGTTGAAAAAGAAGGGATTTTCATCAAGGATCTCATGTATCCTTCAAGGATTTTTGCCGAAACGATAAAATCAGTTTCGTTGTGCGACAAGATGCCGAAGGTGTTATTCCGTAGCAACGGTTACGCCGGAGCGATGACTTGGAAAGGTTTTTTCAGAATTTACAAGGACGGAAAATGTAGTGCGTTGTTGTATCTCGAAAAATACAGAAAAGGTCCTTTCATTCAGATTGAAACAACAAAAAGACTGTATTTCATCAACTTGGCAAACGAAGAACAGACTCGTCAGCTTTACGAAGAAATCAAGTCAACGGTGAAGCTCGTGGATGAAAAAGAACTGATTGTCATAAACGATGCTTCGCCGTTCAAGAGCATTATAATAGTCGCGGCGTTTATCGTGATTGTCACGGTTGTTTCGCTGCTTCCGGTATTCGGCATGAAAGGTTGAAGTTATTGTAAATCAATATAAAATGATAAAGTATTAAATAAATAAAATTTCAGAAGAATGAAAAAATCTCTCATATTCACACTTGTGGTCTGCCTCGTGAGCTGGGCGTTCGCGGCCTTGATGTATTTCGGAATCGGAATCCATAACACTACAGACAAGCCGCTTCTTTACACTGTCTGCGCGACATTTTACATGATTCTGCCGATGCTTTGCGCAATGACGATGCAATTAATTAATGGTGAGAAACTCGGCGATACGGGCTTGCTCAAATTCAAAATCAACTGGATTTGGCTCGTGGCCTGGATTCTGCCTGTTTTGATTGTCGCCGTGACAATCGTCGTAAACTCGTTCATGCCCGACACGGAGCTGGGATTCCATCTGCCGCAGATTCCGAACATTGAAGATTTTCCTGAAGAACAGCAGGAGATGATGCTGAAGATGAGCAATCCGAAATTCGTGATTCTGACGACTTTGATTTCAGGCTTGATTGCCGGAATAACAATAAACGCTCTTTTCGCTTTCGGTGAGGAGTACGCTTGGCGCAATTATCTTGTCAATGCGTTGAAAAATAAGAACTTCTGGGTCGTATGCCTTTTCGTCGGAATCGTCTGGGGCATCTGGCATTTCCCGATTATCCTGATGGGGCACAACTATCCGGTTCACCGTGTCGGCGGCGTTTTCATGATGGTCGCGATGTGTCTCGCATTGACGCCGATAGAGGTTTATTTGGTCCTGAAAGCGAAATCGGTTTATCCGGCGGCGATTTTCCATGGCACAATCAATGCTCTTGGAGGAGCTAACATGCTGTTTGTCAGTGGCGGAAACGATTTGCTCAACGGATGCCAGGGCCTTTCGGGAATCATCACGATGTTGATCGTAACCGCAATTATTTTCATAGTTGACAAATACTTCACCGAAGACAACATCATGTCAAAAACGGTTGAGGAAACGTTGAACATCTGCGGAAAATCAGCTGGAGAAAATTAATTATGGCAAAGGAAAAAGAAAACACGAAAAATTTCGTTCTGCGTCTCGATGCCAAGACAATGGAGGCTGTCGAGAAGTGGGCCGCCGACGATTTCCGCTCTGTCAACGGCCAACTGCAATGGATTATAAATGAAGCACTTAAAAAGAACAAAAGAGTTTAGTTAAAAGTTAAAAGATTAAAGTTAAAAGAGATGGAAATTTCAACTATCATTGAGTATGTACTTATAGTTTTGGTGTTCGGGATGTATTTCGGGATGCCGTTCATCGCAAGGGAATTTGAGAATCTCGACAGACGCATCAAGGCGATTAAAGTGATGAATATCATTTACTTGACATTCACAATCGGCTTGATTGGCTACATCTTGTACGAACTTTGTGGCGGCGACTTTATCTTGAGCGGCGAATTCAAGGCCACGAGAGTCTGCCTCATCGTTGTATCAGTCATCATGTTCTGCTACAGCTATTTTTTGAAACAGAAAAACTGGAAGAAATAAAAACCATTGATTATGACGGAATTATCATCAAATACCGCTGTGGCGAGCGCGATTGTGTTTTTTCTTTTATTGCCGACTTTCATCAATAAAATCCGTGATGTCGATTGGCGTGAGCGTTTGTTTGTGCTTTCAAAAGTGCTTGTGATTGTTGCATTTGCGGCATTCGTCGGTTTGGTCATCTACGAATTTCTGACTGCCGGAGAGATAACAAAGGCTCAGGTGGCAAAAACGGTCGGGATGTTTTTTTCACTGATGTATTCCTACTGGCGGCTTTATTTCCTGAAAGGGAAAGAAATGCGGGTGAAAGAAAAACTCGATCGTTGGAAAACAAAAGCACATAACTTGTGAAACTTGTGAAAAAACCTGTGCAACTTGTGTTAAAAAACTCGTGCAACTTGTGTTTAAAAAAATATGAAAAACATAATTTCAAATAAAGAAAGCATCATCAAAACTTGGAAGTTCTCGTTGCTTGACATGGCTTGCGGCGACATGATTATCAAGGCGGTATGGATTTATAACAAGAAACTTGACACGGAGCTGATGAGTGAGAAACTCTCCGTTTTGCTTGAAAAGTATCCGTTTTTGGCTGGTCGTCTGAAATCCGCGGATGGAATTTCGTGCAGCAACGAAGGTTGTCCGTTTGATGTCGTCGAGCGTCCCGATTTGATTATAAAAGTAGCATTGAAAAGTCTGCATATTTATGACGATTTTTCGCAAGAGCTTATTATTAAAGACTTTAAGACCGGGAAAAGCGCGCCGATTACGTTTCGCGTCACCAATTTGAGAGACGGAGCCGTGCTCGGCGTCCAGATGGCTCACATTTGCATGGACGGGCAGTCATTGTACAATTTCTTATATGAATGGGCTTTGCTATGTCATGTCAAAAACATTGAAATTCAACAGAAAACACAATCTGAATTTCCGAAACTTGAATTCAAGTCGAAGTCACAGGTTTCTTCCATTTTGGAAAAGAAAAACTGGACCAAACTCGGTTTCAAGAATTTGATTAAGATGGCGTTTTATGGTATGTCGCCAAATTCAAAGGCGAGTTGTACACCTTTATTAATTAATGGTGATAAAATCAGACAACTCAAGGCAATCGCGGGCAGGAAAACCGGCATCAGAATTGGAACTAATGCGATTTTGTCGGCTGTTGTTTTGAAAACCAATATGATACTCAATGGATTCAATGGCAGAAAAGAGTATTCTGTTGTGACTGTCACCGACATTCGTGGAAGGTATAAAAATCTGTGTGCCGATTTTATCGGAAATGCGGTGAACAATATCGTAACTAATTCATTGAAAGAAAGTTATGATATTTTTGAATTGGCAAAACTGATTCAAATGAATGTGACGGAATATCTTGAAAATCATGATGGAAAACTCGATGAAAATGTTGATTTGAACATGAATGCCATAAAGTGGCGGTTGCCCTACGTCGGTTTTGACATTTCTGGCATGAATTCGAAAACTCCGACCACGCTTTATGTCAACGACCAGCGGAAAATGCCGGTTTATGACCTCGATTTCGGTTCCGGACGACCTGTCATAGCCATCCCGAACGACCTTCCTGATATGGTGAAAATCTGGCCTGTCAACGACGGGAAAGGTTCGGTAATGCTGTTTTTCAGAGGTTATCTTGCGAAAAACATAGTGGAAAGCGGCGGCGTTGACGAAATCTTCAAGGAACTGATAGAGTCTTGATAATCAAGTTATTCGTCAAGCCACTCCCAGTCAGTCACCAAGGTTGATTTGCGTTTCGTGCAGTCATCGTCCTTGCATCTGAAGCTGATTTCATGCTTGTTGAAGTCAACTTCATAGATGCCTTTTTCGTCTTTGCAAGGCTCGTTTCTGTTCGAAAAGGTGACGGTGTTGTCTTCGACAAGATAAGTTCCGACGAGAGGTTTCCCGCTGTCAACGCCCATGAAATCTATGCGGTATTTGAAATCTTTCATCGTGAGGACTGCGCCGCCGGTGGTGCTCATCCAGCAGCCTTCTATGCTTCTCGCAACAGTTGATTTTACAATTGGTTCTGCGGCTGGTTTCTTCTCCGGCTTGATAATAGAATCTTTCGGCGTTTGTTTTCTTTCTTCTTTAACTAATTGTGTTTCAGATTTTTGACTCTTAGTTGAATTGATCTTCGGGAAGTATTTAAAGGCAATGAAACCTACAAAAACGGCAACAAAGACGATTATTAAAATCTTTGTGAAAACATTGCCAGACTGTGTTTTTTTTGAAGAACTTTTCTTTTTTTTAGATGCTTTTTTCGCCATATTTCTTTTTTTTGCAAAGATACGGTTTCCATTGAATTATTTCGTACTTTTGCACCGAAAATTTTCAAAAATATGCAGGAAACAATTCTGATTTTGGATTTTGGTTCGCAAGTGACGCAACTCATAGGCCGTCGTCTCCGCGAACTCAATGTTTATTGTGAGATTCATCCATATAACAAGATCCCGGAGATAACAGAAGACATCAAGGGTGTCATCTTAAGCGGAAGTCCGTCATCGGTGCGAGATGAAAAAGCGCCTTTCGCCGATTTGTCGAATATCAAAGGCAGACTGCCGCTTTTGGGCATTTGCTATGGCGCACAATTCATGGCATATCACTTTGGCGGTGAAGTAAATTCTTCATTGTCAAGAGAATACGGCCGCGCAATGTTGACGGTTGTTGAAGAAAATTCGCTGTTGTTCAAAGGCGTGTCGAAGACAAGTCAGGTGTGGATGTCGCATGGCGATACGATAGCCAAGCTGCCTACAAACGCTCACATTATCGCAAGCACCGACAATATCGAAAACGCCGCCTATAAGATTGATAATGAAGATACTTACGCCGTGCAGTTCCATCCGGAGGTTTTCCACAGCAAGGAAGGCCCGAAGATGCTTGAGAACTTCGCGATGACAATCTGCGGCTGCCACGGCAACTGGACTCCCGACTCGTTCGTGGATACTACCGTTGAGGCGATGCGAAAGAAACTCGGTGACGACAAAGTCATCCTCGGACTATCAGGTGGCGTTGACAGCACCGTCGCCGCCGTCCTTCTGAACAAGGCGATAGGCAAAAACCTTACATGTATTTTTGTCGATAACGGGCTTCTCAGGAAAAATGAGTTTGAAGATGTCCTTGATTCATATAAAGACTTGGGACTCAATGTAATAGGTGTTCATTCCGGCGATTTGTTCATGAAGAAGCTCGCTGGTGTGACCGACCCTGAGGCGAAACGCAAGGCCATCGGCGGCACGTTTATTGAGGTTTTCGATGCAGAGGCGCAGAAGATACAAGGCGCAAAATGGCTCGCACAAGGTACTATTTACCCGGATGTCATTGAGAGCGTGAGTGTCAACGGCCCGGCTTGCAAGATCAAGTCGCATCATAATGTCGGCGGCTTGCCGGAAAAAATGAACCTGAAAATTGTTGAGCCGTTGCGTACTTTGTTCAAGGACGAAGTGAGAAGAGTGGGTCGTGCCTTGGGTATCAAACGCGAATTGGTCGGACGTCATCCTTTCCCCGGCCCGAGCTTGGGAATCAGGATTTTAGGCGAGGTGACGGAAGAGAAACTCCGTATCTTACGCGATGCCGATGATATTTTCATCAAGGGACTCCGTGAATGGAAATGCGAGCTTCCAAGTGCTTCGTATCCGAATGAAATAGCTGATAATCTGTATGATAGCATCTGGCAGGCCGGCACAATTCTGCTTCCGGTCAAGAGCGTTGGTGTGATGGGTGACGAGCGCAGTTACGAATATACTATCGCACTCCGCGCTGTCATCTCGACCGACGGAATGACCGCCGACTGGGTGCATCTGCCGTATGAATTTCTCGCAAAGGTGTCGAATGACATTATTAATAAAGTGAAAGGTGTCAACCGCGTCTGCTACGACATTTCATCAAAACCGCCGGCGACAATTGAGTGGGAGTGAGATAGAAGAAAGTAGAAAGTTGAAAGTTTAAAGGGTGCAAAGTGAATTTTAAAAAAAAAATTTCTGTAACATTTGAATTGTTTTTGATACTATAGGGTGAAAAAGAAATAAAAAATGGAAAAACAAATTAATTGGAAACGCGAGGTTGTCGCATATTTGTTTTTGGTGATCGGCAGCGCATTGTTTGCTATCGGTGATGTTATGTTTGTGAACCCATATTTGCTTGCGCCGGGCGGCACTTATGGTCTGTCAAACGTGTTCAACACATTGTGGCCGTGGAGGATTTCGTATTATGCTTTGTGCATGGATGTTCCGTTGCTTGTTATCGGAACTTGGATTCTCGGGCCGAAATTCGGTTTCAAGACCATCCTTTCGACATTCATGATATTCGGATTCACATGGGTTATAGAGACAATATGGGGCTACAATCCGGTGATTCATGAGGGGATTTTTACCGACGTGTCGGGAATGGACGAGTCGTTGCGTAACATTATGGTCCAGATTCCTCACAGCGAGTCGTATTATATGCCTGATTATTTCCTTAACACAATGGTAGCCGGTGGTATTTACGGTGTTGCTATCGGCTTGATCTTCAAGTCTGGAGCGACATCCGGCGGCAGTGATATCATCTCTATGATTTTGCATAAATATACTAAAATATCACTCGGTACGTTAGTGATGATTGTTGATTCTTGCATCACATTGACGACACTCATCGCTTTCGGGCAACTCCGTCTGCCAATCTATTCAATCCTTGTGATTGTGATTGAAGGCAAGATAATCGACCTCGTGGTTGAAGGCATGAAGACTTACAAGACGGCGTTTGTCATAACCGAAAAGATCGATTTGGTCAGGGATTTCATTGTCAATGACATAAAGAGGGGAGGCACATGTTTCGTCGGCACAGGGCTGTTCAAGGGACAGGAACGTAAGATGATTTACATCAACTTGAGCCGTTCTGATTTGATAAAGCTGAAGAATAGTTTAGCTGACCTTGACCCTGATGCGTTTGTCAATGTTATGGAAAGCTCGGAGGTCATGGGAAAAGGATTTATCCCGCTTCCAACATCTGAAAAATAAAGGTTGAAATTGTTGAGGCATATTATGAAGAAACGCATTATTACGTTGATAACCATTGTGTTAATGCTTGCTGGTAAGGCGGCGACAGCACAGCTGTATGACCATGCTGATAACTCATTCAAGAATCAGCAGACGTGTCATGTGGCGTTGATGATTCCTCTATATCTCGAACAGGTTGATGCGGAGTTTTGCGAAGAAACGCCGAATAACAAGATGCTGTTGACCAAGCCGTTCTCGTTTCTTCATTTCTATGAAGGATTCATGATAGCAGTGGATTCAATGGTGAACAGCCGTGGAATGAATTTGGATTTGAAAGTGTATGACGTTGATAATGATGTAAATAAGGCGTTGGCGGCTATCGGTGATTCATGGCTGGCAGACGCCGATATAATCATCGGGCCGTTCTACATCAAGCCTTTTGAGAAAGTAAAAGAATATGCTGTCCAAAATAACATATTGATTGTCAATCCTATAACACAACGTTCCAACATCGTCGAAAATCACTCGAATGTGATAAAAATCAAGCCATCGTTGGAGTCACAAATTGCATATCTTGAGTCGCTGGTCAAAAACTATTACCGTTCAAACAATGTGTTTATAATCAGCCGCGATGGCGTGATTGATGATGAAATGATAGTACACATCAACGATGTTGTAGAAAATAACATTGAACCTGTGTCATTTGTTGATAACAGTCACATTGTCAATGTGATAAAAAGGCATCAAAAGAGATGGTCAATGCTTGAGGTCGATTTCAAGGAGTCGGATTTCCTCACGGACAATGTCAGCCTGAATATTCAGATGCTGAAGCGGGACATCAATGACAGCACTTCATTCAAGAATCGAATCGTCAATATCAACTACAGCCGCGACAGCCTGCACAACGTGAAAAAATATGCTTCGCTGTTGAGAAACAATCTTTTCATCGTCTATGGAAACGACAGGATTTTCGCGGATGAAATTGTCAACAAGTTGACAAAACTCACCGAGTATTACCCGATTACTGTTGTGATGCTCCCAGAATGGAGCAAGTTTGAGAGACTTTTCAATGAGAATCTCATGAAGATGAAAGCGATATATTTCGATGATAATTACATTGATTATCAATCTGTAAAGGTGATGAATTTTGTAAATAAATTCAGGGAGAAATATGGTTCGGAGCCGCAGGAACATGCATTTCAGGGATTTGACATCGGCTGGTATTTCTTGAATGCTTTCAAATACTATGGGACTAATATCGAGGAGGCTTTTCAATATTTCAACATCCCATTGCTACAGTCTGAATTTCATTTCATGAAAAGTGGAGAAAATGATGGATATGAAAACGTTTTCTGGAATGTCTATCAATTCAAAGGCTACAACAAAATCCCGATTGAACTAAAGATAACAAATGAATAAAACTATTAACATGAAAAAGAATTTGATATATGCTATTGCCGTCTTGCTTTTGGTGATGTTCTCGTGCAAAAGCAGGAATGCAGCATTGATTTCTTATTGGGATAATGGCAATGTGAGATCGGCACTTCACAAAACCGACGGTAAACTTGACGGCTATTGCAAATGGTATTACGCCACGGGAACACCGATGATGGAAGCCAATTACACCATGGACGTTCTCAATGGAGAATCTACGCGCTGGTTTGAAAACGGTCAGGTGATGATAAAGGCCAATTACAAAGAAAATCAATACGAAGGAGTGGTGGAGGAGTACAATGTGGCTGGTGTCCTTATCAAGAAATCGACTTATATGGTTGGCGTGTTGAACGGCCTGTTTTATCAGTGGTACGATGACGGGAAACCATACGTTGAGGGTGAATATCTCAATGGCATGATGCACGGCAAGTGGATGATGTATTATCAGGACGGCAGCATTGGAAGCACGGCTGATTATGACAGAGGTACCGGGATTCAATATGGTTACAGCCAGGGCGGACTTTACAAGAACGCGATGATACATTACAAGGATAATCTTAAGGACGGGCGGGAGTATAGATATGCAGTTGACGGAAGTGTTGAGGAGATTCTGATATGGAGCAAAGGTGAGTATCTTGGTAACGTGTTGGTTGATAGGTAAATACAAAAAAATAAAATTATTTTAAAATATTTTTCAAAAAAGTGTTTTTGATGAATTAAAAATGCTAATTTTGCAGGAAATTTCACGTGTTAAAAGTTTTTAAACACATTATATTAACTTAAATAAAAAAAAGTAATGAAAGTACAAACTATCATGGAAAACCTGGAAAAGAAACATCCAGGTGAAAGCGAATACCTCCAGGCAGTTCGCGAAGTGTTGGAATCAGTTGAGGAAGTTTACAACCAGCATCCTGAGTTCGAAGCAGCAAAAATCGTTGAACGTCTCGTTGAACCAGATCGTATCTTCAAGTTCAGAGTAGTTTGGATCGACGATAATGGCCAGGTTCAGGTCAACTTGGGTTACCGCGTTCAGTACAATGCAGCCCTCGGCGCATACAAAGGCGGTCTCCGTTTCCACCCTGCAGTTAACGAGTCAATGCTTAAGTTCTTAGGTTTCGAACAGATCTTCAAGAACTCATTGACAAACCTCCCACTCGGTGGCGGTAAAGGCGGTGCTGATTTCGACCCAACAGGAAAATCAGACGCTGAAATCATGCGTTTCTGCCAGGCCTTCATGTATGAACTCTGGAGAAACATCGGTGCAGACCAGGATTCACCAGCTGGTGACGTCGGTGTCGGCGGCCGTGAAATCGGTTACCTCTATGGTATGTACAAGAAGCTCGCACGCGAGCACAGCACAGGCGCTCTTACTGGCAAGAGCTACGGCTGGGGTGGTTCATTGATTCGTCCTGAAGCAACAGGCTTCGGCGCAATGTACTATGTTGACCGCATGGTTCACCAGAAAGGTGAGACAATGCAGGGCAAGAAAGTTGCTCTCTCAGGCTTCGGTAACGTGGCATGGGGCGCTGCAACAAAGGCTACAGAACTCGGTGCTAAAGTCGTCGCTATCTCTGGCCCGGATGGTGTCTGCGAACTTCCAAACGGCATCGACAAAGAAATGATCGACTACATGCTCGTCATGCGTGACTCACGTCGTAACAAAGTTCAGGATATGGCCGACAAATTCCCAGGCAAGGCTATCTTCACACCTGGTAAGAAAGCTTGGTCAGTGAAGTGCGACATCGCTTGCCCATCAGCATTCCAGAACGAAATGAACGAAGAAGATGCCAAGATGTTGGTTGCCAACGGTGTCCAGTATGTTGCTGAAATCTCCAACATGGGTTGCCAGGCTGCAGCTATCGCTTACATCCAGAACGCTGGCGTGCCGTTCGCACCAGGTAAGGCCGTCAACGCAGGTGGTGTTGCAACATCAGGCCTCGAAATCTGCCAGAACGCCGGTCACATCAACTGGACAGCTCCGGAAGTTGACCAGAAACTCCACAAGATCATGAACGACATTTATGACATGTGCGTCGAGTACGGCAAACAGGCTGACGGTACAATCAACTACGTGAAGGGCGCAAACATCGCCGGCTTCATGAGAGTTGCAAAGGCTATGTTAGCTCAAGGCATCATCTAATCTTTAGATTGATTTCATAATATGAGGACGTTCCGAAAGAGCGTCCTCTTTTTTTGTAAAAATTTGTTTGCATTTCCAAAACTGAAACAATAATCTGTATTTTTGCAAAAATATTTTTCAAATGGAAAACAAATCAAAAAACAAATCGAATCTCCGCTGGGACTGGATGTCGTTTCTGACTAACTTCACCGCCGTGGTGCTCGGCATCGTCCTGACGTTCGCAATTCAGAAAATCATTGACAATAAAAAAGAAAAAAACGATGTCGAGAAATCATTGCAACTTGTTCATGATGAACTTGTTACAAATCTTAATGAGCTGTATGTGTGTGACACCGCATATACAAAGGAACTTCAGGCAGCCGAATTTCTGATAAAATACGAAAATGATTTTTCACTTGCGCCGATAGATTCACTTTATCTTTTCGCAAATGAGCCTTTCATCCTCAGAGAGATGCGCATAGTCTCCGATGCGTTTGAACTTCAAAAGATGTCGTCATTGCTGCAAAAAATTGAGGATCAAGAACTTTCGCTTGAAATTATACAGACATACGCGGCTTTGAATAACGCAGCCTCGTCATATAACAGCTATTATGAAATGAAATTGCAGATGTGGGAAAAGGCTAATGGCGATGAGGTGAAGGAAATAATGTCGAGAAATTCTTTCACGGCACAGGAAGTGTGGAATGCAATCGTTTCATCAAACGACGGGAAAGTCTTTATCCACGAGATAAGAACCAAGATGATGATGTGGCCGCAGATGGATGAATACATTGACCAAGTTAAGGAAACAATCGACAGGATTGAAGAATATGTCGGGCAATGAAATGTAAATTATTATTAACAATTGGCGGTGCAATTGCAATTTCGGCGGCATCCTGCTCATATAAATCAAAACCCAATGTCATTTTTATTATGTGCGATGACATGGGTTACGGCGACTTGGGTTGCTATGGGCAGAGGTATATTCAGACACCCAACATCGACAGCATGGCGCGTCACGGGCTGCGTTTTACACAGGCATACGCCGGAAGCCCCGTCAGTGCGCCGTCGCGTGCATCATTGATGACAGGACAACACACAGGTCATTGTGAGGTGCGCGGAAATAAGGAATATTGGCCGAAATCTCCGAAAGTGAAATACGGCATCAATCAGGAATACGCCGTGACAGGACAGCATCCGTATGACCCCGACCATATTATTTTGACTGAGATAATGAAAGACAACGGCTACACGACCGGCGTTTTTGGTAAGTGGGCCGGCGGATTTGAAGGCAGCGTCTCAACTCCCGACAAGCGTGGCGTTGATGAGTTTTACGGTTATATCTGTCAGTATCAGGCGCACCTTTATTACCCGAATTTCCTGAACCGTTACAGCAAGTCGAAAGGCGACCGTGGCGTGGTCCGCGAAGTCCTTGAGGAAAACGTGAATTATCCAATGTTCGGCGACGATTATTTCAAACGCTCGCAATATTCCGCTGACATCATTCACCAGAAAGCTCTCGAATGGCTTGACCGTCAGGATGAAAAACAGCCGTTTTTCGGGATGTTCACCTACACTCTGCCTCATGCGGAATTGGCGCAACCTAATGATTCGATTTTGCATTATTATGAAAATCAATTTGTTGAGGATAAAGACTGGGGCGGAAATGAGGGTTCACGTTATAACCCCGTGATTCACACTCATGCGCAGTTCGCGGCGATGATTTCGCGTCTCGACGCATACGTGGGCGAAATAATGATCAAACTTCGTGAGAAAGGCTTTGATGAAAACACGGTGGTTTTCTTCACTTCCGACAACGGTCCTCACGAGGAAGGCGGCGCAGACCCGTCATTTTTCGGACGCGACGGCAAACTACGCGGTTTGAAACGTCAATGTTATGAGGGCGGTATCCGCATCCCGTTCATCGTTTATTGGAAGGGGAAAATCGTGGCAGGGGAGAGCAACCACCAACTCGCATTCTACGACGTCATGCCGACATTGTGCGACATGATTGGAGTTGATGATTACGAGAAAGTCTATGGAAACGCGGCAATTGACGAATATTTCGACGGCATCTCTTTTGCGCCGACATTGTTGAAGAAAGGCAAACAGTGTGAACACGAATTCTTGTATTGGGAGTTCGAGGAGACCGACCAGATCGGGGTACGGATGGGCGACTGGAAGATGGTCGTGAAAGGCGGGGAACCACATTTATATAATCTATCAACTGACATTCACGAAGACCACGATGTCGCTTCTGAAAATCGTGAAATTGTTGATAAGATGTTGCAAATAATTGAAAACGAGCATATTGAGAACGCGCTTTTCAAAGTGACGCTGCCTGAATGATTCGCATTATCTCCGCCGGAGTTTGGTTTCTGTCCAACAGTTCGTACATTTTTTTCATGTAAGGTTCTGTGTGCGCGAAAAACATCTTGTAGCCTTCGCACAGCGAGTTGAGTCCCGGCTCACCGGTGTCCGTGGTGTCAAAACGATGTTTCGGACATTCGCCGTGGCATAGAAACAGATATTCGCAATTCTGGCATTCTGTCGGCAAGGTGTCGCGTTTGTCCATTCCGAAACGGAATTGTTTCAATGTCGTTCTTAATTCCGTAAGTGACTGATTCTTAATGTTTCCGAGTTTGTATTCCGGATAGACGAAATGGTCGCAGCAATAGACATCGCCGTTGTGTTCGACCACGAGTCCATCGCCGCACGTTTCAGAAAAAGCGCATAAAGTCGAAGGCATTCCGTACCATTGCGACAGCGTGATGTCGAAAAGTTGTACGAAAGTCTCGCCGACATCATGCCGGACCCACTCATCGAAGACGTCAATCATGAACTGACCGAAACTGCGCGATGAGATAGAATAAGGCGTTGGTTTTGAATAAGTTGAACCTGGATTGACAATATTTCCGTTTCCGTCGGAATGTTCGTAAACGGGCAGGAACTGAATGAATTTGCTGATTGAGCGAAGGAAACGGTAAACCTCAACGCCAAGCCCTTCTGAGTGCGAGTTGATTGTGCATAATGTGTTGTATTCCACGCCTTTGTGAAACATCAACTCTATGTTTTTCAATACTTTTTCAAATGTCGGCTGACGGTTGAAGTCCAATCTGTTTGCGTCGTGGATGTGGCGAGGACCGTCGATTGAAACACCGATGAGGAAGTTGTTGTCACGGAAAAAATCACACCAGTCGTCATTTATAAGCAGTCCGTTGGTTTGCAACGAGTTGTTGATTTTCTTTCCGTCTGCATATTTCTTTTGGAAGTCAATTGCCTTTTTGTAAAAATCCAATCCGGCAAGAAGCGGCTCTCCACCGTGCCAGCAAAACGATACTTCAGGTGCTTCGACTGCTTCAATGTATTGTCTTACATACAGTTCCAAAAGTTCATCGCTCATTTTCGGCTGCACCTTATTGTATAAATCCGCCTTGCCGGAATAGTAACAATACCTGCAATTCAAGTTGCAGGCCGAGCCAATCGGTTTTGCCATCGTACTGAAATTCAATGGACCAGTGAGTTTCAGCGCTTCGCGAAAGTTTATGTAATTGTTATCTGACATTGTTGAGAAGCACGCTTATCAATCCCTCGAAAACGCAGAAATTCGCCTTGCCACGCAGTACGGTCTTCGCCGCCAAGCCGAATCTGATGTATTGATTGCTCATAAAAAGGTTGTTTAAAACTATGGCGCAAAGATACGTATTATTTTCTGAAATGATGGCATTTGAAATTGAAAAAAATAATATATTTGCAGCTTGAAAAATTTGAGCGAAAGTATAGCGTTTTTTATGAAAAGATTTTTACTTACAGTTTTATTGGGTCTGGTTGCCATGACATCACAGGCGCAGCAGGATATTAGAAGAAACATTGAAATTGCCAATAAAATCAAGACATCGGGTAAATATCTGTATGCCGAGGCTTCGTCCGACTCCTTGCAGGATGCCATCAACGACGCCGTTGTGATGCTCGGACAGCAGATTGTCACGAAAGTGACGGTTGTCACTGACATGGAAATGAAAGAGGTCAATTCCGGCGATGACATCACCTATACTGAGGTTTATAATCAGGTGTCGAAGGTGTTTTCCGATGTGCAGCTGTCTGACTATCAGACTCTTATGCTGGCGACACCTGACAAGAAAAACCGTTTTTACACTTATTTTGTGTATATCAGCCGCGAGAAGGTGAATGAGATTGTTGAGGAGATCAAGGAGCGTGAGGCCGAGACTGAAGCCGAACGCGAGAAGAAAGCCGTTGAGGATGTCAAATTCTATTACTCCGAGGCGCGGAAAGCCCTCAACGATGTGCGTATCGGCGACGCCCTCAAATACCTTTACTGGAGCTATGCGTTATGCAACGGACATCATGTCACCTTCGATGAGAAAGGCGTGAAGATGCCGGCCGACAAAGTCATAGAAACGTTTATCGACAAAGTGCTCGGCGGTGTCAGCGTGAAGGTCACATCTTCCGAAAATGTGAAAATCAACGAGTTCCAGAGCAAGGTCGTCGCCACTCTCGATGTCACATACAACGACGGACACGGGCCTGCGAGGAGAGTCACCAACCTCGACTTTGAATACCACGACGGCAACACCTACCGGCCGGGCGCAAGGGTGAGGGACGGCGTCACACAGACCGACCTGCAATATGAGATGGAAGAGTTCAAGTTCAGATGCATCTACAAATACGATTCGAGCGAGACGCCGAAAGACATCTATGAAGCCGTGAAAGGCGCGGTTGACAAGAAATTTGCGTCGGCGGTGAAAAGCGTGAAGACTTCCGACAGCCCGACGAAACCGCAGCCGGCGAAACCCCGTTTGTCAGCGCTGGACCTGATCAATAAAAAGGCCGATTACTCGTCATTGGAGAACGTGATGCGCTCGGTGGAGACCGCCATCAGCACCAGGGCCTACGACGATGTGCGGAGCCTCTTCACCGACGAGGCGTTCGCGAATTTTAAGAGATTGGTGAAATATGGCAATGCAAGCATCATCGGGCAGCCCGCATACGATTTCCTCGATTTCGGCGAGACGACCATCTGCCGCAGCATCCCGATGAGGTTCATGTTCAGGAATAACAAGCAGTTCGTCGAAAACGTCACCTTCCGTTTCAACAAAAACGGCAAGATAGAGTCGCTCGCATTCACACTCTCCAAAGTGGCGATGGACGACATCATCGGCAACGAGAAATGGGAACGCAGCTCACGTCTCACGCTTATGAGTTTCCTCGAAGACTACCAGACCGCCTACGCCCTCGGCGACATCGACTACCTCGAAAGCATCTTCTCCGAAAAGGCCTTGATAATCGTGGGAAACAAGGTCGAACGCACAGTGCTCAGCGACGGCATAGTCATCCGTGGAAACGTCAAATACGACACCATTTCCAAGAAGAACTACATCGAAAGGATGAAAACACATTTCAACACAAAGGAATACATAAACCTCAACTTCACCGACACCGAGTTCCAACGCGCCTCAAACGGCGAGGAGTTCTACGGCATCCGCGTGCGACAGGAGTATTTCTCAAGCAACTACGGCGATGTCGGCTACCTCTTCCTCCTCGTTGACCTGCGCAAAGAACTGCCGGTGATACACGTGAGAGCATGGCAGAACGACAAACTGCCCTTGGACGCACTCTTCGGGATGACAGACGTGTATTAGCGAAGGTGGTTAGGAGATTGAGGTGGTTAGGAGATTGAGGGGATTAGGTTTAAAGGAATTTGAAAAATTAAATATATATGAAAAGATATTTATCGTTGATTATCATGCTTTTGCTTGCTGTTGCTGCAAAGGCGCAGGACTACATCATTGAGAGCGTGGAGCATCTGCCGACGGACATGACGGCTCGCACTTACATCAAGGAGGACGGAATGGGCCGCCAGTGCGCGGTGCTCCGCTTCGCCACGCAGGGCATCGCCCCGGAGAAAAGGGCGGGTTTCTACTTCCAGCCCGACTTCGGCTCGGAGGTCGTGGAGAAGTCGCTCCAGAACGGCGAGATATGGGTGTGGGTATCGCCTAACATCAAGGTGCTTCGTGTAATGCACAGCGAACTCGGCAGCTACGAGCTGCACTTCACCAAATACCTGCCCGATGCGGTACAGGAGCTTCACACCTACAAGGTGATTCTGAAAGCCGTAACGGTGACACCGCCAACGCCGGAGAAGACGTTGTACAACTACCTGATTGTGAAGGCCGACCAGCCCAACGCCGTCATCACCATCGACGGGCAGTTCGCCGGCGAAGGCGAGGCGTCGAAGTCGTTCAAGGTGGGCGAGACGCACTCGTGGAGCATAGAATGCGAACTCTATCATCCCGAGAGCGGCAACGCCACCATAGTGAAGGACAACGCCGTGACCATCGAAAAGACACTGCGCCCGGCATTCGGATACATCAACATCACCTCCACGCCCGAAAACGGCGCGACGGTGTTCGTCGATAACAAAAAAGTCGGCACGACGCCGTTCAAGACCGACCGCATCGCCAGCGGCGAACATAAAGTGCGCGTGATGAAGGAGATGTACTCCACCGCCGAAAAGACCGTCACCGTGACCGACGGCAACACCACGCAGGCCGCCGTCGCACTCTCGGCCAACTTCGTGAACGTGACGGTCTCAACAGATTCCAACTCTGATATCTACATCGACAACGAACCGAAGGGCAAAGGCCGCTGGACGGGCCGCCTCTCCGACGGAGGCCACGCGTTCGAGGCGCGCAAGGCATCGCACAAACCGGCGTTCAAGAACGTGACCCTGACACTCGGCAGGGACGAGGACATAGTGATACCGAACCCCGAACCGATATGCGGCACTCTCGACGTGAACTCCTCGCCAATGGGCGCGACGATAATTATAGACGGACGCAACTGCGGCACGACACCCAAGGTGCTGTACGATGTGCTGATAGGCAGCCACGAACTCAGACTCGAGAAGAGCGGCTGCGCCACCGTGACCAAGACCATAACCCTTGACGAGACGAACCTCTTGGCCGTGAACGAAAAACTGCAGACGGGCCGCGAGATAAGCATCTCCACCGACCGCAACGGCGACGAAATCTATTGCGACGGCAACTACATAGGCGCAAGCCCGCTGGCCGCCACACTCTCATTCGGCACGCACAAACTCAAGGCGGTGCGCGACTCTAAAGCCGTTGAGAAGACCATAACCGTTGCGCAGACCGGCGGCGACAGCTCGGTGCGGCTGACTTTTGAATTGAAGAACAAGACCTTCACTGTGAACGGTGTTTCGTTCGAGATGGTGGCGGTGAATGGCGGCACGTTCACCATGGGTGCTTCAAGCGGTGACAGCTACGCCGGTAGTGACGAGAAGCCGACCCACAGCGTGACGTTGAGCGACTACTACATCGGGAAGTTCGAGGTTACTCAGGAGCTTTGGGAGGCCGTTATGGGGAGCAACCCGAGCTATTTCAAGGGGAGCAACCGTCCCGTGGAGAAGGTGAGCTGGTACGAAGCGGTGGAGTTCTGCAACAGGCTGAGCGAGGAGACCGGTCGGAAGCCGTACTACAGCATAGACAGGAACAGGAAGGATCCGAACAATGAAAGTAAATCTGATAATTTGAAGTGGACTGTCCGGGTGAATCCGGGCGCAGACGGATTCCGTCTCCCCACTGAGGCCGAGTGGGAGTACGCGGCCCGCGGGGGAAACAGGAGCAGGGGGTACAAGTACAGCGGGAGCAACCGCAAAGGCGGTGTGGCGTGGTACGAAGGCAACAGCGGTGACAAGACTCACGTCGTAGGCACGAAGTCGCTGAACGAATTGGGCATCTACGACATGAGCGGCAACGTGGAGGAGTGGTGTCAGGACTGGAAAGGCAATTACGGCAGCGGTTCGCAGACCAACCCACAGGGTCCGTCGTCGGGCTCGGACCGCGTTTGCCGCGGCGGTAGCTGGAACAGCTTCGCGGGGGCTGCCGTGTCTCGGAGCGGAGCAGCGACTATCCCGGCGACAGGCTCATCGTCATCGGCCTTCGCCTCGCCCTTTAGTTTGACCATTTTGAATCCATTGGGCAATGTTAAGCTGAAAAGAGGGGGGAAAAGGAAGCGGAGGGCGTTTCCAAATGGTAGAGACGGGCGGTTTTGAGTTTTGAGACGGGGCAGCGGCCCGTCTCTACTGTAATTCTGTGATTTCCTTTTCCGGCAGTCCTGTCACCAGCATGATCTGCGTTGCCGGCATCCCCATTTTCTTCAGGTTTGACGCAATTTCCGTTTCACGTTTTGCCATGCCTTCGGCAATTCCCTCGGCTTTACCTTCAACACGACCTTCAGCAAGCCCTTCGGCTCGTCCTTTAACATACCCCTCGGCGTGGCCTTCAAGCTGTGCGGTGTCGATGACGTCGTTCTGAACCATGATGTTGTCGATGTGTTTGTCGTATGCCTGACGTTCAGCCTTGGTCATCGCTAAATATTCCAACCTGCGTTTCGCCTCCCTAAGGCCCGGAGCCGTGGTGTCCTCGTCGATGACACCGTTCTTCAGGTACTGCATCCACTCCTCGATGTGGTTTTCAGGAATTTTGTCGAACGCCTTCACGCGTATTAGGAAATATTCTGGAAACACCTCTTTCGGGGTCTTCATCCTTATAGCGTCTTTTTCGACATTGGTGATCTGCAACGTGTCGTTGGTGTTCAGACCCACGAAATTCGTCTGCCCGTGGTAGATGTAATCGCTGCCCTTGCCGAGGTCGAAATAGAGGATGTTGATGCTATAGACTTTCTTCACCTGGTTGTATTTCTCGCCGAGGTCGATGTGTTCGGTTATGGTCTTCGCCACCCCGTAGAGTATGCGTTCGAGGAAATAAAGTTCGCGCGTCTGCTGTATCTCGACTATGATGATCTCTCCTTTCGAGTTTCTCGCCTTGATGTCAACGCGGTTGAACTTGTCGAATTCGTATTTCTGGTTGCTCTCGCTTTCGAGTAGTTCCTCGATGTGCACTTCTTCGTTGAGAAGCACGCTTATCAATCCCTCGAAAACGCAGAAATTCGCCTTGTCACGCAGGACGGTCTTCGCCGCCCAGTCGAATCTGATGTATTGATTGCTCATAAAAAGGTTGTTTAAAATTATGGCGCAAAGATACATATTATTTTCTGAATTGATGGCATTTGGAATTGAAAAATCTTACATTAAAATAAAAAACTTTAATTCACGAGCGCATCTTGTGTCAATAAATGTAGTATTTTTGCAAAATCATGCGGTCAAAATATTTTATTTAATTTTTAAATGATGTCTTTTTTATACCCAAATATGCTCTTCGGTCTTTTCGCGCTTGCGATACCGCTTATCGTACACCTTTTTAATTTCAGAAGGCACAAAATCGTGTATTTCAGCAACACCGCGACACTTAAGACAATTGAGCAGGAAAATATAAAAACCAAAAAACTGAAATACATTATCATAATGATAATGAGGATGTTATTCATTGCGGGACTTGTTCTTGCATTCGCTCATCCTTATAAAAA
>JAUNNU010000120.1 GCA_030537295.1 Bacteroidia bacterium
TCAGAATCTTGTTGAACTCAATGACATAGACCGGCGACGTGTTCTGCGCCAACGATGTGATGCTCAAAAACGTGATGCAAAGCAATGCGATTAAAAATGTAATTGAATGTTTTGTAATGTGTTTCATAGTGCGTCAGCTTCTTTTAACTCTACTCTTTTAACTTTTAACTAAAAACTCCACGGCTTCCTCGTAGCCTTTAAGTCCGTGGCCGGCAATGACTTTCAAGCAAGCCTCACCGGTGAAGGAGCGGCGGCGGTATTCCTCCCTCTCGAAAATATTCGTGATATGAACTTCAACGACAGGTATCCTGATGGCGCGGATTGTGTCGGCGAGAGCTATCGAGGTGTGCGTGTATCCGCCCGGGTTGATGACGACGCCGTCGTAAACGTCCATCGCCTCCTGCAGCTTGTCAATCAAAACGCCTTCATGATTCGACTGGAAACTGAATATCTCATGTTCCGGGAAACGCTTCTCCATTTCCCAGATGTAATCGTCAAGTGACTGAGTGCCATATATTTCCGGCTCACGTTTCCCGATAAGGTTCAGGTTCGGACCATTTAAAACAAGTATTTTCATAATATTTTATTTAGATGGCAAAAATAATAAATGTAACGCAGACTTCGAAGACTAAACACAGATTTTTTAAAATTACGTCAATCTATGCAGCCTTGTAAAACGTCTTCCCCACCCTTCTGATGTGTTCGCCGATGGGGTTGTCTTTGTTTTTTTCGTAGTCAATGAGGTCAACTTTGTAAAGCAAGCCGAGGTCATCAATTTCCAACATCATGTCCATCAACTGGTTATAAGTAAGATTATCGGCAATGACGGCAAGGTCAATGTCCGAGCCTTCACGATATTCGCCTTTCGCACGCGAGCCGAAGATTACGACTTCGCGGACATTGGCATGTCTGATGAAGACCAATCTAAGATCTGAAATTGTCGTATCACTTAAACCGTACATGGCTCATTTGTTTTCAAGTTTGTCCTTTTCAACAATTAATTTGACATCGAGATTCCGCAGCAACTCCGCATATTCTTCGTAAATTTTTCCTGCAACATTTGCAGCATCTTCCTCATTATATGTGTGCGATGTTGTTATTCTCGCCTTTGCCATGCGCCGCCAGCCGTCGTGATTCGAAACAAGTCCGTCTTCAAACGCCTGAACGAGAGTCCCGTTCGGTCCCTCCACGAATTCATAGCCCTTGTATCTCAAGAAATCCTGCATCACTTTCCAAGCAAGTTCAAAGGTATATTCAAAACGCTGAATCATGCCTTCCATCTCAAGCTGCGAGAGGTCTTCAAAATTCCTCATATCGGTCACCTCAAATAACTTCGCACATGCTTTGTGGTAATTATCAAGTCTTTGCAGCCAACGAATATCGTTTTCCATACACTTTTATTAATTTTTTGCAAAAATAATAAATGTAACGCAAATTAAAAGCAGATTTTTTATAACAATGCGCATTTTTCAAAAAAAATCATGATTATACCAGAATAGACAATGTCCTTCACCCATTCACCATCTTCGTCGGAATTATCTTATCGACAATCACATAAAATCCCTCAACATGAAAAATGACATTCCACTTTTTGTTTTTCGTTATCATTCTCTTCGCTTTTGGGTGGCAACGTTTTGCAACTTTCCATTGCGAATAATTGATAACATCGGCCATGTAACTTAATGCGGCAATCTCCGAAATCAACTGATTCTTATATTTAATTGCATGTTCAGGAGTACTGATTTTTATTATAAAATCAGCTATTTCTTCAATTTCAGTAAAAACATTTTTTGAAACGGCAACTTTGTAATAATTCATATCTTTTTTAAAACAGCTTCCTCCAACCGGTCGCTGAATTCCTCAAGGGAGACACATCCTTTTGGAGCTTGTGGATAAATTTTGGTTTTGGTATTGTTTTGGTTATCAAACCAATTGTCTGTAATTTTCAAGGCTCTCATAACTTAAGTTTTTTAATTTAAACCTTTGCAAAGGTACAATATTTTTTGGAAACATTATTCAAAAAAATGTAGGGGACAAAGCAATCCTTGTCCCCTACCGGATTTTATTCCATCACTCTGCAGACCAGATTTCTGTCGCCGTAGGCGTCGTCGATTCTGGTGACGTGCGGGAAGTACTTGTCCTGAACGTCGCTCTTGAGCGGGAATCCGGCCTCTTCGCGTGTGAACGGGAACTTCCACTCGTCGGCCATCAGCATCTCGGCGGTGTATGGTGCGTGCGAGATGATGTTGTCGCCCTGCGGTGCCTTGCCATCTTCGATGTCTTTTATTTCCTGACGAATCTTGATCATCGCGTCAACGAAACGGTCGAGTTCGGCGAGCGGCTCGCTTTCTGTCGGCTCAACCATCAAAGTCTCGTGCACCGGGAACGCCACTGTCGGGGCGTGGAAGCCGTAGTCCATGAGACGTTTCGCTATGTCGATGGCCGCGACGCCTGTCGTATGGCTGATGCGGTTGATGTCGAGGATCATCTCGTGCGCCACGTGGCCGTTGTTGCCTGTATAGAGAATCGGATAGTAGTCTTTAAGTCTGTCTTTCAAGTAGTTGGCGTTGAGTATCGCGCCCATTGTGGCTTTCTTGAGGCCTTCGCCGCCGAGCATCTTGATGTAGCAGTAGGTGATTGTGAGGATCTGTGCGCTGCCGAACGGGGCCGCCGACACTGCGCCTTTCTGTTCAGATCCGCCGGTGTGGAAGCAGACGTGGCTCGGGAGGAACGGCACGAGATGCGCCGCCACGCCGATAGGACCGACGCCAGGACCGCCGCCGCCGTGAGGGATGGCGAATGTCTTGTGGAGGTTGAGGTGGCAGACGTCAGCGCCGATGAAGCCCGGGCATGTGAGGCCGACCTGCGCGTTCATGTTGGCGCCGTCCATATAGACCTGACCGCCGTTGTCATGAACGAGTTTCATGAGGGTGCGGATGCCGTCTTCGTAGATGCCGTGTGTCGAAGGATATGTCACCATGAAGGCCGCGAGGTTGTCCTTGTACTGCTCTGCCTTCGCCTTTGCGTCTTCGAGGTCGATGTTGCCGTGGTCATCGCATTTCACCACGACGACTTCGAGGCCCGCCATCGCCGCCGAAGCCGGATTCGTGCCGTGCGCCGAAGCCGGGATAAGGCAGATGTTGCGGTGCCCTTCGCCCTTTGACTCCTGGTAACGGCGTATCGTCAGCAAGCCTGCGTATTCGCCGCTCGCGCCTGAGTTAGGCATGAACGACATCCCCTTGAAGCCTGTGATTTCGCAGAGGTCTTTCTCGAGTTCGCTGATAAGCTCAAGATAGCCTTCGACTTGGTCGGCGGGAACAAAAGGATGGATATTCCCAAATTCCGGCCAGCTGAGAGCGAACATCGACGTTGCCGGGTTGAGCTTCATGGTGCATGAGCCGAGCGGAATCATCGAGCGATTGAGGCTGAGGTCGCGGTCTTCGAGCTTCTTCATGTAACGCATCATGTCGGTCTCGCTGCGGTACTTCGAGAACACCGGAGCCGTGAGATAAGCCGAGGTGCGGCACATCGTCTCCTGAATGCCGTTGAATGTCTGGCAGACGCTCGGGCAGCACACGAAGTCTTCGTGTTTCGCGCCGAGCACCTCCGCCACGACAGCGACGATCTCGTTCACATCGGCGAGACTTGTCGTCTCATCGAGGCTGATGCCGAAATGCTGCTTGTCGATGATACGGAAGTTCATCTTATGTTCGAGGGCCTTCTCGTTGACCTTGCATGTGCAGACGCCTTCCGGCATCTCGAAATACAGAGTGTCGAAGTAGTTGGCGTTCAACTGTTTGACACCGATTTTCTGCATCTCCTTGTCGAGGACGCATGTCAATATATTAATGTGTCTTGCTATTTCCCTGATGCCTTCCTGACCGTGGTATATTGCGTAGAAGCCCGACATGATGGCCAAGAGAGCCTGTGCCGTGCAGATATTTGAAGTTGCTTTTTCGCGTTTGATGTGCTGTTCGCGTGTCTGGAGAGCGAGGCGGTAAGCCGGGTTTCCGAGTGCGTCTTTGGAGATGCCGATGATACGGCCCGGCATGTTGCGTTTATATTCTTCAGTTGTTGCGAAGAAACCTGCGTGCGGGCCGCCGAAGCCCATCGGGAGACCGAAGCGCTGGTTGCTGCCGAACACCACATCGGCGCCCCATTCGCCGGCCGGGGTGATGAGCGCGAGGCTCATGAGGTCTGAAGCGACACCGACCTGCATACCTTTTTCCTTCCATGCCTTCACGTCGTCGCGGTAGTCGATGACACGGCCGTATTGGTTAGGGTTCTGCACGAGGACTCCGAAATATTCCTCATCTGCGCTGAAGTTCTTGATGTCATCGACGACGACCTCTATCCCGAGGAAGTGTGCGCGTGTCTTGATGACCTCGATTGTCTGCGGGAACATGTCGTTGGCGACGAAAATCTTCTTGACGCCGGCCTTGACCTGAGCGCGTGAACGCTGGTGGTAGAACATGAGCATCGTCTCTGCCGCCGCCGTGCCTTCATCGAGCAATGAAGCGTTTGCTAACGGCATCGCTGTCATGTCGCTGATGACGGTCTGGAAGTTGAGGAGAGCCTCGAGACGACCCTGCGAAACTTCAGCCTGGTAAGGGGTATATGATGTGTACCAACCCGGATTTTCGAGGATGTTACGTGTGATGACACCTGGGGTGATGACATTGTAGTAACCCATTCCGATGTAGGTTCTGTACTGTTTGTTCTTTGCGCCGAGTGCCTTCAGATGTGAGACACATTCGTATTCGTTCATCCCGCGGCCGATGTTGAGGTCTTTCGGAAGACGGATTTCAGGTGAAATAATCTCATCGACGAGCTGTTCCGTCGATTTCACACCGATGACCTGAAGCATTTTTTCAACGTCTGCCTCTGTCGGTCCGTTGTGACGTTTGATGAAGTTATTGTTAATCATATAGTTATATGTTAATTTGTAATTAATTTCAAAACGTGCAAATTTATGATTTTTTATCAAATACGAAGAAAGATTTTTCATATTTTTGCAAAAATTGATCAGACGGGAAAATATCATTAACAATCAAACACATCAAAATGAAAAAAACACAAATACTGTTTATCATCGCCGCGGCACTTTTGGCGATGTCATGCAACAAAAAAAGCAAGGACCTGAATTACAACGGGGAGAATCCGATAATAATGGCACTTCACGACACGATACAGCCCGACATTGACTCCGACTATGACGTGACGATGACCTCCGACGACAACAACTCCGTGACGATACTGAAAGACGGCTCGGTTTACGGCAGGAACGTCGGCGAAGCCAACATCAACATGGACAACGGATACAACAAGCTGACGATACCGGTGAACGTTGAGCTTTTCATCGAGCCGACATTTGATTTCGGCTGCACAGTGGATGAAATCATCAAACGCCATGGCGAACCCGACTACAGATATGGAGATTCAATTGTCGTTTACGGCAACTCAAACAACAACAATATGTTCGTGTCATACGCCTGCACACAGATGGTGTTTTATTTAAACAACAATGCAAAATACTATGAATCAGACGTTTACATCAAAAAAGGCTTGGAATATCTGTTAAACAAATATCTTGAAGACAGATTTGTTTTCGACACCATCATCACCAATGACGACGGTAAAAAATACTATTATTATCACAGCAAGACAGACAGCAGCATAATATGCGGCAAGATAGAGAACGCCAACCAATGGGAAGACTTCTGCCTGTTCTATTACGAAGCTGATGGCAAGGGTTTCACCACAAATTTCTCACCACGAATCAAACGATTTTTTTCAACAGATAACGGAAACTGACGCACAAGGTAGAAAACCCTTGTGCGCCAGCCGTTCGATTTTAACTGTTTTTGCCTCGTAAAACCTGTAACGGTTATGCAGGACTTGTCATTGAGATTTTGTTTTCTTATTCCGCCAGTGTTACAAGACGGACAGCTAAATGATATTGCTTAACTTGTGATTCCTGAGGATTAAATATTTGAGCAGCAATGGAACCAAATTTTGCAAAGTATGCATACCATTTTTTACTTGTACTAGTATTATTTGATGTTGACCAATAGGCGCAATAATAATTTGTATTAGCAATAGTTTCCCCTGTTCCTATCATGTACCCAGCGGCTGGAAGAAACACCACCCCAGCTTTCTCCATTTCGATAAAATCTTCCTTTGAATAAATATTTTCATTACCAACCCAATGCAGATCAGGTATTTCATTGATTCTTTTTGGAAGATTAACACCTTCAGGCCATGTAATTTTGTCAGGAAACACCAATAATCCATTTACACCATTGATTTCTGCAGTAGCACAACGTGCATTATCGACATCACCAATTGTTGATGACTTACGGCAGTTTTCGCCTGGTTTTGGATAATTTGGATCTGTCTTATCCTTATTCACCGGACCAGGTCCAACCAGCCAGCACCACTCATCTTTTGACAATGTGAACCAAATTTGTTTTGTTTCCGAATTGCCTGGGAGTGTAGGTATGCAACCCCAGTCTGACTTGTTTTCAACAGTGAGATTTAATCTTTCAGCAACATTTTCCTTTGCATCTGGACCATAATAATTGGCATCTGTAATCGTCTTTGGCGAATAAGTATTGTATGGCTGATAATATTTCTGAAATTTTGGAGTCTCATCTCCATTAAGTTCTGACCTTGTGTCAATATAACCAGTGCAACCCCATCCGAACAGGTCGCGTGCTGACATGGTATCTTCTTCTGTGGGTATTTGTTGCATTGAATTATAATTGTAGTATGTATATCCATAAATATCAACATTACCTTTATGTGTTGCTATTGATTTTGTCACTTGTCCCATATAGTCGTACTGGTGGTCGGCGAAACGCCATGTTGGTGTTTTTGTGCCATCTTCGCCGGTTCCCAGATATTGCAGGTTGCCTTTTGAGAAATGGATCTGTGTTCCATCGGGTCTGATTTCAAAGAATCCAGGCAATGCATCTTCAGGGATGACAGGTGTCGGGCCGCCGCCATTGGTGTAGAATTTCCCGGCTTCAACGCCATTTTCGTTGTTGACTTTTCTGTTGTATGTGTTTGTGCCGTCTGAAAACTGGAATGTTGTCCCGGAAGCCTCTGGCAACACTATCAGGTAATAGTCATTATTTGCAACCGTCCCCAAGGAAATTTCTGCCGCATCCGATTTTGCGGTCAATGAGCCATTAGTGCCCAGGACCAACATGTCGTTTGTATAGCCTTTTAAGGTGACGTTGCTTCCTTTGAAATACTTGAAGTCAAATTTTATGACAGCATGTTGGGCTTTAAGATAACCTCCGTATTCCATTCCGGACACTTTGGCGTCCATATAGGCCACAGTCTTTTTTCCAATATTGTTCGCCCCCTTTTCAATGATACCATCTTGGGTCGAATAATTCATTGTCGCAGTACCGTTGTCAGCGACCACAAAGCCTTGCCCGACATGTACAAAGCGCAAGTATTTCATATCGCTCGTAATTTTAAGCCCACCTCTGAATGAGGCATCTTCGCCATCAAAATTGGCGATGTTCAAAACGCCAAGATAAGAACCTGTCGATTCATCAAACCCATCTGGATTTTGGCTTGCATAGACAAACAGTTGGTCGCCAGCTTCCCACTGCATTTTGAGGTCGCTTCCATCCTGTTGATAGTCGCCTTTCGCACCGTTGCCAGATGCGTTGAATGTGATTTCTTTGATGCCGCCGTTATAGATCGGAACGTTCGGTTTTTTGCACTGCGAGAGTCCAAGCACCAGTGCCAATGCTGAAACAATTAACGTTAACTTTTTCATTTTTCCAATCTCTTTTTTACATTAAACTTTTTTAATCTTTAACTTTTAGAGTGTACTGGTGCCCATTGTGATTTTTGTGGTTGAACTCATCACAGGCTCGCTCGCGGCGTAGCCGT
>JAUNNU010000022.1 GCA_030537295.1 Bacteroidia bacterium
ATTGATAAATACCTTGTTGAATGGGCCGATTCACAATCCCATAAACCGCTGTTGCTAAGAGGTGCCAGACAGACAGGAAAATCTACTGCTGTGAGACATCTCGGCGAACGTTTTAATACTTATGTCGAGATAAATTTTGAGAAGCGACCTGCTTACAAAGCATTGTTTGATAAGGATTTAGACGTTAAGCGTATCGTTCCGCTTTTATCGGCGATGAGCAGGAAAACAATTGCTCCCGGCAAGACGTTGTTGTTTCTTGATGAGATACAGGAATGCCCTGAAGCTATAATGGCGTTGCGTTTTTTCTGGGAGGATATGCCTGAGCTTCATGTGGTTGCGGCAGGTTCGCTCTTGGAATTCGCTTTGGACGAATTGCCGACTTTCGGCGTCGGGCGCATTCATTCCATGTATGTGCATCCAATGACATTCGACGAGTTTATGATGGCAAACGGCGGAAGTTTGTTGCTGGAAGAGAGAAATAATGCTTCGGCTTCTAATCCGCTTGCTGGGTCTTTGCATGTCGAACTGGTTGATTATCTGCGTATTTATATGCTTGTAGGGGGTATGCCGGAGAGCGTGGCGAAGTGGGTAGAGACGCATGATTTTTTGCGGTGTCAGCAGGTTCAAGATGATATATTGACTGGCTATGAGGATGATTTCCCGAAATATCGGAAAAAGGTTGATCCGCAATTGCTTCGACAGACTTTGAGAAGCGTCGCGCTGCAAGTCACGCAGAAGTTCGTGTGTTCGCAAGTTCCTGGTGAATACAAATCCGCTGATGTCAAAAAAGCACTTGACATGCTGACGAGGTCAGGAATTGTCATACCCGTCACCCATTCAAACGCGAACGGACTGCCTTTGGGAAACGAAATAGAACAGAACATTCGCAAAATGCTGCTGCTCGACACAGGCTTGATGCTTCGTCTGCTGAAGATGACAATGGGCAATATTGATGAAATAACGACCCAAATCCTCACTTCGTCTGCCGCCGACCTTGTCAACAAAGGAAATGTTTCGGAAATGTTGGCCGGACTTGAATATCTTCGTTATCAGACCCTAAACATGCGCCATGAAATGTATTACTGGGTGCGTCAGTCGAAAAATTCCTTGGCTGAAATTGACTACATGATTCCAATGGGCGCGAAAGTGATACCTGTGGAGGTCAAAGCCGGAGTGCAGGGTGGGATGAAGAGCCTTTGGGAATTCATGCGGGAAAAGAAACTCACACGTGCCGTGAGATGTTCGCTTGAGAATTTCGGTGAGTTCGAACATGTTGATACTAAGGCAGATAACACTGTGAGGCATGTTACAATTTGTCCGTTGTATTCAATTTCGCAGATGTCTCGTCTGATGCAAATTCATCAGTGATTATGTGTTTAAGTAAAGAAATTTTTGTTATCTTTGCGGTCTTGATTTTAATTATTACTACTGTTGAAAATGAATACGATATATCTTGCGGGTGGCTGCTTCTGGGGGACCGAGCATTATTTTAAAATGATAAAAGGCGTTGTCAACACCGAAGTCGGTTACGCCAACAGCATCAAACGAAACCCCACTTATCAGGAGGTCTGCACGGGAGCGACACGCGCCGCCGAGACCGTGATGGTTGAATATGATCCCGAAGTGGTGACGCTGCGTTTCCTTCTCGAAATGTATTTCCACGCCATCGACCCGACAAGCGTAAATCAACAAGGTCACGACGTTGGACTTCAATACAGAACCGGAATCTATTATGTCGATGACGCTGATATTCAGGTGATTGAGGATTTTATCAATGAGAAACAAAAAGATATTGAAGGCAAAATCGCCGTCGAGGTGATGCCGCTCGAAAATTTCTACAATGCCGAAGAATATCATCAAGATTATCTTGACAAGAACCCTGGCGGCTACTGCCATCTGCCGTTAGAATTGTTTGAATTTGCAAAAACTGCGCATTGATTTAAAATTAAAATGAAGATTATGGAAGAAAGAAAATACACGATCCAAGACCTCGACGAGTACATCAGACAGGGCGAGCCGGAGAAGGTTGAGAAAACGTATCTTTGGCGCGCCGCCATTGGTTTACAGCAAGTTGACGGACTAAAACCGTCGGATTTTCTTGTGGAAAAAGCAAAGGAAAACATTGAGGGTACAATTAGTATTGAAGAGGTTCAACGTCAGCTGAAGACTTATTATCAGTCTAAAGTTAGTCGCGAACCAAATGACGATGAGACAGAAGAGGCCGACCGTGTGTCGGCGAATATTGCTAAATTATTGAGTACTAATAATTTGAATTTCAGTGTTTTCGGCTATCGTCAGGTTCATAGGAACATTTTCGACGGTGTGTTCAAGTTCGCAGGAAAAATAAGGGAATTTGACATCACAAAAAAAGAATGGGTCTTGCGTGGTGATACCGTGAATTATATGTATGCCGCTGACCTTCATCTTGCGCTCGAATATGATATTGAGCAGGAACGCCAATTTAATTACGGAGGTCTGACGACCGATGAGATTATCAAGCATATCTGCAAGTTTGTTGCGAATCTTTGGCAGATTCACGCTTTCGCGGAAGGTAATACCCGTACAACTGCTGTCTTTACAATTCAATATTTGCGCTCAATCGGGTTCGATGTGAATAATGATGTCTTCGCGGAAAATTCATGGTATTTCAGAAATGCATTGGTCAGATATGTCTATAAAAATAAAAATGGCGTTCAACCTGAACCGATATTTTTGGAAAGATTCTTCAGAAATCTGTTGCTTGGTGAACATAATGAACTGAAAAACAGATACATGATAATAAATCCGCCTGAAGAATGGAAAATGGTCAATACACCCGAACAAGTACCCTAACAAAAATATATTGCGTCTTGTGGCTGTCATCGGGACAAATCAGATGTCTGTCAAAGAGATGATGGCGGGTGCCGGTTTGAAACAAAGACCTAATTTTATTGAATATTCGTTGAATCCTTCGCTGAAAGAAGGCTTCGTAAAAATGCTTTATCCCGATAAACCAAACCATCCACGTCAGAAATATCTGTTGACTGTCAAAGGTTTGGGCGTTTACAACGATTATAAGAACAACTAAATACGCTTATGAAAAAACTTCTACTTTCAACACTCTTCGCGCTTTTTGTCATGACGCTCAAAGCGCAGCAAAACGATAACACTCAATACGTTGACCCGTTCATCGGGACGCAGATGGACGAGACCGGCGCACTCAGCGGCAGCACTTTCCCCGGCGCATGCGTGCCTTTCGGAATGGTGCAGCTCAGCCCGGAAACGGAGAAATACGTCACTTACGACCCGTGCTCGGGCTACGATTACGACAAAGACAAGATTTACGGCATCACCCACACGCACCTCAGCGGAACGGGCTGCACCGACCTCATCGACGTGTCGCTGCTTCCCGCGACCGGCGACCTGACTCCGTCGTACATCGCGGCGGGCGATTTCTCGCAGACATTCTCGCATGACGAAGAAGGCGCGACACCCGGCTATTACTGGGTGAAACTTCAGGAGTCGGGCGTGAAAGTGGAACTGACCGCCACCGAACATTGCGGCATCCACAGATACACATACCCTGAAGGCGCAAAACGTCAGGTCATCCTCGACCTCGACCACATGACTTACCGCGGAAATGACACATATTACAGCTCCCGACGCGGCTACAGCATCATCAACAGCCAGATCCGCTTCGTCGATGACCACACTATTGAAGGATACAGAATCGTCACGGGCTGGGCGAAGCTGCGCCGAGTGTATTTCCACGCCGAGTTCTCGAAACCTATTGTGCATCATTACGTTATGAAAGGTGATGAGAATCTTTTCGAGACATCAGTCGCTAACGGCAGAGACCTCCGCACCGCATTGGTCTTCGATGACGGCGATGACTTATTAATAAAGGTGTCGATTTCGGCTGTCGATTCCGAAGGCGCACGCAGGAACTTCAACGCCGAATGCTCATCGTGGGATTTCGAGAAATACGTTGCAGATGCCCATGAGACATGGAAGAAGGCGTTGTCGAAAATTGAAATCAGCGGAACAGATACCCAAAAACGTATTTTTTACACGGGAATGTATCACGCCTACATCCAGCCGAACGTGATGAGCGACGTCGATGGCCGTTATGTGACAACGAATTACGAGATAAAACAGATGCCGGAAGGGAAAAAGTATTACTCGACGTTCTCTCTTTGGGACACCTTCCGTGCGGCGCATCCGCTTTACAACCTGCTCGAGCCGGAACTCACCGCCGACTTCATCAACTCCATGCTGCTGCATCATCAGGAGTACGGCTATCTCCCGATTTGGGATTTGTGGGGACAGGACAATTACTGCATGATCGGCAACCATGCGATTCCGGTTATTTCGCGAGCAATACTTACTGATATTCAAGGTTTTGACAGAGAAGAAGCATATAAGGCGATGTATGAAAGTTCTGTCCGTCCGCATTACAATTCGCCTTTTGTGCTTTGGGAAAAGTTCGGATATTATCCGGCGACGTTGCAAGATGAGAGCGTCTCGATAACTCTTGAGCAGGCGTTCGACGACTGGTGCGTCTATGCTGCGGCGAAGAAACTCGGAAAAAACAAGGATGCAGAGCATTTCCTGAAACGCTCGGAGTCGTACCGCAATATCTTTGACGAGTCGATAGGCACTTTCGCGCCGAAAGACGAGGTCGGCAACTGGGTTCGCCCGTATGATGTCTTGAGTTACGAAAACGGACATTTCGCCGAGGGCAACGCCTGGCAATATATGTGGTTTGTGCCGCAGAATCCATTGGGACTCATTGAGTTGCTTGGCGGAAAAGAAAAATTCATTGAGAAATTAAATGAGAATTTCTCGCTTGAGGCGAAGAGCGGCGAGACCAACGGCAACGCCTCCGGTTTCATCGGACAATACGCTCATGGCAACGAGCCGTCGCATCATACGGCTTATATGTACAACTTCGCCGGTCAGCCGAAACGCACGCAAGAGCTTGTAAATGAAGTGCGTAACAAATTCTACAGCGACAAGCCGTGCGGTTACGCCGGCAACGACGACTGCGGACAGATGTCGGCATGGTACATCTTCTCGTCGATGGGATTCTATCCGTTCAACGCTGGAAGTGACGAATTTTCAATCGGGACACCTTTGTTCAACGAGGCGGTCATCAATCTTCCGAACGGAAAAACTTTCACTGTGAAGTCAAACAGAAAATCTGAAAAAGATATTTACGTCAAGTCGGTGAAACTCAACGGAATGGCAATCACCGACTGGCGTATCACGCAGCAGCAGATCATGGAAGGCGGCGTGCTTGAGTTTAAAATGGGGAAAAAGTAACAAAATTTTATAAAAAATGAAGTTGTCTCGTGTTTTATTGATTGTCATGTCTTTGATGTTGGTGTCATGCAATTCTGACGAAATTAAAAAACGCACCGTCCACGTCATTTCTACCGGCGACGTTCACGGAGCTTGGTTTGATGAGGATTACTCGGACCCGGAGAAGATTCATTCGAGTCTGCTCGCCGTAAGCAAGAAAGTCAACGACTTACGCGATTCGGTCGGCTCGGAGAATGTGATTCTCATTGATGGCGGCGACTGTTTACAAGGAAATGTCGCCCCGTATTTTTACAATTATGAAAATTCGGAGGATCCGCATCTTTTCCCTCAGATAGTGAATTATATGGGCTATGACTGCGTCGTCGTTGGAAATCACGACATTGAGACATCGCATCCGGTTTATGACAAAGTGAAAAAAGAAATGGACGGATACGGCATCCCGTGGCTCGCCGGAAATGTCATCGATGAAAATGGTGACATTTATTTTAATGAATACACGGTTGTCGAGAAGGCCGGGCTGAAAGTGCTGATTCTCGGATATACAAACCCGAATATTCCGGAGTGGCTTCAGGAAGAGAAATGGAAAGGCTTGAGGTTTGAAAGCCTGCTTCCATACGTGCAGAATCGTGTTGATGAGATAAAAGCGAAGGTGAAACCGCAGGTTACAATTGTGGCTATACATTCCGGCACAGGAAAAGGTGATGGCAAAATATTTGAAAATCAAGGATTTGACTTGTTAAATAGCCTTAAAGGTGTTGACCTTCTGATTACGGCTCACGACCATCAGCCGGTTGTGTTGAAAAATAAAAAAATAACCCTGATGAACGGCGGAGCTTCGGCGGCTAAAGTCGGTCACGCTGTGATTGAGGTGACAACAAAAGGTGATAAAGTGTTGGATGTCAACGTGAAAGCGTCTGTCGAGGATGTCGATAAAAATGATGTTGACGTCGCCATGAAGGAAAATTTTGATGAAATGTATGATTTGGTCGGAGATTTTACAAATAAGAAAGTCGGGACTATTGAACAAACTGTGAACACAAAAGACGCATTCAAGGGGAAGTCGCTTTATGTGGATTTCGTCAATACGGTTATGATGAAGGCGACAGATGCGCAGGTTTCTTTTACGGCGCCGCTGACCTACAACGGAACTGTTGCGTCGGGAGATTTTATCTATCGTGATTTAAGAACTATTTATCCGTTTGAAAATGAATTGGTTATGCTAAAGATGAAAGGCAGCGAGATTAAGGGCTTCCTTGAGTTTTCTTACGATAAATGGATAAATGTCTGCAATTCTGACGATGTCGTGAATCCTGATGCCCATGTTCTGAAAATCATTGAAAAAGACGACCCTCGTAATGGCACGAAAGGCTGGGCTTTTGAAAACAAATCGTATAATTTTGAGTCGGCGGCAGGTTTGATATACACGGTTGACATTACGAAGTCGTTTGGTAACAGAGTGTGTATCAAAGCGTTGGCTAATGGCGATGCTTTTGATTTGGAGGAATTTTACAATGTCGCGATGACTTCGTACCGTTTCAGCGGCGCCGGCGATTTGATGGATGAAGGTGCTGGAATCGGCAGGGAAGAGGCTTCGGGGCGTGTCGTAGCGAAATATCGTGAGATTCGCGATTTGATTGGCGAGTATATATTTGAGAATCAGAATATTACCACCGACATGATTTCAAATGTCAATGTTCTTGGGGAATGGAAGTTCATTCCAGAGGACATGGCTGCGCCGATGTTGGAAAGAGATATGAATCTGCTTTTTCAAAATGATAAATAATTGATATATAATTTGTTATGGCAAGAAAAGAATATACTCCGGAAGGATGTTTCTTCTTTGGAAAGATTACAAAAACCCACGGGCTGAAAGGTGAGGTGACGATAAAAGTCGATGCCGCCAACCCGTCTGATTTCAAGAATATCAACTATGTGATGATGGACGTGAACGGCGACATCGTGCCGTTTTTCATTGAAAGCTCGAAGATGGCCGGTGACAAGATGTTTGTGCGTTTTCAAGATGTGAAAACGATGGAACAGGCCGTGTCTTTCCTCGGAATGGCGGTTTATCTTCCGAATGAGATGTTGCCGGAATTGGATGATAATGACTTCTATTTCAAGGAAATAGTCGGTTTTAAACTCGTTGACGAAACATACGGCGAGGTCGGCATCATCAGCGATGTGCTTGAATATCCGACACAGGCTGTCATTCAGGTGATGAAAGACGGAAAGGAAATCCTCATCCCGATTCACAATGACATCATCAGAAAAGTGAATAAAAAAGTTAAAGTGTTGAATGTCAATGCGCCGGAAGGACTTATTGACATGTATCTCTCAATTTAGGCATGGACACACGACCGTTTTTTTTCAAGAAATTCGGGCTTTTTCATCATCGTTCAACGATGAAAATCGGGACTGACGCGATTCTTTTGTCGCGCTGGGTCGAGGTCAATCCAGACGATGACGTGCTTGACATCGGGACAGGCTGCGGCCTCATCCCGCTCATGCTTTCGCAAAAAGGCATTCATCACGCTGATGCCGTGGAAATCGACAGCGATTCGTTTGAAGAGGCTTCGTCGAATTTCAAAAACTCTGCCTGGAGCGCGAATCTCGCTGTCTTTCATGAAGATGTGAAGACTTTCGCAGACATGAATCTTTGCAAATACGATCTGATTGTCTCAAATCCTCCGTTTTTCTTCGGCGAAAATGTACCGCAGAAAATCAAGAAAGGCTTGGCTCGTCATACAAACACGTTGAGTTATAATGATTTGCTCGTCGCTGTGAAAAAGATGCTCAAGCCTGACGGCCGTTTTGCCCTTGTGCTTCCGGCGATTGAGTCGAAAACATTCATGAAAAAAGCATCTGAAACGGGTTTTTGTCTCCAGAAGGAACTGAAAATCGTTCCGATTAAAGGTAAAGAACCGAATCGTGTTAATATGCAATTTGTTCTTAATCAAGATGATACATACACGGAAACTTTTGTCTTAAGGAATGAGGATCATTCATTTACAAAAGAATATAAAGAGTTTTTAAAAGACTTCTATCTTGATTGAAAAATTTTGTATCTTTGCCGCTTCAAATTTCAGATAATTTATGTTGAAATAAATTTTTAAAAAATGAAAAAAATATTGCTTATCAGTGCATTTGCACTTTCAATGTTGATGATGTCATGTTCGGACCCGATGGTCGGCTCATGGGTGATGCCAGCCACAAATTATAGTCCTGAACAAGGTTTTGAATTGAAGAAAGACGGAACAGCTGCGGACATTAATATGGATTTTCTGGAGCTGACGAGTTGGAAAAAGGAAGGCGACAAGCTGATCCTTACAGGAAAGAACACCGGTTCGGCCATTAACGGCGATTTCACTGACGAAATGACAATTGTTGATGTCAACAAGGAAGAACTGAAACTTGAAACAGGTGGCGTCACGTTGACTTACAAAAAGAAGGAATTTTAATCTCTAAAATATATAATATGAGTAAATTGGTGGTTGTTGCTTTAGGTGGAAATGCATTGTTGAGAAGCAACCAAAAAGGAACGTATCAGGAACAGATTCAGAATGTTACGGAAACTTGTGAGGCTCTGATGAGCTTCGTTTCAGGTGGCGACAGGCTCATTATCGGTCACGGAAACGGCCCGCAGGTCGGCAATGTAATGCTTCAGCATGAGGCTGGTGCAAAGACTTTTGATGTTCAGGCGATGCCGATGGATTTCTGCGTTTCGGAGACACAGGGTTCTATTGGTTATCTTATCGAGACGGGTTTCCGCAAGGTTATGGCGCAGAGCAATATCAAGAGAAATATTGTCACTTTGGTGACACAGGTCGTCGTTGACGGAAACGACCCGATGTTTAAGAATCCTACAAAGCCTGTCGGCCCGTATTACACAAAGGACGATGCCGAGAAATATGCGGCGGCTACGGGTTCTGTCTTCAAGGAAGACCCGAAGGGCAGGGGCTGGCGAAAAGTCGTGGCTTCTCCGAAACCGATAAAGGTTGCAAATATCGAAATCGTTGAACAGCTCGCAAATGCCGGTAACATCGTCGTGACAGTCGGCGGCGGCGGCATTCCAGTTGTTGAAAAAGACGGTTATTACGCTGGCGTTGAAGCGGTTATCGACAAGGATCTCGCTTCTTCATTGACGGCTGTCGATGCAAAGGCTGACGAATTTTATATCTTGACAGATGTCCCTCAGGCTTACATCAATTTCCGTAAGGAAAACGAACAGGCTCTTGGCACGATTACTGTTGAGGAGGCGAAGAAACATCTCGCTGACGGTCAGTTCACCGAAGGCTCGATGGCACCGAAGATGCGTGCGGCCATCAAGTTTGTTGAAGAGACTGGTCACGATGCTGTCATCACTGACGCTGCAAGCCTCGGAAATGCGAATGCAGGCACGAGAATCGTGAGATAGTAGTACTGAAAATTAAAAGAGCGCGGAGTGACTTTTTGTCGCCCCGCGCTCTTCTACTTTCTACTTTCTACTAAAACGGCACGTCATCGAGTGGTTCCGAGTTCATTCTCGACCCAAGACGTTTGATGCCGCTTTCGGGTATGTTGTTCGCGAACGCTGTGTTTGGCGCAAACTGTTTTGTGTCGCCCATTCCGCCGCCATCGGGAGCCGCACCTGAACCTTGGTTGCCATTGATGAAATCCTGCTCAAGGTCTTCAAAACGAGCGTATTGTCCGACGAAACGAAGGTCGATGTCGCCGAGTTTGCCGTTACGGTGTTTGGCGATGCTGACGGTGGCGACACCTTTTGTGGAAGCGTGGTTCTCATCTTCCTGAAGTCCGTAATATTCAGGACGATAGATGAACAAAACCATGTCGGCATCCTGCTCGATTGCGCCGGATTCACGCAGGTCGGAAAGGATAGGTTTCTTTGAACCCGGACGCGACTCAACGCTACGTGAGAGCTGTGACAGTGCTAAAACCGGAATGTTGAGTTCTTTCGCCAAACTCTTCAACGAGCGGCTGATGGTGCTGATTTCCTGTTCGCGGTTGCCGTTTTTTTCGGTTTTTGCAGTCATAAGTTGCAGATAATCAATAAAAACCATCTGTATGTCATGTTGCTGTTTCAGTCGGCGGCATTTTGCTCTGAGGTCGAAGACCGAAAGTTGGGGAGTGTCGTCGATGAAAAGTTTCGCGTTGACGAGTGGTGATACTTTTGTATTCAGTTGTTGCCATTCGTATTCGGCGAGTTGTCCGGTGCGGAGCTTGTCGGCGGTGAGTGATGTCTCTGCTGAAATCAGACGTGTGACGAGCTGTACTGACGACATCTCCAATGAGAAAAACGCGATCGGTTTGTTGAAATCGACGGCGGCGTTGCGTGCCATGTTGAGTGCGAAGGCGGTCTTACCCATACTCGGACGTGCCGCGAGGATGATGAGGTCGGACTTCTGCCATCCTTGCGTGATGCGGTCGAGGGCGGTGTAGCCCGACGGCACGCCGCGCAGCGCGGAACCGGCGTTCTTCGCCTTCTCGATGTCCTCGATGGCGAGCTTCACCAAGTCGGGCATCTGGTCGTAATTGCGGCGCAGGTTGTTCTCGCTTATCTGGAAAAGCTTGTTTTCGGCTGAATCAAGCAGGTCGAAAACGTCAGCCGAGTCTTCGTATGCGTCTTTGATTGTCTCTGTTGAAATGAGAATCAACTGACGCTGTATGTATTTCTGAAGTATGATGCGTGAGTGGTATTCGATGTTTGCCGACGAAACAACGCGGTTGGTGAGCTGAGAGATGTAATACGGACCTCCAACAGCCTCAAGGTCGCCTGTTGACTTAAGATGATTTGTAACTGTCAGAATGTCAATTGGTTCTGACTTTGTGAATAAATCTTTTATCGCCGCAAAAATAATCTGATGCGCTTCTTTATAAAAGACTTCCGGCATTAAAATGTCGATGACGGCGTTGACAGCCTCTTTCTCAAGCATCAAAGCACCGAGTACGACTTCTTCCAAATCAACGGCTTGCGGCGGAATGCGCCCTTGTGCGCCAAGGAGTTCCGCTGGTAAAACTGATGTCTGTTGCCTGTTAAAACCGGTTTTTTTTAATGTTTCGTTGCTCATGTTTACATCTTAATTTTCGAGCCGCAAAGTTAATATAAATCGTGGTTTGTTTATAAGATGTTGATAACTTTTCTGTTTCAATGGCAAAAATGTGTGTAAATGTCACGCAAGGCTCTGTTTTCCAATTCCATGTCTCTGCTTATTGAACTTTTCTCGTTTTCACTGAAAGCGTTCAGGATTATGCGGCTGTGCTCGAAGAGTTTTCTGTCTGAAAACAAACTTTCATAGACATTTTTCAATGAGAAGTCATGTTTTGTTTTTTCATGATAAAAATGTGATTCACGAAGTACTTCTCTGAAATTCAATATTTTAAAGTTAATTTCTTTAGAGTCAACAATGCTGAATCTCTGCAATGACGCTGTGATGTTTTGTGGTGCGAAACAGACGACTCGCTCAAAACCTGTGAGTTTTTCTCTCAAGATTTCAAGGCTTTCCTTCCATTTTGACATGTCATCGAGGCAGTTCCAGTTGTAAATCATGTCGAATTTGCCGTTGTTTGAAAGTATTGAGAACCCAATTATAAACTCGGTGTAAGGTTTGTCGCCGTCAAAAATCGGGATTGCCGGGGCGTAAAACAAAAGATTCAGAAACGCTGTGGTTTTGTTTCTTTCTCCAAGAAGGCTGAAAAGTGATTTAAAATCAATGTAATACGTTTTTTGTCTTACGGCGTCGATTTGTTCATCGGAAAGCCCTTCGGTGTAAAGTTCGCTGTCTTCGGGGACGTCTTTCCAGCAGTGTCCGTGGAACTCGCAGCGATACGGGAACTCACATTGTTTCCCTATCGGAATCTGTGGCGAGTGCGGCTGTATGATGGCTTCTTTGAAAGTCTTGATTTTTCCGGCGATGACATTCTGATATTGTTCTGCATAATCTTTAACTGATTGTAAAACAAAAAGTTGTGTCAAATCCAAGTCACCGTTTTTGACATAATCGCCGTTTAAATACATGAGTTGAATGTCGGAAAGAGGCACTCCTGCGCCTTTCAGGACGTAATATTGAAGAGCGGCGTCTTTGTAGTAAGTCTGGCTCAGACTCAACGAACTTTTCACTTCGATGGCGCGCCATTTGTCGCCGTCGCGGACGATGATGTCGAGCATGATGAGGGTGTCATCGTATTGAAACACAGCCTCATACATGACGTTGACATCGGGGTTGCCGAGGTTTCCCATTGTTTCTTTCACCATCTTGTCGAAAAGAGCCGGCGACTTCGGCGTCATGTTGATCCCGCCTGGGAAACATTGTTGGGCGAGAATGCCGACATCGGTGCCGCGGCGGAATTTGGCGATTTTTTCGAGACTGAGCTTGTCACGCAAAAACGGTCTGTTTTTGAAAAGATACAAGGCCTTGATGCATTGCTCGCCTTTGATGTATGTCGATTTTGATAAAATATGCATTTTATTGATTATTAACAGATTGTAAAATGTTTTTCTTCGCCATGAATGTCATCGACAGCCCACGGGCAAACATGAAACCGAGGAATGAAATCCAGAGTCCGTGGTTGCCGAAAGCGGGAGTGAGGAAATACCAAAGCGGAAGGAATGTCGCTATCGATGAGATAATCATTGTGTTGCGGATTGCCTTCGAGGCTGTTGCGCCGATGTAGATGCCATCCCAAAGAAAAGCCGCCACGGTGATTATCGGGATGAGAGCCATATATATATAATAAGGTGTGACAGCCTCGATGATGGCGGCGTTGTCGGAGATTATTTTCACAAACGGTGTGGGGAAGAGAATGTAAAGTATTGTAAATGGGACTGTTATGAATGCGCCCCACTTGAAAAGACATTTGATGGCTTTGCGTAAATTGACATCGTCGTTGGCTCCGGTGAATTTCCCGGCTATTGCTTCGCCTGCGTATGCGAAACCATCTGTGAAATAAGAGAAAATGTAAAACGACTGAAGTATTATCATGTTGACTGATAATAAGTTATCGCCGAATTTTGCAGATTGATTCGTAAAGAAGGCGATAGTTAAAACTAAAAGGATGCTTCTTATCATCAGGTCGCCGTTGACTTTGAAAAATCGTTTTAACTTGCTGACATCTAATAAAATATCAAGTTTTATTCTGATGAGGTACCTTTTGTATTTCGTGAACAGGAAAATCAGTGCGGTCGTGAGTCCACAATATTGTGCGATGACGGTTCCGAGTGCCACGCCGGCGACGTCTTGCTTGAAAATGACGACAAACAAAACGCTGAAGATTATGTTGAAACCATTGATAATGATTGCGATAGTCATCGGAATCTTTGTGTTTTGCAAACCAATGAACCATCCGTTGAAGCAGTAAAGGAACATATTTGCCGGTGCCGCCCAAATCCTTATATAAAAATAGGTGATTGCGAGATTCTTGACCTCATCGCTTCCGTCGAGGATGAGAAAACTTAGTTTTGCTATCGGATTTTGCAGACAAAGTATTAACAATGAAGCTGTTACGGCAATTGACATTGACCTGAAAAGCGAATAGCTGATTTCTGATTCGTCGTGACTTCCTACCGACTGAGCCGTGAAACCTGTTGTTCCGGCTCGCATGAAACTGAAAAACGAATACATTACGCTGAAAATAGTTCCTCCGAGAGCAATCGCCCCGATGTATGCCGGCGAACTGAGATGTCCCATCAGCATCATGTCAACAAGTCCTAATAACGGAACTGTTATGTTGCTGATAATGTTTGGTATAGCGAGTTTTAATATTGAACGGTTCAAAACAATAATTTTTTGCAAAAATATAAAAAATTCTCCTTGACATATTTATAATTGTCGTATATTTGCACGGTTAAATTTTACGGCGATGTGGAAGCCTGTGGCCGATTTCCACATTTTTCCACAGAGTCAGACAAATTTGATTAAAAATGTTGATACAGAAATTGTATTGAAAATCAATGATTTAAAATAAAAATGTAAAAAATATATTTTTGGCACAGTTTTGGTATTAACACATAATGTAAGCACAAACTAATTTTAAATTTATAACAAATGAAAAAAACTTTAACAATTGTATCAGTCGCATTAGTAGCGCTTATCTTTAGCTCATGCGTAGAAAATTCAAAGAAGTATCAGGCTTTGTTAGCTGAAAAACAGGCAGTCGAGGTTCAGAAGACTGAAGTTGAAAATCAGTACAACGCAGCTATCGGTATCATCAATGACGTTGAAAACAACCTTCAGGCAATCCGTGACGCAGAAGGCATGCTTCTCGTTCAGCAGGAAGGCAGCACACAGAGAGAACAGATTGTTTCTGAACTCCTTCAGATCAAAGAAGCTATGGCAGCAAACCGCGCACGCCTTGACTCATTGAGCGCAGTTATCGAGAAGTCAGGCAGAAATGCCGGTAATCTCCGTGTCCAAATCAAGAGACTCCAGGATCAGATTGCTGAAAAAGACCAGGTGATTGCTGACCTCCAGAACACAATCGTTGTGAAGGAAAAGGAAATCGCTGAATTGAACACACAGGTTGAAGACCTCCACAAAGACATCGAAGATGCTAATGCAACAATCGCTGCAGTTACAAATGACAAGATTGCCACGATCAACGAGATGAACCAGGTTTATTACATCAACGCAACTAAGAAAGAACTCAAGGAAATGGGTATCCTCACAAAGAAGTTCATCCTTAGAGAAAGCGTCCCAACAGAACTCTTCATCAAGGCTGACAAGCGTGAACTCAATGAGATTTCATACACGGCAAAGAAGGCTGTCATCCTTTCTAACCACCCGGCTTCATCATACACATTGGTTAAAGGCGATGGCACATACACATTGCAAATCACAGACCCAGATACATTCTGGAGTGTAACAAGATATTTGGTAGTATTTACCAAGTAATTTTCTGCTCGTTTTCAATATTTACGGAAATCCGACATCGCCTGGTGTCGGATTTTCCATTTTATTAATCCCCCGAAAACCAATATTTTTTCCTTCCATAATTTTCAAAAAAATAGAAATAAAGATTTGTTCGATTGATAAAATTTGTAATTTTGCAGTTCGAGTAGAAAATTTAAAAATGAGCAGACGGATTTTGATTGTCGAAGACGATGCAGCTTTCGGAACGATGCTGCGTACATGGTTCGCCAAAAATGATTGGGAACCTGTTTTGGTGTCAAAAGTGTCTTCGGCGGAAAAAGAAATTGATAACAACCAATTTGATTTGATTATCAGTGATTTACGGCTTCCTGACGGGGACGGAATCATGCTTCTGACATATTCTAAAGAGAAAAAAATCACATCACCATTTATTATAATGACCGGCTACGCTGATGTTCAGACTGCTGTGAACGCAATGAAACTCGGCGCATACGATTATCTTAAGAAGCCGATTAATCCGGTGCTTCTTCAGCAAAAAATAGAGATGGCACTTAAGACTGAAAAGAAAGAGTCTGCCGCCAAGTCAAAGAAATCTTCCGACAAGAAGGATTTTAATATGGTCAAGGGTAAAAGTGCTGTGATTCAACGGGTTTACACGCATGTGGCTCTCGTTGCGCCAACAAAAATGTCGGTTTTGATCCTCGGTGAAAGCGGCACCGGAAAGGAATACATCGCCAGGATGATTCACGAACAGAGCAAGCGTAGTGATAAACCGTATATCGCTGTTGACTGCGGAAGCCTTTCAAAAGAGCTGGCTCCTTCTGAGCTTTTCGGACATCTGAAAGGCTCGTTCACGTCGGCAATCGGTGACAAAAAAGGCGTTTTCGAAGAGGCGAAAGGCGGAACGGTTTTCCTTGATGAAGTGGGAAATCTTCCGTATGATGTTCAGAAACAGTTGCTTAGGGCTTTGCAGGAACAAAAGGTCAGACCAGTCGGCTCGGCTCAGGATATTAATATGGACGTCAGAATAATTGCGGCAACTAATGAAGATCTTTTGTCGGCGATAGAAAACGGCGAGTTCAGACAAGATCTTTATCACAGAATCAATGAGTTTTCAATTGAAGTGCCGCCGTTACGCGACAGAATTGACGATATTGAAGAGTTCGCGTATCATTTTTTGAAATTGGCGAATGAGGAACTCGACAAAAACATCAATCATATCACAATTGATGCCCTTGAACTTCTTCGCAGACAACGCTGGAGCGGAAACCTCCGTGAATTGAGAAACGTGATTCGCAGGGCAGCGTTATTCGCTGAAAATCATGAAATTACTGTTGACAATCTGCCGGTGTTCGCTGCCTCCGCCGTCAAGGAAGAACCCGATGATATGGCGTTACGGCCCGGAAACGAGATGGAACAGATCGCTGCGGCTTTGAACAAGGCCCGCGGTAACAAGACGATCGCGGCACGTCTCCTGCAAATCGACAGGAAAACACTGTATAATAAAATGCATCTCTACGGAATGGATTTGTAATTTTCACATAAATCGCAATAATATGGAAGAAAACGAAAAATTTGAATTGCCCGACAACGCTCAACGCGAACTGAAACCGGGTGAAGTCTATGAACCGATTTTGTCACCGAAGAAGAAATATAAAGAGGTGACGGTCTGGTCAGTGACGGTGGGACTTCTGATGACAATTTTGTTCTCCGCCGCTGCCGCTTATCTCGGCTTGAAAGTTGGACAGGTCTTCGAGGCCGCAATCCCGATTGCAATCATTGCCATCGGCTTGTCGAACGTCGCAAAGAAAAACGATGCACTGTCGCAAAACGTTATCATTCAGTCAATTGGAGGTTGTTCCGGCGGCGTGGTTGCCGGTGCGATTTTCACGCTTCCGGCATTGTACATCCTTCAAGGGAAAGGCTATGACATCGAAATAAATTATATGCAAGTCTTTTTGAGTTCGTTGCTCGGCGGCGTCCTCGGAATACTTTTCCTCATCCCTTTCAGAAAATATTTCGTGAAGGAACAGCACGGCAAGTTTCCGTTCCCGGAGGCGACCGCCACGACACAGGTGCTCGTCAGCGGACAGAAAAAAGGAAAAGACTCTTTGCTGCTGGTTATCAGCGGTTTGATAGGAGGTCTATATGATTTCTGCATCTCAACATTCGGTCTGTGGACGGAGACGGTTTCCACAAAAGTGATGGAGTGGGGCATGGCTCTCGCCGACAAAGTGAAACTCATGTTCAAAGTCAATGTCGGGGCTGCGGTCTTGGGCCTCGGCTACATCATCGGGCTGAAATACGCTTTCATAATCTGCTGTGGCTCAATGCTTGTGTGGTTCATCATCATCCCTGGAATGAATCTAATCTGGGGCGCTGACATTATCGACCTGATGAACACAGGCGTTCAGATGACTATCGGCGACATGTCGCCTGAGATGATTTTCAAGGATTATGCGCGTCATATCGGCATCGGCGGCATTGCGATGGCCGGCGTCATCAGCATTATTAGGTCGTGGGGCGTGATAAAATCGTCGGTCGGACTTGCGGCCAATGAGTTCAAAGGCAAGAAAAGTGCTGAAAATGAGGAACGTACACAGCGTGACCTCTCGATGAAATTCATCGTCATCGGTGTCATTGCAATCTTGGCTCTGACATTCGTGTTCTTCAGATTCGGTGTCGTCGGAAACTTCGGACACGCTGCAATAGGCATTCTCGTCGTGGCCGTCATCGCGTTTTTGTTCACGACAGTGGCTGCAAACGCCATTGCCATCGTCGGGTCGAACCCTGTCAGCGGAATGACGCTCATGACGTTGATTCTCGCCTCGTTGGTGATGGTCGCAGCAGGACTGAGCGGTGCGGAAGGCATGACGGCGGCGTTGATAATCGGCGGCGTGGTCTGCACCGCATTAGCTGTCGCCGGCGCATTCATCACCGACTTGAAGGTCGGTTATTGGATCGGGACGACACCTAAGAATCAGGAGATCTGGAAGTTTGTCGGCGTGGCGGTGGCTTCGGCTACTGTTGCGGGTGTCATAATGGTCTTAAACAAGGCTTACGGTTTCGTCGGTGACGGCGCGTTGGTGGCACCGCAGGCAAATGCGATGTCGGCGGTCATAGAGCCGATGATGTCGGGCGGCAACGCACCTTGGCTTCTTTACGGAATCGGTGCCGCTATCGCCTTGATACTCACGTTCTTCAAAGTGCCGGCACTGCCATTCGCACTCGGCATGTTCATCCCGATTGACCTCAACATCCCGCTTCTCATCGGAGGTGCGGTGTCGTGGTACGTCGCACGCTGCAAGGACGAGAAACTCAGCAAGGCACGCTATGACCGCGGCACACTCATCGCCTCGGGCTTCATCGCCGGCGGCGCGTTGATGGGCGTCGTGAGCGCAATACTGAAATTCGCTGAAGTTGACCTCATCGTAAAGACAAGCGAGGGCGTATTCTCTTCATTGCCAGTGGCTTCGCTCATCGCAGTCGTCATGTACATCATCTTGATAGCTTACATGATCTGGGATTCAAAACGTGCAAAAATCGAATAAATTAACAATCAGTAATATGGAAAAATTATTGGATAAATTCTTGCGTTACGTCGCCGTTGAGACGACATCCGACGAAAATTCGGAGACGCAGCCAAGCTCACAGAAGGAGTTTGACCTGCTTCGCATGTTGCAAAAAGAGCTTCAGGATATGGGAATAAAAGCCGACCTCGATGAGTACGGCTACGTGATGGCGACGATTCCTGCCAATACCGACAAGGAAATCCCGGCCATCGGTTTCATCGCGCACGTCGATACGTCGCCTGACGCTTCAGGAAAAGACATAAAGCCACAGATTATTGAAAATTATCAGGGTGGCGACATCTTGCTTAATCCTGATAAAGACATTGTCCTCAGGGTGAGCGAGTTTCCGGAAATGCAGCAATATATAGGAAAGACGATGATCACCACCGATGGCACGACGTTGCTCGGCGCTGACGACAAAGGCGGCGTGGCTGCTATAATGTGTGCGGCGGAATACATCATGGAGCATCCCGAATTCAAACATGGCGAGGTAAAAATCGGTTTCACACCCGACGAGGAGATCGGCCGCGGCGTGGCGAAGTTCGACGTCAAGAAGTTCGGTGCGCGTTATGCCTACACTATCGACGGCGGCGAAATCGGCGAACTTGAATACGAGAATTTCAACGCAGCCGCCGCGAAAATTCACATCCAAGGCAGCAACATACATCCTGGCTATGGAAAAGACAAGATGGTCAACTCGATGCTTATCGCAATGGAACTCAACGCGATGCTCCCTGTTGAACAACGTCCGGCATATACTTCAGGTTATGAGGGCTTCTTCCACCTGACGGAAATCAACGGGACGGTGGAGGAGACGACGATGAGTTACATCATCCGCGACCACGACAGGGCGAAGTTTGAGGCGAAGAAAGAACTCATGACATCGATTGCTGAATATCTCAACAAGAAATACGGTGACGTGGTGAAACTCGAACTGAAACATCAGTATTACAACATGCGTCAAGAGGTTGAGCCTCATTACTTTATCGTTGAGAAGGCGATCAAGGCCATTGAGATGGCTGGCATCAAGCCGAAGGTTCAGCCTATCCGTGGCGGCACCGATGGCGCAAACCTCAGCTTCATGGGGCTGCCCTGCCCGAACATCTTCGCGGGAGGACACAACTTCCACGGCAAGTACGAATACGTTCCGCTCGAGAGCATGGAGAAAGCCTCGGAGGTGATTCTGAATATCGTGAAGCTGTTTGAGGAATAATAAAACGCAGACATTTACTTTTATAATTTGGCGGTTGTGGTTTCCATGACCGCCGATTTTTTTTGTGAAATTTTATAAAACATCAATTAGAAACGAAAAATTATCTATTTTTGCACCTGCAAGTCCGCGCCAACGGGTGTGTTACATTCGGAGGGTGGGCGAGCAGACATATTAAGAACGTTTATTGACGTTTTGTTCTGGCGATTCGAAACTTCGCAACTTTCAAGAATATGTTCGGAACAAGCAACGATAGATGTTCGCGGGATGTTAATTATCTGTGAATTAACAGATTATATTTTTGTTAATATAATCTGATTCGCGGTGTTAATATGGCGTGGACTTCGCGTTGTCTGTTCTAACATATTGGGCAATGCGAAGGCCTCGAATCGTGGAACGGCAACAGTCGGATCCACGTTTTTTTTATGTCAATTTTGAAATGGAATACAAAAGTTAAATTGACATGAAGGGAATAATTGAAACTCTTTATCAGAAATTCCGTAATCTGATTCTTTATGGCCTGATCGGAGGCTTGTCGTCAACCGTTGATTTTCTGATTTATACGGCACTTGTGAAGTATGTGATGGAGAATTATCTTGTTGCGAACTCATTGAGTGTTACCACAGGTATTATAATCAGTTTTACACTTAACAGGAAATACAATTTTAAAGTTACAGACAAAACCGCTAAAAGATTTTTGATGTTCTTCGCAGTCGGCTTTTCTGGAATGATAGTCAGCAATGTGCTTCTTTATCTTTTCATAGATGTAATGCAACTGAATGAAATATTGTCAAAATTGTTGTCAATCGTTGTGGTTGTCATTTGTCAATTTGTTGTAAATAAATATGTTACATTTAAAACTAAATAATTATGAGTAAGATTTATTTCGTAATGCCTGCATACAATGAGGCGGAAAATATTGAAGATGTTGTGAAAAGTTGGCATCCGATTGTTGAAAAATGCGGGTCGGATTGTCGTTTGGTAATTGCCAATGATGGAAGTAAGGACAACACATTTCAGATTATGAAAGATCTTGAAGAAAGGTATTCACAGTTTGTTCCTTTGGACAAACCAAATTCAGGTCACGGGGCTACGGTTTTATATCTGTACCGTTATGCGATGGAAAATGGTGCGGAATATGTTTTCCAGACTGACAGTGATGGCCAGACAAACCCTGATGAGTTTTGGCAGATGTATGAAAATTGTGAAAAATACGATTTTCAGATAGGAACACGTGGTGGAAGGCAGGATGGTGCGAGTCGTGTTTTTGTAACGAAGACATTGCGTCTTGTGGTGTGGTTTATGTTCCATGAATGGGTGAAAGATGCAAACACACCTTTCCGCCTTATGAAATGTGAAAAGTTGAAGGCGATCATGGATGTGATTCCTCAAGATTATTTCCTGTGCAATGTCGCAATATCGGCAATTGCGGTAAAATGGAATTATTCAATTGGTTGGTATCCGATAACATTCAAACCGCGTCAAGGCGGAGTGAATTCCATTAACATGAAAAGGATTTTCAAAATCGGAGTGAAAGCGTTGGGAGATTTTAGAAAAATAAATGCTAAACTTTAACTATATGAAAAATGCAAAGTTTTCTTGTATGGGGAAATTTGATGTTCTACTATCTAATAAATTTTTTTGTTGCGCGTTATTTCTGATAATATCTTTTGTTTTTGTTCTTTTTTTTGAGACTGCTGTTTCTCCAATTTTTGCTGAACAAGGATGTGATAGTAGTGTTTTTAAATTGATGGGGCTTGCTATACTTAAAGGTAAGGTTCCTTATAGGGACTTGTTTGACCATAAAGGGCCTGTGATGTATTTTATACAGGCATTCGCACAAATGATTATTCCTGGAAGATATGGAATATTTATATTGCGAACTGTAAGTTTGACGTTTTGCTCTTTACTGTGGTTTAAAATTAGTAAGTGGTTTATTGCTCCCAAAAGAGGTTTGTTGGTTGTATTACTTACCTTTTTTACTTATTATTCAATAGAATCATTGTATGGAAGAGAATGTGGAAATCTTACGGAAGATTGGTCAATATTATTTATTACTATTTCTTTTTATAATGTGGTGAAATTATCGCAATTAATAAATGGCAAGATACAGTGTGAATATTTGAAATTAATTACTATAGGTTTTTGTTTTTCTTGCTGTTTTTTCATTAGACCAAATGATGCGGTAGCGTTTATTGGGGGACCTGTGATTGGTTTGCTTTGGTTGCTTATTGAAAACAAAAATTGTAAAAAAATTGGAATAGTTATTTCTTGTGTCGCAACAGGAGCATTGATTATTTGCATACCAGTAATAATATACTTTTTAGCAAATAATGCTTTGTATGATTTTTGGTATGGTTTGATAGGTTATAACAGTATGTATTCAGGTGGCATTAGGTGCATGTTGTTAGAATGTTTTAGAGTTAATAAATATCAATATTTACCAATACTTGTAACAGTTTGTACAATGGCTTGGTATATAAATAAGTCCATGTTAAGGCTACTAATCCCTACATGCATTTTATGCTATATTTTATTGGGATCTCTATGTTTTGATCATTATTTTATTGTTTGGCTTCCTGTAGTGTTTTTAGCTTTTTGGATTTTGTTGTTTAGTAAAAGCAATTGTTGGGGTATTAAGGTATTATCGCTTATGTTGTATTTCTCATTATCTTTTTATTGTGGAAGAAATATTCTAAAAATTCCATATAGATTATATTCTGATTATAAAATTTATAAAGGGATTGTGCCAAAAGAAGTTGAGTTTTATAAACGTTCAAGTTGTGTGTTTGAAGATGTGAAAGAGACAGATAGTATTTGGAGCTATAATTTAGGATGGAATGATTCTGTCAATACATTTGGTGTGTTGTGGAAAAATGGTATTGTTCCTGATAATAGGTTTCCATTAGTTTTCTTGTGTGAGGATATGATGTCGGAAGATATGGATATTACAGTTAATAATCCAAAATATATTTTGTTATCAAAAGATAATGCTATGTTATCGACATATGCTGAACGTGACAGTTTGTTTATTGTGGAAAAATACAAAGTGTTGTCGTCTTGTAATAATCCAAATTTAGTAATGTATGAACGCAAATGAAATGAAATACAACTACCTCATCATCGGCTCTGGACTTTTCGGAGCGACTTTTGCATATAAGGCCAAACAAAACGGGAAAAAATGTCTCGTGATAGACAAGCGACCGCATCTCGGCGGAAATGTTTATTGTGAGAACATAGAAGGCATCAATGTTCACAAATATGGTGCACATATTTTTCACACAAGCAACGAAATCGTTTGGAAATTCGTGAATTCGATTGTTCCATTTAACAGATACACAAATTGCCCGGTAGCTAATTATCATGGTGAATTGTATAACTTGCCATTTAACATGAACACATTCTACCAAATGTGGGGTGCGCGAACTCCATCAGAAGCGCAAAGAATCATAAATGAACAAAAATCAGAGGCTGTTGCAAAATTGAATGGAAGAGAACCTCAAAATCTTGAGGAACAGGCTCTTATACTCGTCGGACACGATATTTATGAGAAATTAATCAAAGGCTATACAGAGAAACAATGGGGGAGACCTTGCTCCGAATTGCCTGCTTTTATCATCCGGCGGCTGCCCGTCAGAATGATATTTGATAACAATTACTTTAATGACAAATATCAAGGAATACCGGTTGGTGGCTATAATTGCTTGGTTGAAGGACTGTTGGACGGAGTTGAATGTCGTACAGGTGTTGATTTTTTCTCTGAAAGGAATGAACTTCAATCTGTTGCGGAAAAGATTGTCTTTACAGGTAAAATTGATGAATTTTATGATTATTGTTACGGTAAATTACAATATCGAACGGTTCGCTTCGAAACAGAAGTAGTTGATGTTCCGAATTTTCAGGGCAATGCGGTAGTCAATTATACGGCTGCCGACGTTCCTTATACACGCATAATTGAACATAAGCATTTCGAGATGTTTGGTCAGGAAGTGTATGATTGTAAAAAGACAGTCGTAAGTAGGGAATACAGCACCGAGTGGAATGATGGCAAGGAACCTTTTTATCCTGTAAATGACAACAGGAACGCAGAGTTGTATGCGAAATACAAAAAACTTTCCGATCGGGAGGAAAATGTGATTTTCGGCGGCAGGCTTGCTGAATACAAGTATTACGATATGGCACCAATAGTAGAAAGGGCACTTGGAATGGATGTTTGAATAAATTGTTTGAAATTATTTGTCAGCAAAACTTCCAGATATGCAAATTTGTTTAATCCATTAAACAAAAGTCGCCGTTTTCATTTAATGGATTAAACAATTCGCTTTAAAACTCGATCTCCTTTTCTGGTGCGCCGAACGATGTTATCCATGCCCTGCTGTCGGTCATGAAATAGACGATGGTGTTGTCATCGTTTTCGTCGTACATCGCACGGAGCTGAGGGTAGCTGTCGAGCATCGATTTCTTCGCCTCCATGCGCTCGTCGGGGACGAGTGTCGTCTCGATGCGAATCCACGAGCTGCCGTTGAAGGCGCAGATTTCGGCGTGTGGATTCAATGCGAGCTGCTGTGCGGTGCGTTTCTTCTTCCCGGTCTGGATGTAAAGTTTTCCTTCGAAAATGTTCACCGTGCCAAACGGCCTCACACGCGGACGGTCGCCGTCAACGGTGGCGAGGTAATACGTCTCGCAATCTTTTAAAAACTGATAGACTTCTTCCATGTTATTTGTATTAACTGATTGATATTCAGATGCAACGATTTCTTTTTGAACATCTTGATTGGTCTCTTTTTCGCAACATGAAGCAAAACCCAATGCCATTGCTGCAATAATCAATAATGTAAAAACTCTTTTCATGACTGTCATTATTAATGTTATTAAATGTGCTAAAGTTGTTACTTTGCGTCCTTTCAACTTTTTAACTTTCAACTTTTATCTCTTAATTCAGGGTTCAATTCATAAAACTTCTCCTCGAAAGTCCTGACCCTGTTGAGCGACTTGCGTGTCCAGTCGAGGCGAAGCTCTTGTTTCTCCTCTTCGGAAAGCTGCCATAGGATGTCGCTTTTGTGAAGACGTTGCGTGAGCGTGTACATCAACAGGGCGGCGGAGACGCTGATGTTGAAACTCTCTGTGAATCCGTGCATTGGAATCTGGACGTACATGTCGGCGTGTTCGAGGGCGTAGTCGGTGAGGCCTGTCTTTTCGGTGCCGAAGACCACCGCAATCGGTTGGTCGAGCGGAAGCGTGTCGGGAGTGTAGTCGTTCTGATGCGGACAGGTCGCCACAATCTTGTAGCCTTTGCTGTGAAGCAGGTCAAATGCTTCCGGCGTGTTGAACTCGTTCACGTTGTATTTGTGCAGGTCAAGCCATTTTGTACTTCCGACGACAATCTCTGGGTTTATGTCGTAAACCCATTGGTTTTCAATGATATGAATATCTTGGATGCCAGTCAGGTCACAGCTTCTCAAAACCGCGCTCGCATTGTGCGACTGGTAAATGTCCTCCAAAACGATGGAAATATGGCGGGTCCTGTATTCCAAAACCTGCTCGAACCTCTTTTTCCTTTCTTCCGTAACAAACCCGGAAAGAAAATCGTATAACTTCTGTTCTCTTTCAGTCATCTTTCACATTCCAACTTTCAAACTTTACAAACTTTATAACTTTCAACTAATAAAGGTCATTCCACCATGAGTCATCGTCTTTGAGCCATTTCTCCCACCAAGCCATGATGGTTTTCTGCCATTTGTTGAATTTCTTATAGTCTTTGATGTGATGGTCTTGTCCTTGAATCTCAATGAGTTCGCATTCTTTCCCGAGGAGTTTCAAAGCTGTGTAAAGTTGTATGCTTTCGCCTTCTGGCACATTGGTGTCGGCGGTGCCATGGAGCAGGAGCAGAGGCGTGTTGATTTTGTCGGCGTTGAACAAGGCGCTTTGTCCGACGTACATTCCTTTATTGTCCCACGGGAACGTTCCGGCGGCGGCGACGCTGTTATAAAGATAGCCCCAATAGCCTTCGCCCCAGTATGATGCGATTGAGCTGATTCCGGCATGTGATATCGCCGCGGCGAAAATGTCGGTGCGTGTTGTCAGAAGCTCCGTCATGAAGCCGCCGTATGATGCGCCCATGCAACCGATGTGTCCGGCATCGACGAATGGGTGCTCTTTGGTGAATAGCTTGACGCCTTCGATGATCTCGTCGGCGACGGTGATGCCCCAGTTGTTGACATGCTCGGCGGCGTATTTCTGTCCGTAACCGGTTGTCCCGGCGGGATTCAATACATAAACGACATATCCGTTCGCCGCGTAATAGTTCTTCGGATAACGTCCGCGGAAGCTGCGGTCAACAGGCGATGTGCCACCATAATAATAAACAATCATCGGGTATTTTTTGCTGCTGTCGAAATCGACAGGCAGGTAATAATAGCCGTCAATGACGTTGCCGTCTTTCGATTTGAAAGAATATTCCTTGACATCGCCGAACACGACATCATTATACACGAATTTTTCAGGGGTGTTGGTGCAGATGACTTCGCTGTTTTTGACGTTTACCACAACACTTTGCTCAGGGCTTTGAACCGAACAACCATAGAAAGAAAGCAGGTCTGACTTTGAAGACTTCGTCATTCCGTAAATGTTCTCTATGTCGCTGGCAATTTCAGTGAATGTGTTGTTTGCGACGTTGTATGTGTAAATCTTGTGATATGTTTTTTCTTCAACCTTGAAATAAATCATCCCGTCGTAGCTGCACCAGTCGGCATCTTCGATGTTCGGGTCGAAATCTTTTGTCAGCGGTTTGACTGACTTGCTTGCGATGTCGAAAATGTATGCTTGGTTGTCGTAGTCGTTTGCAATCATCTTGCTCGGAAGATTGATGCCTAAACCGTTGAACATCATCGCACTTCCGATAACAAGCAGTTTGTCGCCATCAGGACTGTACTGTGCCGAGCCTCCGAAATTCTGCGTCCACAAGGTGTCAACTTTACCGTTTTTGATGTCCAACTCCATCATAATCTGGCGGCTGTACGGACGTTGTGAATAGTCTCTGATTGACTGTGACACAAGGATTTTGTCTTCTGTGGGGTGTATGTCTTGAAGTTCGCAAGAATGTTCGCCTGCGGTGATTTGTCTGTGGATGCCGCTTCTGATGTCGAATTTATATAAATTGGTCTTGTTTCTGTACCACGGCCAGCGGTCCTCCATGCCGTCAAGGCGGTTCACGCCGTCTTGGTTTTTCTTTCCTTTAATGAGTGTGCCGTATATGATAAAGGTGTTGCTGTCGTTAAACGCATAAAAACTCATGTTATTCGGCGCCGCCATCACAGGCTCTGTTATGCTCATTTCGAGGTCGTGTTTGAAAATGTAATTCCTGCCGCCTTGCTCGTCCTCGAAAACGATGGCATCTTCAACAGTATGCCATTCTATTGCGCCAATGTTGGTGAATCTTGTACTGTAAACTAATTGGTTGTTGTCGGTGTTATAAATTTCAGACCAATGTTCTGTTTTGCCGTCAGATCCTGATGTCATATTGTAAGAATATTTGACGTATTTCCCTGATGGAGAGATGGTTGCGTCTTTGAGCCGTATGCCGTTTTGAACGAGGTCTAAATTCATTCTTGTGGTCGGATCCAAAGTCCAGACGACGCTTCCGTTGTCTTTCGTGCCAGCTTCGAGTTTGAAAATCCATTCGCTGTCTTCTTGTCTGTGATACAAAGTCTTGACGAAGACTGTGTGTTTGCCCATCTCGACTTTTATCTTCGTGTTCTTTTTTGTCTCTTCGTGATTTGGGCTGCTATTTTCTGATGACAGAACCATTTTTCCGTCAACAAAGACCTGAAATGGCGATTTTGAGTAAGCGTTGAGGTCGATTTCCTGATATTTTCTCGCGTCCAAATAACCGGCGAGGAGCGTGAAAGACTGGTTCTCCACTTCGTTGCCGTTGTTTTTTATTGATAAACTGATGTATCCTGTTTTTGAAGTTTTCATCCTCATCCACGTTGTGTTTGATGATAATTTATCGATGATGCGGCCTTCGGCAGGGCGGAATATGTCGCTCGGGAGGTCAATTGTTGAGAAAATATCACTGCGTTCAAATGATTTTTCCGAGTAATCAGCACCTTTATTAATTAATGGTTCGTATGTCGCCGTTGGTATGTTGTACAACCATTCGACAGCTGAAAAATATGTGTAACTAATTGAATCTTGGGCATTTGCTTTGATGCAGAAGATAAATGTCATCATATATGACAACGCTATCAGACTGTTTTTTTTCATGATAATTTAGACTTTTAAAAATTTTAGCAAATATATTAAATTTTTTGTTTGGCAAATAAAGAAAAATCGTAAATTTGCAGCTCGAAAAATATCATACTGAAATGGCAAAAGAAAATTTAAAGAAAGAAGAGGAACGCCTCGAATCCATTGAGACAACATTGGACAGTGCAGAATTGTTTATTGAGAAAAATCGTAAGACCATCGTGATAGTTATCGCTGCTCTCGTGATAGTGGTTCTTGCAGTTTTCGGTTACAAGAAATTCATTCAGGAGCCACGTGAGGAGAAGGCTCAGGCTGCGGTTTTCCGTGCAGAAGCTATGTTTGAGAAAGATGATTTTGCGACAGCTCTTAACGGCAATGGCAATGATGTTGTCGGCTTCATTGATATTATCAACGACTACAGTGGTACAAAGACTGCTAATCTCGCAAAATATTATGCTGGCATCTGCTTCCTAAACACAGGTGATTTCAATAACGCTATCAAGTATCTCGGAGAATTCAAGGGCAAAGACAAGATGGTCAAGCCTCTTGCAATCGGTGCGATGGGTGATGCAAATCTCGAACTCGGAAACGTCGCCGAAGCCGCAAAATGCTATGAAAACGCTGCAAATGCATCAAAGAACTCATTCACAGCCCCGATGATGCTCGTGAAAGCAGCCTATACATACGAGATGGCTGGGAATTATGCGAAGGCTGTTGAAATGTACAAGGCCATCAAAGCCGACTATCCTAACAGCACAGAAGCACGTGATATTGACAAATACATCACAGCTGCTGAGACAAAACTTGGAAAGTAATTATTGTTTTACATAAAAGAATAAAGCCTGATTCTGACAAGGAGTCGGGCTTTTTTGCAAGATAAAGTTTTATATGAAAATAGTGTATTTCGGCACGCCTGAGATTGCGGCTTCACAGCTTGAGGCGATTATCTCAGCAGGATATGATGTCGCGGCGGTTGTCACGGCACCCGACAGACCAGCAGGACGCGGAAAACAGATGCATGCGTCGGAAGTGAAAGAATGCGCGTTGAGACACGGCTTGCCGGTGCTTCAGCCTGAAAAATTGAAAGATGAGGCGTTTGTCGGGCAACTGCGCTCATATAATGCCGACCTGTTTGTCGTCGTGGCTTTCAGGATGCTGCCGGAGGTCGTCTGGAGCATGCCGCCAATGGGCACCTTCAACCTTCACGCGTCGCTGCTGCCGCAATACCGTGGCGCAGCCCCAATCAATCATGCAATCATCAACGGGGAGACGGAAACCGGATTGACAACCTTCCTTCTCGACAAAGAAATCGACACCGGCGCGATAATTTTACAGGAAAAAGTGAAGATAACCGAAACAATGAATGCCGGCGAGCTTCATGACACTTTGATGACTCTCGGTAACAGTGTTGTGGTTAAAACATTGAAAATGATTGAAAATGGGGAGCTGAGTGCGGAGACTCAGGACTCCGTCATCGAACGCGAAGGTTTTGCGTTGAAACCGGCTCCGAAGATATTTAAAGACGACTGCTATATCAATTGGAATAAGTCGGGAAAAGAAATTTATAACTTCGTGCGCGGACTGTCACCGTATCCGGCGGCACACGCAAAACTGCAAAATCCAGAAGGCGAAATTCTTGATTTGAAGATTTTCGAAACAAAAATTTCCGAGAAAAATGATAAAAATGACGTTATTTTTGATGTCAAAACGGACGGAAAATCGTATTTGGGGGTCGTTGTGAGCGACGCAATTGTTAATTTTACAGTGCTTCAACAGCCCGGAAAGAAATCAATGAATATTGCGGATTTCTTAAGAGGTGCAAGGGTTTTCAAAGATTGGAAACTCGTTAAATGATAATGCTTTGCGGGTGTTTTTTGCGGGTAAAAAAATATTTCAATTTTTTTTTTATCTTATTAAAAAATGTTTAACTTTGCGGGGTCAATAGATAACCTCATAAAATTAACAAGATGAATAAGATTGAATTAGTGAATGTGATGGCAGAGAAGACTGGTCTCACAAAAGTTGATGTCAAAAAGACCCTTGATGCATTTATCAGTGCAGCGGCAGAAGCCATTAAGAATGGTGAGCGTATTTCCCTGGTTGGTTTTGGAACAATGACGCCAACCACACGTCCAGCGCGTAAAGGTCGTAATCCTCAGACAGGCAAGGATATCATGATCGCAGAAAAAAAAGTCGTGAAATTCAAACCAAGTGCAGAGCTTACCAAATAAGACACCTCAATTTGGAAGACAGACGGCCGCGTTAAGCGGCTTTTTTTATTGCTCCCGAAACATTTTTGATTGCCGGCTCGCCAAAGTGAGATTTCCATTCTCGTCTTGTTCGATGACTCCGTTGTCAATCATCCAGCGTACGGTTTCAAGAACTTTTTCTTCAAGATGGCCTTTCGCCAACGAAGGCGTCTCAAAAACGGGAATCACCCGTTTCCTTAATTCGTTGAGTATCGCATTGCTGATGCTTTCGTATTCGGCATCGTTGATTTTCATTTGGTTACGGATGTTGCATACATCGCATTTGCCGCATCTTGTCTTTATTTTTTCGCCGAAATAACGAAGAAGCTGAACGCTTCGGCACTCTTTGTCGTTGTTCACGAAATCGATGACAGCCTGAACGCGACGCGACGCGTCCTCCTTTCGGTTTTTGTAAACCTCATCTGACAGTGAAAAATGATTCGTGTCTTGTCGCTCCGTAACAAATTGAATTTGAGGCTTGTCGCTTCTCTGTATGTAGGTCAGGAAGTTGTAACGTTCCAATTTCTTCAAAATGTCGCAAACCTTATCGACGGTTATTCCGAGTTTCACGCTGAATTGCTCTTCACGTATTCTTACGAAGTCAGACAGGATTCCGGGGAAATTGCGGAGCATGAATTTTATCGTCGGGTCGAATGCCGGATGTTCCATCTGGAAACGGTAGAGGTCTTCGCGACCTGCCGTAATCATAATCTGCGATGGTGTATTCAAGGCTTCCGTCATGGCGATGAGGCCTTCTCTTTCAATGAGTTTCAAAGAGTTGAAGACTTCGAGAAGCGAGAAATTGTATCTGTTGGCGAAGTCGGTCATGTCGAAGTCGTAGCTTCTTCCAGCACCGGCACCGACTGGTATCTGAAGGTGGTTGCAGAGTGCGTCGTAAATCGCCTTGATGCGTTTCAGCTCCGGATATGAAGTTTGTAAATTGTCTTTAAGTTTCTGAATATCAGTGTCGGCGACCAACAAAAACGCCTCTGATGGTTTTAGGTCTCGTCCTGCGCGTCCGGCTTCCTGAAAATACGCCTCGAGGCTGTCG
>JAUNNU010000235.1 GCA_030537295.1 Bacteroidia bacterium
TCGAAAACGCCACTCCAATCTTAAACAATTTTCTCGAATCCGCGGCGTAAGGCTCAGCGTAGCCTTTGTCCTCGATTTGTTTGAGTGCTTCGGCGGCGGTGCCGTCAAGCTTGAACTCGAAGATATAGACGTAATCGGCGGTTTCAACAATCATGTCGGCTCTTCCACGTGAGTTTGCTTTTTCAGTCAAAGTCGTGTAGCAGGATAAAAGCCTGAATATCAGATAGAAAGTATAGTGATAATGGCTTTCGTAGCTCCACGCGCGTTCCTGGTAGTTCGCGTCGTACGGGATTGAGGCGAAGAAGCCTGTCATGGCATCGCGCATGTCGTCGAGGCGGCATTGCTTGAGCATCTTGTTGATTGACAGCACGCACGAAAACGTCTCTCCGTTCTGGTGGAAGTAGTCGTTGGCTAGAAGGTCGATGAAGCCGTTCCGCACTTCGTTGTTCGGAAAGTCGAGGGTGTAGGTGAAGTCCTCCCTATCGTAGCCTTTGACGGTCAGGTAGCCGCTTTGGTAAATCATCGCCAGCGGGTCTTCGGTGTCGGCCTTGTAGTCCATGAAGTATTTCTTTGCGTACGATTTGCTTACGATGTCTTTGATGTTCGTCTTGTGTCTGTTGATAAGCCTGATTAGGTATGTCGGCGTGCCTGACGCGAACCAGTATTCATCTATTTTCTTGACATTCAATGCGTTCAGCACACTGTACGGGTTGAAGATGTCGGTCATCCCTTCGGAGAAATGATAGCCGTCGTACTGTCTTTTTAGACGGACATACATCTCGTCTTTCGTGTATCCGTATTCTTCGGCCATCGCCGCAATCTCGCCGTCAAAATAACTGACAAGTTCGTCCTTTGTGATGCCACACAGCGCGTCGAACTCGCTGTTCATGCTGATGTCCTCCGGCTGGTTGAAGCCGCTGAAAACGCTCACCTGCGAGAACTTGGTGACGCCTGTGAGAAGAACAAAACGGAGATGCTCGTCGGCGGCCTTGAATGTGCCGTAGAACTCCTTCAGCACGGAACGGTTCTCGGCTTCCATCGGCTCCATAAGGACATCTAACAGAGGCTTGTCGTACTCGTCGATGAGAACGACGCACTTATGGCCAGTCTGACGGTGCGCTTCGGCAAGAATATCTGAAAATCTTGAACCCGACTTGTCGATTTGCTTCTCTATCCCAAGCTGACGCTCCCACTGCGCAAGGTGTTTGTCAATATCCTTTTTAAGGTCGCCTTCAACATCGTATCCGCCCTGTGAGAAATCTATCCTGAACACCGGATATTGCGTCCAGTCTTTCTCCAATTTCTCCATTTCCAGGCCTCTGAACAACTCCTTCTCGCCTTTGAAATAGCTTTCGAGCGTTGATATTAACAGCGATTTTCCGAACCGACGCGGGCGGCATAAAAAGCAGATGCGCTTCTGTGCCAATTGATAAACGAGGTCTGTCTTATCGACATACACCATGCCTTCCTCGATGAGTGTGCTGAACGTCTGGGTTCCGATGGGGTACTTCATAACGGCTTGAAAATTTTTTACGGCTGCAAAAATAACAAAAAAGTTTGGAGTATGGAGAGTTGAGAGTGAAGTTTGTAATAAAGTTTATAAAGGTGAAAGGACCTGAGGA
>JAUNNU010000236.1 GCA_030537295.1 Bacteroidia bacterium
CTCCCAGTAAACAGTCGGCTAATCCGTCCATCTTTTAAGCTGCGGAGCGTAGGCGTTTTCCGCGGCGGAGTCGCCGAGGGCGGCAAGGGACGCAGCCGCACAAGGCGACGGAGCGAGCGGAAAACGTAGGGAGAAAAAAGTCGTTGTCCGGCTGTAGAGACGCGCCGCTGCGCGTCTGAATTAATGAGACGGGCGGCGGCCCGTCTGTACGGTGGTTACGCCGTGGGTTTGTTTTCCCTGTCCTGTCTTCCTCGCCCCACACTGCGCTGCGCTTCGTATGGGGTTAATAGGGTGTTGTGCCTCCGGCACACGGAAGCCGTCCGCAGCGTGTCGGAGACTCGCCATCCTATTATCCCCCGACAAGCGAAGCGTAGTCCGGGGCTGCGGAGTACAACCAAGGTGGTCAAGCCGACGTTGTCCGATTCCATCATCGGAATTGCTGCGTCGGTTGTTTCATTCACCCGCTTTATTCTTAAAGTCATATCTTACAACTACATATTCATAAACACTATTCCAACCACCCATTTCAAATGTGATTTTCTTGTCAAAAATAGCTTGATTGGTTTTTGCCACAATCAAATCGGGCGAAGAATAATAGTTGGTATCGCACATTACCGCTGATTCAATCTCATTATACACAAATCCACTCCATAAGGTATAACCTATATTCCCGATGACAGGAATGTTAAAAGAAATTGTGCCATCTGGCAAAGATCCATCGATTGAACGTGGCTGTTCGTCTCTCGCTGTGTATTGGTATTCACACGGTACTTTCGCGTTACAAATACATGTCTCTTTCAGGTCGTTGTAATATACGCAATATGTTGATGTCGAACCAAGCTCGCTCGTGCAACTGATTCTGAAGTTGTCAGTCGAAAAATATTCAGCCCTGAAACCTTTATCAAATGACAATGAATCGTTTCTGTGATATGAAGAATAATCATCTCTGTATTCATACGCCATTTTCCTAATGCCGTCGCCGAACGAGAATCTGACCAGGATTGCGAGACATCCGTCAGACAGAACTTCTTTTTCAACAATTTGATAATATGTCGGGATGTCAAATAAAACACGTCCGCTACGAGAAGTCGTCTGATAGATGTCTCCATCATTGTAAGATACCATCGAAGTGCTGTTGTCGTCAATGTAATCATGACGTGAAGCAATCATTCCGGCGAACATAAGTGCCTGCTGTTCAGCCAAAATCGCATCATGCAGTGGCAGCGACACCCCGACAAAGCAGTCGGCAGGATGATTGAAAAACCAGTCGGGCACATCGACTTTAAGAACATCGAAACTTGGTGCGGGTTTCGGCTGGCTTTCGTCAATGTGCTTGCAGACAACGCAAACGTCTTCACCGCCATGAGCGGAAAGCAGGGCGGGGGATATGAAAAACAGCAATATGCTTAAAATTTTTTGCACTGTATTTGTATGTACTGACATTGTGTTGTTTTTTTAGATTTTACAAACCGCAAAAGTATGATTTTTTTTCATTTGTACAGTAACAAAATTTGAAAAATGTTACACGAAAATTTCTTTTTTTTGAAAAAATTTAATCTGCGTCTAATCTGCGGGAAAATTTTATATCTTTGCCACCGT
>JAUNNU010000237.1 GCA_030537295.1 Bacteroidia bacterium
TGTTGATGCAAGAACTATCAAATGGGCCAGAATAGAGAATGACTATATTAACGTGAGTTCGATATAATATAATTTATTAAAAATGAATAACATAACAATATTTTTTGTATATTTGTAGCGTCAAACCTCAAATACCTATCGCTATGTTATCCGGTGGTAAAATTACAGATTTTTTTCTTAGTACATGACAAAAATTTGAAGCGTTCCGCTATATGTTTGTGATTCAAATAGTTGTCAACAATTTTTGTTAATAATTAATTTGTTATACTCTTGATAAAGTGATTGGTATTCAGTATTTTAGAAGCAAAAAACTACCACATCTTTTCTTCTATGAATACCAATCACGAGCGCAAAAATAATCAATTATCCGACACTTTAGCAACTTTTTTCTCAAAAAACATCAATCTTGCCCACATCAAGCTGATTTCACTGTTTATGATGGCTCTGTGCAAGGCCAGAACGGTGTGTTTCAGCAAACTTTCAACCTGTTTCGACTCTCCCGCCAAAGCCGACTCGTGTTTGCGGAGAATACAGCGATTTTTCTCCGAACATTCAATCAGTCAGAATTTTGTGGCTAAATTTATCTTCCAGCAGCTGCCCCGGAAGGAGAAGTACCGCTTGGCAATCGACCGCACCAACTGGCAGTTCGGCAAAACCAACATCAACATCTTCATGCTCGCCGTCATCCACGACGGAGTCGCCTATCCGCTGCTGTTCTCCATGCTGCCCAAGAAAGGCACGTCCAACACGCAGGAGCGCATCGACCTCGTGCAACGCTACATCAACCTCTTCGGAGAGGAGACCATCGACTGCCTTCTGGCCGACCGTGAGTTTGTCGGCGAGAGGTGGATCAACTGGCTGAACTGCAACGGGATAAGATACTACATCAGAATACGGGAGAACTTCTGGGCATTCAATCCGAAAAGCGGCAACTATGTGAAGGTGTTCTGGATTTTCAATCACCTGAAGGACGGTGAGGCCGACTTCTTACGCCACATTTTCTACGTGAAGGGGCAGAAGTGTTATCTGTCGGGAAGCCGGATAAAGGGACACGATGGGAAACCGGAACTGCAGATCATCGTTTCGTTCAACAAACCGGAAGACGCGACCGAAACCTACCGACAGCGATGGCAGATTGAGACGATGTTCAAAGCTATGAAGAGTGCAGGATTCAACATCGAAGACACGCATCTTACAGACATAGAACGAATTGAGAAATTGCTGCTGCTAGTGATGATGGCTTTCGTCTGGTGCTACAATATCGGGGAGTTCGTCAATCAGAACCTCAAACCCATCCGAATCCTAAAGCACGGACGCAAAGCCAAGAGCATCTTCAGATACGGACTGGACATTGTGGCAGAGTTCCTAACAAGAGGACGTAACGACTACGATGTTCCCATTTTCGGAATATTATCGACTGAAAATCCGATATTTACACCTGCTTGAAAAAAATGTCATGTACTAAGAGGAATTTCAATAATGTCAACATCTTTATCCTGACAGTTAATGGCGTAGCCATTGATCTGATCCACATACATATACTTTGGTAGCAAATGGTTGTTGGTTATTGGTTCAAAAGCCCAGTTTGTTGGAAAG
>JAUNNU010000121.1 GCA_030537295.1 Bacteroidia bacterium
GCGGTACCAAACCTCCGCTACGCACGCTGCTGAGCCATTATGTCAAAGAACAATAGTTTGAGCGGTACCACGTCACCGCTATGAAAAATCCGACAACGAGAATTGGCCGGTACCAAAATACCGCTACGGCGGTACCAAATCGCCGATATTATCAATTATCCCTGAAATCCTACAACTTGATGTTTGGTCTATGGGATTCCTCTTTTTGAATTAAACATAATGTTGATTATTGAAAAACACGACATGAAGTCTGAAATCAAATAATTAAACTTATTTATAGATTATAATTCAAATATATTTATATTTGCGAAGAAGTTAGGTGACGATAAGAGTTACGAAGAGAAACATATTATAAAAAAGTTGATTATGAAAATCTATTCACGTATTTGTTTGATGCTGATGATGCTTTGCATAGTTGTGAGTGGCTATGCACAGCAAACAAATCATCCATTTCCCCAGAATCCTAAAACGCTTCGGATTTTGGGCGTAGGAAACAGTTTTACCGACGATGGCACCGAGTATCTTCCGCAACTGCTGGAGGCTGCCGGAATCAAGAATGTTGTTTTGGGGCGTCTATACATTGGAGGTTGTTCGTTGGAACGCCATTGTAAGGAATATGCCGACAGCATCGGCCGATATAGATACTCCAAATCCATTGAAAACAAATGGAACATTGTTTCTAAGGAATCCACCATTCAATACGGCTTGGAAGATGAGCCTTGGGACATCATTGTGTTGCAACAAGCATCAGGCGTTTCGGGCATCTATTCCTCTTACAAGCCATGGCTTGACAATTTGATCGCCATCGTTCAAAAGCATTGTTCAAACAAGAATGTCAGCATCGTGTGGCAGCAGACTTGGGCTTATGCACGTACATCGAACCATCAGGAGTTTCCCAAATATGGCTGCAATCAGAAGCAGATGTACCAGTCTATTTTGTTTGCCAATAAGAAAATGATGGAGGAATCCATTATCAATTATATGATTCCATCGGGAACAACCATTCAGTTGTTGCGACAATCGAACTTGTGCGATTCGCAGGATTTGACTCGCGATGGTTATCATTTAAGCCTTTTACACGGAAGGTATGCTGCGGCATGCACCTGGTTCCAGGCTTTGTTGGGACCAACTTTGAATCTCAATATACAAGGCAATACTTTTCACTTACAAGACACCAAATTCGAAATTTCGGAGAAAGAGGCCGAAATCTGTCAGGCAGCAGCCCGATTGGCTTGTGAAATCAATTGGAATACTTGGATGGGTGGAGAAATTCTTCCGTGATACTCAAAGTCTGGTTTACGAATTATTAAGCATCTCGATTTTCGAGATGCTTTTTTTCGACGTGTCTGAACCCAGCAGGCAGCCATCCTTCGCCAGCTCAGGAACGGCTCTCTTATAAAGAAGAAGGATGAAAAACCTGATATGTGCCATTGTCGTAGAAAATACGGATTTCGGAAATTTGCCTGACAGGTTTTTCCACATATTGAATCTCGCGAATGATTTCAGTCGTTTTGTTCTCAAGTTTGTTCAATGTTTCATCATTGTCTATTTTGGCCTGCGTTTCTTGTTGTTTGGGGCTTTCCAAGCACTCAACAGTGCGTTTGTTCTGTACTGTAGTCGATTTAGTTTCGTCCATCGAATTCTCAGCGGCTGAAAACAGGTCGTTTTGAATGTGATTTCTGCTCCCAGACGTATTCTGAGACACCTTTTGGGGGTGTTGCTCTATGTTCTCGTTTTCTGCTGATTTAGAAAACATGTCGCCTGTACCATACAATAACCATTCCAAATTGATTTTATAATTGTAGGCTTGGTGGATTTTCATAATAACATCCAGGCTCGCATTGTTTCTTCCGTTGAGTATGTGATGCAAAGCAGGAGCTGTAATCTTGATTTTCTCTGCAAACAATGCGCTGTTTAATCGTGATTGTTCCATCAACATGCGTATTCTATCTTTTATTTCCATAATGATACAAAAGTAAATAACGTTGCAAATATAACAAACATTTTTTTATGTACAATAGTTTGTTTATGGCATTTTTGTTGTATTTACAAATCTGTATCATATATACCCTTGGAAATTTATACGGATAAGAATATTCAGGCCTGACATCTGTATGATTTCGAATAGATGTTGTAGCATTAGGATAATTAATATCATTAATATCCTGATTTATACTACATTTATAAATATTATATATAGGTAATATACAGGCGTTTTCAGCCAAGTCATAATTAGCATCCATTCTTATACAATAAGCTTCATTTAATTTACATAAAAAGCTGAGCGCTCGCAAGTTGGATTTATTTGATATTTATGTATGGCTGCGCTTTTTATATTTGTAATCAAATATTAATCCGATGAAGCACGTGTACGAGCAACAATTAAAAACGGCAGTGTTTATTACAAATGTAAACCAAGCAGTACGACATAAATGATACTGGTCGGTTTACATTTGTATATTCTTGCGTATTTACACATGTTTCCGTCTGGCTTGTTTGATTGTTTTCTTAGGTGCTTCTTGTCGGTCGATATAGATTTTATCTGCAAGTGTTAAGCCCCCTCCCCCTTTACGACTTATTAATCGATACACACGATGCCACCTATAGCGGTGGCCAGTTACTTGTTCACGCTGAAGAATGCGTCAAGCTCGTCAATAGTCTATTGTGTCCGTCCTGAATAGAACACCCTTGAATTGCGTTTTTAGTGTAGTATCTTGAATATCAGTTCGCGAAGAAGGTTTCCAGATTGTGTGTTTGAGTTGTTGAATCCCTTGCTGGCTGCGTCACATTCGCGCAAGTAACCGATGATATCCATCACTTTTTTCCCACCATACACTTTCATGGCATTTATGTAGTCTTTTGCCGCATAAGGACTCCTGAGCCCCAGATAGGCCGCAATCCCCCTATCCGACTTGTCGGGAGCGTAGTAGGCCAACATGAGATTGGCAAAAAACGAGAACAAGAGCGCGAGAGTCATCTGGATGGGATTCGATTTAGGGTTCTTGATGAAATAGTCGATGATTCTATTGGCCTTGTAGATGTCCTTTTTTATCAACGCATCCTTGAGTTCGAAATTATTGTAGTCCTTGCTGATGCCGATGTTGCGTTCTATGTGTTCAGGAGTAATCAATTTGTTGTCGGTAGGAAGTGTGATAATCAGTTTGTCCAATTCATTGACCAGTTTGCTGAGGTCTGTGCCGACAAATTCAGCGAGCATCTCGGATGCTTTTCTGTCTATTTGGATGGCTTTCTGTTGCAGATAATGTTGTGTAAAATCTGGTATTTGATTGTCCTTTAGTTTTTTCGATTCGAACAAGACACCGTTTTTTTCGATTTCCGCGACTAATTTCTTGCGGCGGTCAAGTTTTCCATGTTTATGGCAAAACACGAGGATGGTTTGTGGCTGTGGGTGCTGTAGGTAGTAGTTGAGGGGCTCGTCCAGGTTTTTCAGTTGTTGGGCTTCCCTCACTATCACCACTTGGTGTTCCGCCATCATCGGGTAACGTTTTGCCGCATTGATGATAGTGTCCATTTCTGTGTCCGAACCGTATAGTATTACTTGGTTGAAGCCTTTTATGTATTCGGATATCTTGTCTATGAAATAAGACTCCTCCCCCATCAGATAATATATAGGTTTATAAATCCGATTACCCAGATTTCGCATGATGCTTTCGTATGTCAACTCGCTTGTCATAACTTTTGTAAACTTCGCATTTTATGCATCCACTTATTGTTTTTTTTTACGTTTGTTAATCCATGCTATACAAGTATTTGTTGGCTGATTTTTACAAATATCATTCACAGATCGAACCTTAGATGCTTGACAGTTCTCTTTTCTTCGATAATCATTTTCAAGGCTCCTATTCCGATGTCCAAATGTTCATCGACATATTTTTTAGTGACCATATTGTCCAGCTTGTCTGTTTTAATTCCTTCAGGTTCCATGGGAAGGTCGGAAATCAATAGGATGGCTCCCATCGGAATATGGTTGTGGAATCCCGTAATGAACAAGGTTGCCGTTTCCATGTCGATGCACATCGCCCTAAGTCCTACAAGATATTCCTTGAACTTGTCATCGTGTTCCCAAATCCGTCGGTTGGTGGTATAGACAGTCCCCGTCCAATAGTCTTTCCCATGATCGCGTATGGTCGATGAAACAGCGCGCTGCATCATGAATGCAGGTAATGCAGGGACTTCAGGTGGATAATAGTCGTTGGAGGTGCCGTCGCCTCGGATGGCCGCCAAAGGGAGAACGAAATCGCCGATTTTTGTGTGTTTGCTGATGCCGCCGGCTTTACCCAAGAAGAGGCATGCCCGTGGATGGATGGCCTCAAGCAAGTCCATGACGGTTGCGGCATTGGCGCTTCCCATTCCAAAATTGATGATTGTAATGCCTTCCGCCGAAGCTGAAGTCATATTGGCATCTTGCCCAAGGATAGGCACTCCAAATTTTTCGGCGAATTTATGGACATAACTATTGAAGTTAGTCAACAATATGCAATCCGAGAAATCATCGAGCGCACGTTTGGTGTATCTGGGCAACCAATTGGCTATTATTTCCTCTTTTGTTTTCACCTTACTTTGTTTATTTTGTATATTTGTCATCAAATTATTGCAAATTTACAAAATGTATCAATTAAACTTGCCAATATTTAATGTGAAAATCCAACGTAAGAACGAAAAAACATATATTTTTGACTTTTTGCGTAAAAAATATGTCGCTCTTACCCCCGAAGAATGGGTGCGGCAACATTTTACCCATTATCTGGTGAACGACTTGAATTATCCTTCCGGGCTGCTTGCCAATGAAACCCAAATCAGGGTTGGAAATACTGTTAAACGTTGCGATACGGTTTTGTACAATAACAGTTTGCAGGCTTTGATGATAGTGGAATATAAGGCTCCGAATGTGGATATATCGCAACGTGTTTTTGACCAGATTTCAAGATACAACATGGTGCTTCACGTTGATTACCTGACCGTCAGCAATGGGTTACAGCATTATTGTTGCAAAATGGATTATGAAAACCACACCTATAAGTTTCTGCAACATATTCCTTGCTTTCAGGAACTTTGAATTATGGAACGAATACGACAATGGGTACAAAAAATTACAGCGACTATCCACTCCAACTTGAAGTGATAGTCGCTGTAACTTTATCATTATTAAAAAACTGCGTATTTCAGACCCTATACATCAAGAGTTTGGATATGTTTGTTTTCGGTTTCAGCAGAGACTGAGGTGGATATGCCGTTTGGTGTATAGCGTGAGCACATCCATCCTTCCCGAGCGTATCCATTTTGCGGGTAGTGTGACGAACCTGCGCACGAAGCGCTTTATGCGTGTGCCGCAGTCAATACCTTCGGCGCGGCCGCGGAGCATATCAAGGAAGTGCAGGTAGGAGTTTTTCAGTATGGCGGTAGCAATCAGGAACACAGTGTTTTCCTTGAGGAAGGAGAACGGCAGGTGCGCCCATCCGAAGTCGTTGTTCTGGCAGTCGAAGTTGCGTTCGCTGGCTCCGCGCTTGTTGTAGTACTCGATGATGGCCTTCTCTGAGTTGTCCCAATCGTTGGTAAGGATGCACCTGTACACATATTCTGTACCTAAGAGGCTGTTTGACTCCTCTCCCGTGATTTCCTCGCTGAGTTTTGTCCGCTGGACTACAAGCCTGAGATTTCCGTCGGAAAGGAACGAGTCCCACTGGAAAGATGTCACACCACAGCGTATGTGTCCGGTTCCCTTGTCCGAACTGTTGCGAATCTCGACTTCGTCCCAGTCTTCGTGCTCCATGAAGTCGGTCCTGCGGGAGCCGCAGTTGCTCGCCCTGATGTAGAAGCGCTCGCAATGCTCCATGACGCATGCGACTATATCCTCGGAGAAGGAACCGCAGTCCGCCCTGAAGTTGCGCACAAGCACCCTTGCCTCGCCCTCCAGCCTGTGGAAGATACGTTCCAGCGTGTCTTTCTGATGGAACTTGACATTGGTGTTGCCGTCCCTGTTCTCAATGCCCACCATGAGATCTCCTACGGATGCTACTCCCGGAAAGTAGCCGAAAGCATTCTTGTACGGGTACTCGGCATCCTTCTTGCCGGTGGGTATGAACTGGTGGTCAAAGTCCAAGTCTATGCAGTCGCCAGGGTTGAGCTGCCCCGTAGCCCTAAGGCACTTGAGCATCAGGGAGTTCATCCTGGAGGCAACATTGAATTTGCATGTCCTGCCGGACTCGCCGCTGTAGTTGATGTTATCCTCGCTGAGTTTGCGCAAGGCGCGCTCTATCGTATCCGAACTTGCGATTCTTATGCCGTGGCCGTCCCAGAAGGGCTTGATGTCCATGACATCCTCGATGCAGTCACCTCCAGCGAGGTAACAGCCAAGCAGCGATGCGAAGATGTCCCCGTGGCTGAACGCAAGGAGCGTGCCGCGAGGCCCGAGGGTCCTGTCGATGGCATCCCGCACACCGGACTTGTCAAATGTCTTGAAAATTGAAAATTATTGTTGTCCGCTAAACCTGATAAACCGGTCTGAACCCATTATTTATCAATGATTTCAGACAAGCGATCCTTCTCCAAGCCCTCATGCGCGTATGTGTGGGGGCTATTTTCATGTTTCAACCAGCTCCGGTGGGCTCTCAAGCATGGCTGCCAGTGCCTCTTCCCAATCTTTTTCGGGATGTTCCAAAAATCCTTTGACATCGATGTAGTACATCAGCATTATGCGCACTATGGTAGCAAGAGCTGAGAAGCTCCATGAGCGGCTGACACCCTTTTGGAGCAGTGTCATGAGCAGGTTGGCAATGAGAGTCACCCATACCTGTATCTTGATGGCGTTGGCGCTTTCTCCGTAGAAGTATCTGAGTGGGAAATTCTGCTTTATCTGTTTGAGGAGCGACTCCATGGCTCATCTCGCCTTGTAAATGGCCGCTATTTCCTCGTATTCTGTCTTAAGATCGTTTGTAAGCAGGCGAATGACCTTCGCATTACCCCTCTTCTTCTCGTCGATATGGGTGACGATACGGGCATGATGCCCGATGATCTTCTTCTCCACCTCGCCCGTTTCCTCGTTCTTGCCCTTTATCTCCTTGCGGAAGGCAACGTACTCCTCCCTCCACTGCATCAGGCCATCCCCGTTCATATAGTAGGCGCTCTTCGTGACTTCGTATGTGAGGTTCTGCTTCATCTTGGTCACATATATAACCCCACGCTCCGTCATTTCCTCAAATTTGGCATAATCGATGTAAGCTCTGTCCATGGCAAGGATGTCGCCACGGTCAAGTTTGCCAGGAGAGAGCATGAAATGGTCGTGTGTGGCTGCAGAGGTGAACTCCACATCGCATGGAACGCCTTCGTTGCCATGAATGCACGTATGTACCTTCATGCCGCCTTTCTTCTTCCCTGTCTTGGGATTGCGCCCGACACCCTTGAAAACGAGATTGGAGAAGAGGCTGATGGTCGTGGAATCGATAATCTGGAGCTTCCTCATCCAC
>JAUNNU010000122.1 GCA_030537295.1 Bacteroidia bacterium
CGACTGCGTCGGGATGTCAACGGTACCAGAAGTAATCGTGGCTCGCCATTGCGGGCTGCCGGTCTTCGCCATGTCGGTCATCACCGACCTCGGCGGGAAAGACTTGCCATGCGAAGTGACACACGAAGAAGTCATCAACGCCGCGAACGTGGCGGAGCCGAAGATGGGTGCGATACTCAAGGAAATGATGAAACGTATTGACGAGATGGAGTTGGAAAGTTTATAAAGTTTGTAAAGTTAAAAGGACTTTAAGTTAAGGGTGGAAATGGGGAAAATATATTTCGTAACGGATTTTCATCTTGGCGTGCCGACATTGGAAGACAGCCAGATGCGCGAGAAGAAGCTCATAAAGTTCCTCGATTCGATAAAAGAAACGTGCGAGGAGCTTTTCCTCATGGGCGACCTCTTCGATTTCTGGTTTGAATACAAGACTGTGATTCCGCGCGGGCACGTCAGGCTGCTCGGCAAACTCGCCGAGTTCATCGACAGCGGCATCGCGGTTCATCTCTTCGCCGGCAACCACGACCTCTGGACGTTCTCGTATCTTCAGGAAGAAGTCGGCATTCAGGTTCACAGGAAGCCGGAAGTCATGATTTTAAAAGGAAAGAAATTCTTCTTGGTTCACGGTGACGGACGCGGCCCCGGCGATGGCGGCTACAAATTCCTGAAAAGGGTGTTCGAATGCAGGTTCAACCAGTGGCTCTTCAGAATCATACACCCCGACTTCGGAATAAAATTAGCCCTGAAATGGTCGCACAACCACCGCGTCAAGAAACTCGACAGAGAAGCAAAAGGCAACTATTATTCTGACATCGAGAACACGCGGCTTTACAAATACGCACAGCTCGAATCGGAGAAAGACCCGACTATCGACTTTTTCGTCTTCGGGCATCAGCACAAAGCGATGCAGTACAAGACCGGAAGCCACGCTGTCACCACCGTCGTCGGCAACTGGCTCAGGGACTTCACCTACGCCGAGTTCGACGGGAAAGAAATGAAATTAAAAAACTTCCAGTAAACACTTTTTAAGATAGACTCGTCAAATTAAAATAGAGCAAACTTGTTTCGTTTTTTCCATCTTCCTCTGACTTTTTCAAGAATTTGAAACCGTTTTTCAAATAAAACGGAACAGCTTCTTTCAAGGCATCAACTGTTATAAAGGTACAGCCGGCACGATTTTCTTCCACATACATGGTCTGAACCGCATTAAGTATCACAGTCCCAATGTTTTGATTATGGTATTGTTTAGCGACTCCAAGTCGTCCAATCTTGACGGCAGGATAATCAGAACGATGTTTTCTATGTGGAAAGGTTGATTTTATCTTTCTCCACGTTGGTTTGTCACTATCTGGAATTGAGATCTTATCATTAGACAACGAGAAAAACGCTACAACATCTCCGCGTTGTTCAATTATGTAAGTGACTGAAAGTAAATATTTTGAAAAAAGTTTGGCTTCATTTAACAAGAAATCGTTAAGGTCTTGGTTTCCGCAGTCAAAATCTCCGATGACATATTCTTCTCTCAGCCGAAACATTCGTAAATCAGCTGTAAGTTGTGCCATCAGAATTTAAATGTTAACCACGATTTAAAAATTTCCGCATTCGCAAAAATCCGTTTTCTTTCTTCTTCGCTCACTTTCTCGTTTTTCTCAAGCTCCGCGATAAAATCTATTGCATCTTGTCCGTGCAACGGCGGTGTTGGTGCTATATCCCTTGCCATGTCATTTATACTTTAAAAATTTCCGCAAAAATACACTTATTTTCAAATTTTGTCAAGTGGGTTGGCGATGTTTTTTTTAACTTTGCGGAATTATTTGAAAACGTTAAAATTTATCACATGGACAAAATCAAAAATTACATCAAAGAAAACGAAAATCGCTTCTTGGAGGAGCTTTTCGGACTTATCAGAATCCCTTCAATCAGTTCAGAATCAGCGCATAAGCCGGATATGATTAAGGCGGCGGAATATTGGCGCGACAGCATTTTGGCGGCCGGCGCCGACAAGGCAGAGGTGATGCCGACGGATGGCAACCCCATCGTCTATGGCGAGAAAATCATCGACAAGTCGCTGCCTACGGTGTTGGTTTACGGTCACTACGACGTGATGCCTGTTGACCCGATTGAGCTGTGGAACACGGATCCTTTCGAGCCTGTCATCAAAGACGGGAAGATCTGGGCTCGCGGCGCCGACGACGACAAAGGCCAGGCCTTCATGCACGCCAAGGCTTTAGAGACGATGGTGAAGACCGGCACTTTGACATGCAACGTGAAGTTCATGCTCGAAGGCGAAGAGGAAATCGGCTCGGGCAGCCTCTCGAAATGGATTGAGGAATACAAAGACCTCGTCAAGGCCGATGTCATCCTCGTGTCGGACACCAGCATGATCGCCGGCGACTGTCCGTCGATCACCACAGGACTGCGCGGCCTCGCCTACTGGGAGGTGGAGGTCACCGGACCTAACGCCGACCTGCATTCAGGGCTGTTCGGCGGCGCGGTGGCCAACCCGCTCAACACCTTGTGCGAGATGGTCGCCGGCGTGATGGATAAGAACAACCACATCACCATACCTCATTTCTACGATGATGTCGTTGAATGCTCCGACAAAGAACGCAAGATGCTCAACATGGCGCCATACAACGAGGAAGAGTTCAAGAACTCGTTAGATGTCAAGGCGTTGCGCGGCGAGGAAGGCTACACCAAGATCGAGCGCGTGGGCATCCGTCCGACCTTCGACCTCTGCGGCATCTGGGGCGGCTACACCGGCGAAGGCTCCAAGACAGTGCTTCCGTCGAAGGCCTACGCGAAAATCTCCTGCCGTCTCGTCCCGAACCAGGACCACGAGAAAATCGGCAAACTATTCAAGGAATATTTCGAGAGCATCGCACCGGATTATGTGACGGTCAACGTTAAATGTCTGCACGGCGGACAGGCTTACGGCTGTCCTATCGACGTGCCGGCGTACAAAGCCGCGGAGAAGGCGTTCTACGACACCTACGGCAAGCTGCCAATCCCGATGAGAAGCGGCGGTTCCATCCCGATCATCTCACGCTTCGAGCAGGTGCTCGGCATCAAGTCGATACTCATGGGCTTCGGCCTCGGCTCCGACGCCATCCACTCGCCGAACGAGAACTACCGGCTCGACCATTTCTTCAAGGGCATCGAGACGATAGTGGCGTTCTATCAGCATTTCGTTGAGAAACAATCCGGCGTATAGATTTTTATGGACAAAAGACAGCTGGCGCACAAGGGAGAAAACCCTCGTGCGCCAGCCTTATACTGATTTATTATCCAATATCAGATTGATTGTTACCAATTGCCTGAACCGAACGGCGTGGCGGTGCCAATGCTGTTGTTCTCGACATTCGCAACAAGACGGACACAACAACCATAATGACGTAAAAATGAATGTTCTTTTTGTGCATTAACGCCATTATCACTATTATAATCTATGACATACGCATTTGTTCCGTCCACATGAGTGGATGTCCAATAATGACCAGCAAGTCCAATTCTATCCAGCGTTGTATTATCACGATATCCACCCTGTGGCAAAAAGACAATGTTGTAAGCAACAAGTTGTGCAGTTGTATAAGACCATGTGTCATCCCGCCTTTGGGTATGTACAGGTCGCCCGTCCGCTGTCCGATAATAATCATCGGGAAGGATAAACAATCCGTAGCGTGTTCCACCGCCAGGTAATGTCAGAGTTCCATGACCTGAAAGAAATTTACCTGTACTATTAAAAGAAGCATTGTTATTTCTTGTATCATATAGATACCAGAATTCCGTATTTGACATAGTGCGCCAAGTATTCGAAGGACTCATCAAATGTCCCCAGTCGTATGTTTCGTAATTTGTTCCCGAAGCCGAACCGTCATTCAAGTTTTCGGAAGCCGGCCCGTAATAACTGTCATAAGTAGATAAGGCCCAAGGCACAGAAGTATTTCCCTCCAGTTTGGCTGTCCCCCAGCCAAACAAATCACGTGCAGCTGACTCGGATTCACAATTGTAACGTTGATAATTTTCCAATACGACACCCGCTGATGACGAATTTTCACCTAAATAATCCCATTGATTTTCGGCAAAACGGAATTTTGGATTAAAAGATTGCCCAGCAGGGAGTCCCCACGGCAGGAATTGCAGGTTGCCTTTTGAAAAATACACCTGTTTGCCGTCTGCCACACTGAATCTTCCATTGAGGCCGCCTTCAGGGATAACATCTACAGGGTTGATATTTATTGCCACTCCAGATTCCGATCCCGAAAAAAACACACCCGGTTTGATTTTAATTGGACCTGAAGCAGTCCATCCGCCACCTCTGAATGTGCATTCAGTTGCCTGAATATCTTCACCATCCGCATACGTTTTTTCTGGAACAAGAACCACATAATATGAAGGTGAGACACCATTCAGAACCATTGCAGTAGCTGTTTTTGAATACTCTATTTTGCCGTTCTTTGAAACATTTATTCCTGTTTTCAAATCATCTCCCAGCAGCACCGTGGTCGCCGAGGTAAATTTCTCGAATGAGAATCTTGCGATGGCAAACAATATCTTCATCGCGCCTCCGCTATATTTCCCGCTTGGTTTATAATCCATATCGAGCATTGCCACTGTCATTGAAGAAACTGACACCTCTCCTGAAGAACAATCACTATCTGTAAGTTTTCCGCATTGTTGCGCAAACGAGACGGATGCCACACCCTCGTCATCACCGCTTGTCGTCACGCTGACATTCTTGCCGTAATGGATAAAACGCATCTTGCTTGTATTCTCTTTCATTTTGCCATACAAATCTGACGACATTGCCGCATAGCCTTCGAAAGTGGCTACTGAAACACCAGCAGACGTAGTTTCTATATTTTTAACTCCCAGACATCCGCAGTATTCGCTGTGATCTGCATCAAATGTCCCGTCGTAGCTTGCGTAAACATAAATTTTGTCCTTTGGCTCCGTTTCACCACCCAAAGTCCATTGGAACTTAAGATTGCCGTCGTCTTGCATGAAGTCTCCTCTGCTCGCCCCCTCCGCCGTAGTGAATGTTATCGGCTGTGTCTGGCCGCCGCCGAAATCAAGCAAGACAGGTTTCCTGCACTGTGAAAAACCTAACACAAGCACAAATGACAGAAACAATGTTATTTTATTCATTTTATGTGGTTTTGATACATCTAATTAGAATTGATCTTATGGGCCAATCTTTAAAACATAACACAATAAAGAGAGATTGTTAAATTTCTCTCTTTATTGTAATCGCAATGAACTTATTTAATTATTTATTCAAAACGAGACGGACATTCGCCCCTTCATAACGATCAAATTTCTTTGTAAAGTTAATTTGCTGTCCTTCAGTATTATAATCAATAATTACGGCATTTGCTTCATCGAATCTGGTCGATGTCCAAAAGTGTCCACCTGTTCCAATATTAATTAGCACCCCACCTTCGCGGTATCCGCCAACAGGCAAAAAGACAATCTTATAGTCATCAAGATCGGCTGATGTATAACTCCAACCTGTTTTACCAGTGTATTCTGGACGTCCATCTGTTGTGCAATAGTAGTCATCAGGAAGGATGAACGCGCCATAACGTTTCGATTTGTCAGACAATGTCAGCCATCCATAACCTCCAAGCATCTTGTTGCCTTGGGTATGATATTCATTGCTGCCATTTCGACTTTCAAACACATATTTAAATTCAGATGCTGACAATGTCCTCCACATATTTGCAGGTGCCATCAGATGTCCCCAGTCGTACTTCTCATAATTAGCTCCGGAAGCCTCTCCCTCATTCAAGTTTCCGGAAGCAGGGCCATACAAAGAATTATCCTTTGTGCATTGCCACGGTACGGAATTGGAATTCCCCTCAAGACATGCAGTTCCCCATCCGAACAGGTCACGGGCAGCTGATCTCGTTCCGTCTGGTTTATTGTATTCGGTGTAGCCTTCTAATTTAACGCCCCATTTCTCTCCATCACCCAAATAATCCCATTGGTTGTCTGCGAAACGAAACATGTCCACATAAGGGCCTGATGCAGCCGGGAGACCGCACGGCAGGTATTGCAGGTTGCCTTTCGAGAAACAGACCTGTTTGCCTGGAGCGACACTGAACACACCTGGCAGCACATCTGGAATCACATCAATTGTCACAGGCTCGCCGGCAGCGTTCTTCGTATAAAACACACCTGCTGTCGCCGGCGCTTTTTTATATGCCACCTTGCTGCCATCAGTGAATATGTAAGATGTTTCACTCTTCGGCATCAACACTGTATAGTATTCAGTCTTATTGACATCCATGCCTTCCAATGTTGAAGATGTGCCATCAGTATATTCGACTGCGCCTGTGGTGTTCACCTTCAAGCCGTTTTTGGCGAGTCTGTAGAGAGTGACATCACCCTCCCCCTCAAACGCACCAAACGTGAATTTCACGACGGCGAACTGCACTGTGAGATCGCAATTGAAATTATATGCGCAATCTTCTGTTATCTTCTTGTCGCAGATTGCAACCACATTGTCTGAAATTGTCTGTAACGTTCCGTCCTGTGCCGAGAAGCTGACAGCCTCCTCCATGGCTCCCTTCTCATTGACATTGATGCTGCGGCCATAATGCACGAAACGAATCCAGCCGTTTGTAGGGAATTCATCTGTAAAGGTGCCACTGAACGTGGCTGTATATCCGTCATCAGACAGATCTGTCATATCCATCACACCGACATAATGGTCTCCCGTGAAGGCATCTCCGCCCTCCTGAATGTACACGTGGATGACATCATTATTCATGTCCCACTTGTAATTGAGGACATCACTTACTTGGGTGAAATTTCCTTTGTCTCCGCCGCCGTTTGTGGTGAACGTGATTGTCTTTGTAGAAGGTTCAACGCCGCCAAATGTCGGCATGTTAGGTTTCTTGGCGCACTGTGCCAGTCCCAGCACCAACGCCAACGCTGAAATGATAAATCCAAGTTTTCTCATTTTTTTCTTCCTTTTTGATTTTAAACTTTTTTACTTTTAACTCTTAGAGTGCACTGCCACCCATTGTGATTTTTGCGCTCACGCTTGAGCCCGGATCCTCGCTCACGGCGTAGCCCTGCTCGGTTCGGAATTCGGTTGTCTTCATCTCCGGCGCATTGTAGCGCAACTTGTAAGTTGTACTTTTCATTTTTTAGATTATTTTATTGATTAAACTTTTTGTTGATTATTTGCTGTGGTTTTTTTTAAGGTCTTTAAAGTCATTAATGTCATTAATGTCTTGAAAAACGATTTCCTGAAACGCCTGAAACTTTGAAACCCCTGAAACGCCGAAAGCCCCTGACTTGCGGTCAGCGGCGACATTTCTGAATAAACTGTAGA
>JAUNNU010000238.1 GCA_030537295.1 Bacteroidia bacterium
ATAATACCGTTATGAAGTACCCCATCGGAACCCAGACGTTCAGCACCATCATCGAGGAAGGCATGGTTTATGTAGATAAGACAGACCTCGTTTACAACCTTGCGCAGAAGCGTATCTGTTTTCTGTGCCGTCCGCGCAGGTTCGGGAAATCATTGTTAATATCAACATTGGAAAGCTATTTCAAAGGAAAGAAGGAGCTTTTCAAAGGCTTGGAAATGGAGAAGTTGGAGAAGGACTGGACGCAATATCCGGTGTTTCATGTGGATTTCTCGCAAGGTAATTTTAAGGATCCCAACTATATTCCCAGCACGATGGGCAATTATCTTGACGAGTGGGAGGAGGAATATGGTGTCAGCAAAAAATATGAAGAGATCGGCATCCGTTTCTCAAATGTCATCGCGGCGGCGCATGAGAAGACAGGGCGGAAAGTTGTAGTCCTTATTGACGAATACGACAAGCCTTTGCTTGACGTTCTCATGGAGGCACAAGAACAGACGAACCGCGATGCACTGAAAGAAATATACAGCACCTTCAAGAAAGCCGACGAACATCTGCGTTTCGTTCTTCTCACAGGTGTCACCAAGTTCTCGCAGGTGAGCGTGTTCAGCGGCTTCAACCAGCCGGAGGACATCAGCATGAAGAGCGAATTTGATGCATTGTGCGGAATCACGAAAGACGAGCTCGTCAGTTATTTCGATTCGGAGATTGCTGCGATGGCCGAGAAAAGGAAGTGTTCGAAGGAGGAGATGTACATCCGTCTCAAGAAACAGTACGACGGCTACCATTTCTCCGAGAAGATGCTCGACATCTTCAACCCTTACAGCGTGCTGAACGCATTGAACGACAGGAAATTGGATGAATATTGGTTTGCGTCAGGTACTCCGACCTACCTTATAAAACTCATAAACAGGCACAAGACGAACATCAAAGACATCGTAAGCAAGTCGTATGCGAAGAAATACTTCATGGACTACAAGGCCGATGTCGAAGACCCTTTAGCCATGATTTACCAAAGCGGCTATCTCACGATAAAAGGCTACGATGGCAGGAGGGGGCTTTACAGATTGGACTTCCCGAACAACGAGGTGCGCAACGGCTTCATCGACCTGCTCGCCAACGACTATCTCAACGACATCCACGGCGGCACGAATTGCCTGGTCATGGACATCAGCGACATGCTCGACGAATGCCGCTTGGACGACATGTGCGACGCGCTGACAGGCTTCTTCGCCTCGATACCTTACGACGCCAACTATCAGGAACGCGTCTGGAGCTACGAGAGCCACTATCATTACACATTGTATTTAGTGTTCAATCTGTTGTCGTGCTACACGGTTTTGACCGAAAAGGAAAATTCAAGAGGAAGAGCCGACATCATCGTTGAGACCGCCGATTACGTCTATATCTTCGAGTTCAAGTTGGACGGCACCGCCGCCGAAGCCCTCAAACAGATTGAAGACAAAGGTTACGCCGAGCCTTACGCCGCGGATTCGAGAAAATTGTTTAAGATTGGAGTGGCGTTTTCGA
>JAUNNU010000123.1 GCA_030537295.1 Bacteroidia bacterium
GGCAGCGTCTGGTTCTCCTGCATCGCTTCCAAGGCGACCTTCGCCTTGAACTCCGACGTGTACTTGCGGCGGCTGACTTTCTTCGTTTCGTTCATCTTTCCTGAATTTTGTGCAAAGATAATCACTTTAGGCTCTGGTCTGAATTTTTGGTAACATTATAAGGCAACATATTCCAATCAACATAACAGCCGCTTAAAGTGACATAAATATTCGCATGAAGCATTTCAACATCACAGGATTTTGAAAGTGTCTCAACTATATGCAACGCTTTTTTCATTTGAAGGATACAACTTTCATAATCATATTTTTCAAGTGCATAAAGGCCATAATAATACTCTGTATAAGCAATCCAATATCTGTCTTTTATATCATTTGCCAGTTTGTCGAGTTCCTTTATATAGCACATGCCTTCATCAAGCAAATTTCGGTTTTGCGAAATGGCGGTATTATAGCAATACAAAATTGCTGCGTTAAGAGCTTCAGCTCTTTTTGTATCAATGTTTCTATGTTCTTTAAGTAGTCCGGAAATAGAATCCGGCAGCACAAACTCATTTTCCTGCGCCAAGCCGGAAACGCCGGCGAGCAAAAATATTAATATAAGGAGTGGTTTTTTCATGACACGATTTTTTATAAATCAAGACTGTTGCTGTCCATTAAAAACTGCTTCAAACCCATGGTGACGATGCCGTTGTCGTCGCGGCGAAGAAGAATATCATCCTTTACAACTATGATTTTCTTGAACGAATCAGGAATATTGATTAGAGGACGTGTCTCTTGCTGCACTTTCTCAACGTTTGGCAATGCGAATGCCGATTGTATGTAATAACGCTTACTTCCTTGATTTACAACGAAATCCACCTCAATATGCTTTCGCACAGAATTATCGTTTCCGTCTTTCTCACGAACTTCTACAACGCCGACATCAACGTTGAAATCACGCATTATTAATTCGTTGTAAATTGCGTTTTCCATCAGATGTGTCTCTTCAATCTGACGGAAATTCAGTTTGGCGTTTCTTAATCCTAAATCAGTAAAATAAAACTTATAAGGTGTTGATATATAACGTTTTCCTTTAATATCAAACCTCTCTGATTTATCAATAAGATATGCTTCACAAAGATAATCGAGATATTGTTTTATGGTGTTTGCCGACAATTTCATCTTTCCAGACGACAAAAACGTGTCTGACAATTTCTGCGGATTTGTCAACGAACCGACACTTGATGCCAACATGTTGAGTAATTGTTCAAGCTCCAGGTCGTTAGCAATTTTATGACGCTCTTTTATGTCTCGCAAATAAGTCTCTTTCAAAAGTTTTTTCAAATAATCAGCCTTTTCTTTCTCACTTTGATAAAGGACAGTCATCGGAAGTCCGCCGTATGTCATATACAATTCCCATTGTCTATTCCAGTCAATATCAGGCATCGCCTCGCATATCTCATTCATCGACAATGGGTTAATATGTATTTCATCGCCTCTTCCCCGAAATTCGGTAATCACATCTGACGACAGGAATTTTGAATTTGAACCGGTGACGTATGCATCAACATTCGACAGATGAAGCAATGAATTGAGTACATCAACAAACTCATCCATCAACTGAACTTCGTCAATCATCACATAATACATATCCTTGTCCTTGACAAGATTTCTTATGTAAGAAAGACAAGCGTCAGGGTCACGAAGTTGTTTGTTAAGACGGTCATCAAGAGCGATTGTGATTATGTGGTCTTCCCTTACTCCATTGTCAATCAAATGGTTGCGAAATAATTCAAACAGCAGGAATGACTTTCCGGAACGTCGAATGCCAGTCACCACTTTCACCATTTTGTTGTGCTTGTGACTGATTAGTTTGTTTATATAATATAATCTATTAAATATCATAACATTACATTGTTTTATTTAATATTTTTGCCCCAATGGGCAATTTTCTAAAGTGGCGCAAAGATACTATTTTTTTTGTAATAACAATAAATATCTGATATTAAATCAATTAAAAAAATTACAAATCATTTTAGCCACAATGTTTTCCATAAGAATTTCTTTGTTTAATTCAAGTTTTTTGATTCAAAATCTGAATAAAATTTATGATTTTTTTCATTTTGCGCAATTTATGGTGTATCAAATTATCCCGAAATTCAAAGTGCAAAAGTAAGCGTAAAACCAGAAATATGGAAAAAATTTCCCCGCAAACCTGTTGCGCATGTTGTTTCCCTAAAAAAGCCTGTTTTTTGTTCTACAGTCGGCTTGCTGAATAAGAACAGAAAATCTATATTGAAATCTTATTCCGTGTAAAGTTTAATCATTCTTTCGATGGCGCGTTCGCACACCTCGCAGAATCTTTCGCCTTTGAAGGTGTTCATCAGGCAGTCGATTTTCGGACGATAGACGCCTTTGAGCTGGTAGCCGGCCCCTTCATACACGCCGACGGTTTTCTCATATTTTGCGTCAACGGGTGTCGGGACGGGGGTTTTCTTTTCGGTCATGTCTTTCCATTTCGCTTCAAAATCGACCAAAGTGGTGATGTTCGGCTCCCACGGCTCGACGTCAAGAAGGTAGTTGCAGGTGCCGTCGTAGGCGTATTCGTCGGCCAGTCCGGCGAAGCCGTGCCCGAACTCGTGAACTATCACGTCGGAGGAATATGAGTTGCCCGTCGAGCTCACGCAATACGAGTTGAAGATTCCGCCGCCGCCGTATTTCGGGCTGTTGGCGAGGATGTAAATCTGGTCGTAAGGCACCTGTCCGGCGAGTTCCTTCATCGTGCGGTTGTCGAACGTCATGCAGTAGCGTTCACTTCCGAAAGTCCAGTACTGACAATGCAAGGCGGTGTTTTTATAAATGCCTTCGCCCGGTTTCGAGATGTCGGAATCCTGCGACGGAATCATTATCGCGCGGATGTTGAACCTGTCGCGGTATGAGTCGTAAGGCGCGTAACTGAAAAGGCTCTCCATGAAGAAATTGCAGTCGCTGACGAATTTTCCCATTTCCTGCTCGGTGTATCCGTCGGGGAGCAGCACGATGTCAACGGCCTTGTCGGACGGGTAGCCGCCATAGACGTTGTAAACCGCGTAGGGCAGCTTCGGCGTCGGCATGATGTACGGGTCTTTGGGGTCAACGGTGACGCTCATCATCTCGTGGAGTTCGAGGTGGTCGTCCTTGGCGTAAAACGTCACCTCTACGGGTTCTTTCGGGAACGGCATTATCACCGATTCGTGAAAGCCTTTGTTGACATTCACGGCCTCGTCAGTGGTCTGCCACTCGCCGAAAAGCAGGCAATAGCCATGCGAATAAAGCACGAAGTCGGAGTCGGGCAGCGTGACCTCAAAGTAATACATCCCGTAGCCGGTGTCATCGATGAGATGGACGCGCGGCCCGCCCCATTCAGGTTCTTTCACAAAACGGTCAACGGCGTATGAAACGGTGTCGGAGTTTCCGAAAAGATAATAATCAATACGTAACTGGTTGTCAGTGAAATATCTGTCGTATTCCACCTGCGCGTCGGCAAGTACGCCGAGTGCAAAAAGGAGAGATAATAATGTTGAAATTTTTTTCATGTTACTGTGAATTTTAAGGTTGCCCGATTCCATGCGGGAGAAGCCGGGCAACCTTTTTAAATGTTATCGTTTAACAATTTTTTCCGTCAAGACATTGCCGTTTTTCATAAAGAGTTTCATAGTGTAAACTCCTGATTTCCACTCTTTTACAGAAATTGTTTCATCATTGGCCGAGATGATTTTCCTGCCGGTGACATCGTATATTTCGTAATAGTCAAACTCGCCGGAGATGTTCAAGGCCTCTTCAGCCGGATTCGGATAGACGAAACCTGCGTTTTCGGTTATTTCGTTGATGTCGGTGTTGCCGCAGACCTCGTTTGACATTATGTATTCTTTGCCGTTCAAAACCAAAGCAACGGTGTAACAATATCTGTTCACTTCCAAATTCTCATCGAGATAACCCGTTGATTTAACATCTGTTGCGATGATTTCCTCATTGCGGTAAATGTTATACGACTCATTTCCGGGCATTTCGGTATAAGCGCGGAGCATCCATGAATTGTTCATTCCGAGTTCAGGCAAGGAACGCCATGAAGAGCCTGATTTTATCAACGCACTGTTTTCATTTCCGACGTATTGGCATACTGGGCCGGGGCTTTGTGTGCCTTTCGACTTCACTGTAATCCAAAGTGGTTTGTCGATTGAAAAGTCAACGTTTTCCGAAAGGTTGAACTTCACCCATTGGTTGCCGCCTGTCATCTCAACCTCCTCTGTATGAATGAGGAATTCTGCTGTCGTAGTCTCTCCGTTGTAGATCTTGAAAGTATATGTCGCCGCCTCTGCGTCATACATCTCCAATGCCGTAAGTTTGTTGTTCTCAAACAGTTGCATCGCTTCAGGCATGAATTTCACCGCCCAGTTCGTGTTGCTCGACCCGATGTTTGAGACGTAATCTTCGTTCACGTAGTTGAGTTCGCCGCCGAATGTCGGGGCGTTCCATGTCAAGTCAACCTTGTCGAAGCCGTAAACACCTTCGAGTTCAGGCTTTTCGGCGAAAAAGCTCAACAAGAAAACGTCAACGGAAGCAGGGTCGGCATAGGCGTTTCCGGAAGCCACCTCGTAATGTTTCCTGCCCGACCCCAGGACGTTTTCGTCAACGAAACTTGAAGCGTCGGTTTCTGCTATCACTTCGCCGTCGCGCATCACCACGAAACCTTTCGGCTCAACGAAAGAAGTCCAGTTCAATATCACGTTGGTTTCTTCAACGGTCGCCGTGAGGTTCTGCGGCTCGGCATAGACCTCGCTTTCACCGGCGACGAAGGTCCTGACGTTCTCGCCGTTCTTGAAGTCGTTGTCAGTCAATGAAGTATGCGTGTCGCTCAATGAGAAATGGCATTTCTCCTCTTCCCAGCCACCGTACCACTTCACGGTGACTTCAGTGCCGGCGGGGACGATGACATTGCCTGTTTTCTCCAAATCTTCACCATTGTAAATCGTGAAATGTCTGGCCGGCATACCGTTGTCAAATGAGATTTCGACTTCCGCGCCGCGCCATCCTTCTTCCATCTCGGCGGTCATCTGAAGATTTATTTCAGCCAAAGCGCCAAGAATAACATGTTGCTTTTCAGAGTAATAAGACTCTTCATTGCTGGTGATTGAAGTCACGTAATATTCATGGTAGCCGTCACCGATGTTTCCGATTTCGGAATAGGAGGTCTCCGTGACGCCACTTGCGACAAGCTGCTCATCGCGATAGATTTTGTAGGAACTTGCGCCTTCGACAGCGTCCCATTTCAGGTCAACCTGCGAATCATTCACAACGTTGACTGTCAGGTTTTCGGGGATAATCTGATGATTTACAGGGCAATAGGTGAACTGCATCTGATGACCGACAGTTTTTATGTTGCAGATGTTGAATTCATCATCGAATGTGCCGCCGGTGAGCCAAGGCTTTGCCGGAGTGTTTTTATTGAACTCGGTGCGTCCGGCCTCTTCGCTGAAGTGCGCACTGCTCAAACTGCCTTGGGTGTATTGACTTCCATTGGGTTGGAAGACATAGACTTCATCGAATTCATCGTGTCCGTTGAAGCTGGCGCCGCCGTTGTAGCGTTTGTCGATCCTCGAAATCGTGATGCCTTTTCCGGGGACTCCGTGGTCGTAGAAGTTGTCTTTGTCGCGGAACTGAACGAGATAATACTGTTTCGAGTGCGGTGTTTCGAACAGCAGTCCGTTGCGGCGGCCGCCCTCCCAGGTGTTTGCTTCGATTGTGTAAGTGCCGTATTCCGAGATGATTGGGAGTTCGTCAATCCAGTTTCCGTATCTGTATTTGAGCCACACGCACGAGCTTTGAGGCGGGTTCGATGTTCCGCACATCAGGTCCCACGAACCGGCCGGGTCGAGGTTGTACGGGTCATCGTAATGATATAGGTCGGGTGCGCCGAGCGAATGGAACATCTCATGGCAGAAAGTCGAGACGGTGAAATACGTCGATGCCGACTCGAGCTGGAAGTTGAAATTCATCACCTGCACGCCGTGGATGTAAACATTACGTTCATAGAACCACCACTGATGAGGCCAGAGCAGATCGGCCCAGTCGCCGACATTGCCTTTCACCACGAAAACCATGTTGTCAACGACGCCGTCGTTGTTGCAGTCGATGTTCAAATCAGCGGGAATCATCGGTTCCACATATTTAATCGCGCGTTCAAGAAGGTCGAACTCACGTTGTGCGCGGTCTTCCTGACCTTGATAACCCGTCGGGTTGGTGGCGGCGTTGTACGGACGGTAAAAATTACGCGGATGAATGTCCTCATACGACAGAACCTGCTCGCCGTCAAACTCCGGATAGAAATACGAGTTTATGAATAACTGATTGTAAGTGAATTGTTTATAGAACTTGCGCATCGACTCGTCCTCGTCGTTGTTCCCGTTGAACATCGCGTTTATCGTAGTCGCCGGAGTCTGTATCTCAGCATCGCCGCTGAAACGGATGAAAACCGTCAAGTTGCTGAAAATTCCGTGATTCGTCTCGCCGTCGCGTGAATCTCTCTTCATCTCAAAAAACTCATCGAGATGCATCGCATCATATTTTTTCTGAAATTCTTCATGCGAAATCATGATTCCCGGTTTCAGACCGACAGATGCAGGATCAACCTTGCCGGCGATGTAATTTGTCGCAACAATTTGATTGTCAGCGTTTTTATCGGCATAAACAAAATAACCATCTTCATTTTGTACTATCGTAAAACCGTTAATATCATGAAGACGGTTGTAAAATTCGTCGCCGGAAGCATAGCAGACAAGAGTGTCGCCATTCGGCTGGACCATGATTCTTTCAACATTTTTAAAAGGAGCTGAAATGATGTTTAAAGTATTGAATATCAATACAAAAAACGCAATTAATGATAGTTTTTTCATAAAAATTCAAATTTTGAGGGCGTAAAATTACAAATTTTTAAAAAAATACACATAAAAATATTTGATTTTGTATTATTTTTGCGATTTGATTAGTTGAACATAAGGTTTACTTGTAAATCCAAATTTGTAAAACTGAAACAAGATAATCTTGTGCAACTTGTGTTAATAAC
>JAUNNU010000124.1 GCA_030537295.1 Bacteroidia bacterium
ACCTATTTACCTCAAACTCCTGATTACCTGTTAGATGAGTTTCTTCAATTTGTCTTCGAACACTGATTTTGCAGCACCGCCGACGTTTTTGTCAACGACCTGGCCGCCCTTGAAATAAAGGACTGTCGGAACGTTTCTGATGCCGAATTTTGCGGCAAGACCTGCGCAATCGTCAACATCCGCTTTGAAAACCAATGCTTTACCAGCATATTCCTCGCTAAGTTGTTCCATATAAGGAGCAATCATCTTGCATGGGCCGCACCATGTCGCACCGAAATCGACCATAACCGGAAGTTCAGCCTTGAGGACTTCCTGTTCAAAAGTTTCTTCTGAAATTTGTTTTGCCATAATTTAATTATTTAAAGTTTATAATTCATTTTTAGATTTGCAAAGATAAATCATTTCGCCAAATCGTAGGACACCAAATCTGCAAAGTCGGCATTTTTTTTGCAAACATCGTCAATCTTTTTGAATACCGACTCTATGTTTATCTTCGTTTTCTCCGGATGAAGCGAGCATGTCATATTCTGCTGTCTGTCAACAAGCATCACAGAAAACTTCTGATCGCCTTTGTTTTCTGCAAACAAACCAAGTATTTCCTTAACGTTCACGCTGTCAAGATTGTTCACATTGAAAGTGAATTTTGCCTCTCGCTTTGTCTTCGCAAACACATTTTCAAGAAGGTCAACATCAATGATTTTCAACTCATTAGGACGTTTCTTCTCTTCAGGCATATCTCTGTTATAGAAAGGTTCTTGGACGATTCCGGTAATAAACAAAGGTGTTCCGACCACAAACATGTAACCGAATTTCATGAAATCTTTTGAAAACAACGGAAATTCAAAACTGCCGGACATATCCTCCACCGTATATCTTCCGTATTTGTTTCCAGATGATTTGGCGACCATTTCCGTACTCGCCGTTACAATTCCCGCGAAATGAACCGTTGCGCCTTTCTTTGCCGATATTACATCGTTGATGTTTTCAAGTTTGACATCGGTGAAAAATTTTATCGTATGTGCATAAGTTTCAAGCGGATGCGAGCTCAGATAGAAACCGATCACCTCTTTTTCCTCGTCAAGCATTTTGATATTTGACCAACGTTCGCACTGCGGCACGGCAAGTTGGAACAAGTCCTCGCCTTGGGCTTCAAGTTCGCCGAACAGGTCAATCTGTGCATTGTTTTTACGCTCATTACTTGCATTGACCTGACGGATTGATTTTTCAATGAATGTTGCTTTCTCACCCGGTGCAATGTAAAAATACGCAGCTCTGTGTAGTTCGGTAAAATCTCCGAAAGCACCAGCTTTTGCTAATGATTCCAACACTTTACGATTGAGGTTCTTCGCCCCCACCCTCGCCATGAAATCAGCGAAACTTGTATAACGGCCATTTGCCTCACGTTCTTCTCTTATCACATCAGCAACTTCTCCAACACCCTTGATACCCCCAAAACCATAGTATATGTTGCCATTCGTATCAACAGTGAATTTATATCCAGACTTGTTGACATTTGGAGGTAAAACACTGATTTTCATTCTCTTGCATTCATCCATCATAAACACAACCTCTTTTGCATCAGTGATGCAGCTGTTTAGAACAGCCGCCATAAACTCAGCCGGATAATGTGCTTTCAGATATGCCGTCTGATAAGCGACCCACGAATAACATGTTGCGTGAGATTTGTTGAATGCATACGAAGCGAATTTCTCCCAGTCAGACCAAATTTTCTCAAGAATCTTGGCGTCATGCCCAAGTTCCTGACCTTGTTTCATGAACTTGTCCTTCAGCTCCATCATCTTGGCAATCTGTTTCTTACCCATTGCCTTACGCAATGTATCAGACTCACCGCGGGTGAAATTGGCCAATTGTCTCGAAAGAAGCATCACCTGTTCCTGATAGACCGTAACACCATACGTATCTTTGAGATATTTTTCCATTTCAGGGAAATCGTACTCAATAGGCTCTTTCCCCTGTTTACGTGCGATAAATGTCGGGATGTAATCCATCGGGCCAGGACGATACAAGGCATTCATTGCGATAAGATCTTCAAACACAGTGGGTTGCAGTTCACGAAGATACTTTTGCATACCAGCAGATTCAAATTGGAACGTGCCTATCGTATTGCCTGAGCTGTAAAGTTTGTATGTTTCCGCATCGTCAATCGGGATATTATCTATATCCAAATCGATACCGTGTGTTTTCTTGATGTTGGCGAGAGCGTCTTTGATTTGAGTTAAAGTCTTAAGACCCAAAAAGTCCATCTTGATGAGGCCGACGCTTTCAACGACATGTCCATCATATTGAGTAACAAGAACATCCTCATTTGTTTCCTTATCTTTGATGGTGCAGATCGGTGCGAACTTCGTCAAGTCATCGGCACCGATGATGACACCGCAGGCGTGGATTCCGACCTGACGGTTCGTGTCTTCAAGTTCCTGTGCGTAAGTGAGCATCGATGAGATATTCTCATCGTCACCATCCACAAGAGCTTTCAGTTCAGGAACATATTTAAAGCAGTTTTTCAGATTCACCTTCGGAGCCTTTCCCTTTTCATCTTTAATATTGTCTGGAAAATTCTTATCGGGAATATAACTCTTTATTTCCGCGACCGTCGGCAGCGGTATTTTCTGGACACGGCTCACGTCCTGAATGGCCGATTTCGTCGCCATCGTTCCGTAGGTGATGATATGTGCGACTTTTTCCTTCCCGTATTTACGAGTGATCCAATCAAGCACCTTGCCTCGACCGTCGTCATCGAAGTCAACATCGATATCAGGCAGCGAGATACGATCCGGATTAAGGAAACGCTCAAAAAGCAGATCATATTTCAACGGGTCAACGTCAGTGATTTTCAGGCAGTAAGCCACGACAGAACCGGCGGCCGAGCCACGGCCCGGGCCGACACTCACACCCAATTCCTCACGGGCTCCTCTGATATAGTCCTGAACGATAAGAAAGTAGCCTGGAAAACCCATTGTCTTCATTATATGTAATTCAAAGACAATGCGTTCATGTTGTTCTTCGGTGAGATTCTCGCCGTAACGCATCTTCGCTCCCTCCCACGCAAGTTTCGCCAAATAATCGGCTTCGAGCTTGACTCTGTAGAGCTTATCGTAACCGCCGAGTTTCTTGATTTTCTTCTCCGCCTCCGCCTGACTCATCACGACCTCACCATGTTCATTGCGGGTAAACTCATTGAAAAGGTCTTCTTCTGTAAACTTCTCACGATATTCCTCAACGGTTCCAAAGTCCTTTGGAATGTCAAACATCGGCATAATCGGGTCAGAATCAATCGAATAAGATTCAACCTTGTCGGCAATTTCCATCGTGTTGGAAAGTGATTCAGGCACATCGCTGAATATGCTCCACATCTCCTCCGGTGACTTCAGCCATTCCTGTTTTGTATAATGCATACGGGATGGGTCATCAAGATCTTTTCCTGTGCTGAGGCAGATAAGCCTGTCGTGCGCCTCACCGTGTTCTTCTTCCACAAAATGAGCGTCGTTTGTGGCGATAATCTTTGTATTTGTCTTTTTCGCAAGTTCAAAAATGACTTTGTTCACCTCAACCTGACGTTCATACACTTCTTTGTCGCCGCCGGGCTTGTCGGTCTTATGTCTTTGAATTTCAAGATAATAATCATCACCGAAAAGGCTTTTGAACCAAAGTATCGTCTCCTCCGCGCCTTTAATGTCGCCGTTCATTATTTTCTGCGGGACTTCGCCGCCAAGGCAAGCCGAGCTGCAAATCAAACCTTCGTGATATTTTTCAATCAGCGAATGGTCGATTCGAGGATTATAATAAAAACCGTCGGTATATGCTATTGACGCAAGTTTGCAGAGGTTTTTGTAACCGGTTTTATTCTTCGCCAATAAAATAAGATGCCAGCCGCGGTCCTGACGTCCGTCGCGTTTCGCAATATTGACAGGAGCGCAGTAAGCCTCGGTTCCGAAAATCGGTTTGAAAAACTGGCCTTTCAGCTTTTCGATTTCGGCGGCTGCGGCAGTTTTTTCGTCATCGGTTGCATCCACCTTATTCAATATAGTCTCCTGCTCCTTGATGCTATCTTTGACCTTCCCGTTCACCTTGGCGGAATAATCAGCGAACTCTTTGATTCCGAACATGTTACCATGATCAGTGAGAGCCATCGCATACATGCCGCAACGTTTGCACTTGTCAACAAGATCAGGAACTTTTGACATTCCATCAAGAATTGAAAAATGCGAGTGGACATGAAGATGTGTAAACTGTATCTTTTCGGGTTCTGACGACAACGGCTTTGGCTCAACGACTGCCGATGGTTCGGATATATTTCCTTTATTTTCTTTCACTGGCTCCGCTGAATTTGAAATTATTTCAATATTCGCCGGCTGTATTGTCTCCGGATTGGCTTTTTTGAAATTCTCAAAAAAAGGTTCTCCTTCCGGAATATCGCTGTTGTCCAGCACACCGATTCTGATTAATTCCAAAAATATCCGGGCTGTAGCCTCGACATCAGCGGAGGCGTTATGTGCCGAATCAAATTCATTTCCAAAGAGAAGTTTATAGAAATTGATGAGTTTCGGGAATCTGAAACCGCCGTGCGTTCCGCCTGGAATCTTGCAGAAAGCGGCTGTTTTTTCAGTGCAAGTGTCAACGATTTTCCAATTCGGCAACGGATTTTCGCCTCTGTCCCTCAAGAACTCGCAGCCAAGGACGCTCAAGTCGAAATTAATGTTATGTCCGACGAGATATTTTGCATTTTTCGCTGATTCAAGGAACATGTCGAGAACTTCTCCGAGAGGTTTCCCGACTTCCAAAGCGTGTTCGGTGGAAATTCCGTGAACCATTTTCGCATTAATGGGGATGGTGAAGCCGTCAGGACGGACAATATGATTTTGCGCTTCAACAAAACTACCAAATTCGTCATGCACTTGCCATGCAAGTTGGACCATTCTCGGCCAGTTGCCAAAATCCGTCAGCGGAGCATCTTTCCGTAACGGAAGGCCTGTCGTCTCTGTATCAAAAACTAAAAACATGGCCTTTAAAATATCTTAACACCAACACCAAACTGGAAATAAACCAACTTGTGATCCACATCGCCAAACACTTTTGACATTTCCATCACAACACGTGCGTTGGCCGAGCACTCAACATCGACAATTTTCATGTTGTATCCAGCTCCGGCAACGAGACCCCAATTCAACGAGCCGTATTTTTCTTTTGTATAATCTTCTTCACCTGTTGAAACAGTGTAATTTACCTTGTAATTTTTCCTGTAGTTAATTATTCCGCCCAATTCCACCATCGGACCATATCCACTTTTCAAGAAATATGCACGAGCCACAAACGGCATTTCAACACCATCGAAGGTGAATTTATTTAAAATGCCATAATTCATAACCACATCATTATAACAATACTGATAACCAGTTCTTGAATAATTCAAATCAACTGCAAGACCCACATATTCGTTAAACCTCAACGCATATTGCAAGCCGATGTAGAATGTCGGATAAACCGAATAATAATCACCTGTTGACCATTTTATTTTTTCGCCATTTGCGCCTTTCCCATATACATTTGACAAACCAAGACCACCTTTCACCCATACGCCATGTTGAATTTTTGAATTGTCACTGATTACGTTCTGAGTGCGGACACGCTTATGTTTACGAGTCGGCACACGTTGTTCTTTGGCTGGCATACGTACCGGATTTGGTGAAATCGTCGGGGCAACAGCAGGAATCTTCTCAAAACCGGTTGTATCCAGCTTGACAAAAGTATTATCCACGTTAGTAGCATACACTCTACCCAATTGATAATCATATATTTCCCTTGTCATAGACTCAAACACAGGATGCCTATCCATTTTGACATTTAAGTTAGTAATCTTTCCTTCATCAATTACGACAACGGTATCAACTGTATGATAATCTTCAAGTTCTATCTTGACATTAACCACACCGGCCATGATTTTCCCGGAGATGCACGGCGTAAGCGTAGGATAGTAAATTCCATTAAAAAACACTTTCGCTCCGTAAGGTTGGGTCTCAATCTTAAGCATTCCATACTTCGGTTTCATCTTTATCTTAATGTCAATTCTGGAATCTCCGACCACAATTTCCTCCTTGTAGTCGTAATACATCTCTTTTTTCACCACAAGTTTATGCTTTCCGACCTCAACTTTTTTCATAAAAGGCGTGTATCCTGCAAAAACATCATCAATAAAAACTTCAGCATCATTATCAGGCTCCGTAAAAACGCACAACTCGCCAACTATCACAACTTCCTGATTCTGAGCGTTTAAAGTATTTGTATTGTTTGCTATCGTTCCAAAAAACAAATAAAAAACCGCAAATTTTATTAAAAAAAACTTAAGCCTCATCGTTTCAAATTTTGAACGACAAAATTAGTATTTTTTTTGATAGTTATGACTAAATATTTTAAAAATATTTTTCATCGATGTTCATTTCATTTCAAAAAAAGTTGTACTTTTGCAGCCGCAAACCTCGGGTAGGTTTGAAGCACAACTAATTATAAATCAATTAAACACTAAAAACATTTAATTATGCCAGCAAAAATCAGATTACAGAGACATGGTAAAAAGGGTCAGCCTTTCTATCACATTGTAATTGCAGACGGTCGCGCACCTCGTGATGGTAGATTTATTGAGAAAATCGGAACTTACAATCCGATAGCAAATCCAGCTGAAATCAGCCTTGATTTCGACAAGGCACTTGATTGGTTGAACAAAGGCGCACAGCCGACAGACACAGTACGTTCAATCCTTTCACACAAAGGCGTCATGCTCAAGAAACACCTTCTCATCGGTGTTAAGAAAGGCGCATTGACAGCAGAACAGGCAGAAGTCAAATTCCAGGCTTGGATGAAAGAAAAAGAAGCCAAGGCAGCTAATGACAACAAGATTTCAGCAGAAAAGAAAAGAGCTGACATGAAGGTCAGACTCGAAGCTGAAAGCAAAGTCAACGCAGCACGCGCTGAAGTGATCGCCCAGAAGAAGGCCGAACTCGCAGCAAAGGCAGCGGAAGAAGC
>JAUNNU010000125.1 GCA_030537295.1 Bacteroidia bacterium
ATTCCTCAAACTCCTCAATCTCCTCAACCTCCTCTAAAACCTCAAAACGAAGTGTTCTTTTTTCAATCTTTCCATCACGAAAACCAATCCGAAACTCCAGCAGTCGATGCTCAGGCTCACATTCCCGTCCTTGCAAAGTCTCTTCCAGTCGTCTTCGTCTTTCTTGTTTTTATGAATGCCTTTGACCACCATGATACAATCATCATCTTTGAAAATCAAAGGGTTGTCATTGACAAAATTTTTCAGTCTTCTGTCAAGCTCCGCATCTCTGTCTTTTTTGGGCAGATGTTTCAGCACCTTATTATATAGGTCGAAAACAAGAGGCGAATGGAGACGGAAATCTCCCTTCGCCTTTTGCAGATATTTGAAATAACTGGCAATCACTTATTTCTTGACAAATTTGACAACCGACGCGCCCATCTTCACGAAATAGACGCCGTTGCTGAGTTCTGAGATGTTGACGTTGTTTTCGCCGGCCACAGCGTTGACGCTCATCACTGTACGGCCTGTCATGTCGATGATTTCAACTGTCTCGTCGTTTTCGGCGTTGAAGCTGAAGCTGTTTGAAGCCGGGTTCGGATAGACGCTCAAAGCCGAGGCGTTGACTTCCTCAACGGCGTCGTAGCCCATGCCATATATTTCGACATCGGTGATTTCCCATGTTGAAGCCTCGGCAGCCGATGATGTATAGACGAAAGCGATGTAAAGTGAGCTGGCGTTTTCTATTTCCAATGTCAGCTCGCCCGATTCCTGCCAGACGTAGTTGCCTTCCGACCAGTCGAATTCATCTGTGATGTCTTCCCACTGGAAGTCGTTCGGGTCGCTGTGTCCGTCGTATGCGCCTGAAATCAGCACCATGAGGGCGTTGCCGTCGAACTTGTAGGCATTCATGAAGCTGATGGAGATGCTTTCATATTTTCCGTTTACGAAGAGGTTCGGTGAGATGAGCCAGTCTTCGTTTGCGAATGCCGAGCCGCTTGCATAGCCGTTCATCTTCGCGAAATTGACTCCGCTGTAAGATGAAGGTGTCCATTCCTGTTCGCCGGTGACGTTATAAGCCGTGAACGGAGCGAGGCTGCCGTTGAAGTCGGTGTCAACGAGGCAGGTCACGTTTTCCGTTGTCACAGAAGCGGTCGGATATGTCCCGTCGGTTTTGTAGTTGATGTTTTCGCCGCTGTTGGTGTATGGGAAGATAGCGAAATTGTATGTTGTGTTTCCCATGAGGCCGCTGAACTCGCATTCTGTTCCTGAGAGGACGTTGAAAGCGACGTGGCCGTCAGAGGCGTTGAGGTCGTTGGTGACCGGCGTGCCGTCTGTCGGGACGGTGATTGCGCCTGTCGAGCCGAGTACGAGGTAGCCTCTCGGTGCCTGTGCGCCTGTCGAGGCGTTCCATTCGAGTTCTACTGTGGTGCGTTCCACCTCAGCCGTGAACTGTGTCGGATAGTTGCTCGGTTCCGGGTCGATGGTCGGAGTGCCGCCGGCCATGAAGATATAGACCGGAGCCGTGACGTTTGATGTCGGCTTGTAACATCCGAACAAAGGAGAACCTGAACGGTTGATGTTGAAATGCATGTAGCATTGTTCGACGCCGCCGTTTGACATGAAGACACATGCGCCGTCTGTCATCGTGACGGCCCACTTGCCTTTGTCGTCGAGTGAAGTCTGCGTCTTGAGATAGTTGCCGCCGCCAGCTGCGTAGAGGTAGCCGCCTTTGAGTTCATCGAAGAATGTCCATGCGCCTTCGCTGCCGCCGACGGTGAGTTCAAACGGCTCGGTCTCGCTTGTCGCCGAAACCGCCACTGTCGTCGCGATTGAGTTGCCAGTCTGGTTCGTGTAAATCGCGTGACGGTTGTTTGACTTCTGATACGACATCATGAATGCCGAGTCAGCCGTATCGTTGTAGCCGACGAGGATGACTTTCGCTCCCTCATAAAGGTCAGCCGTTGAAGTCACCATGTTGTAAGTGTTTGTCTGTGCTTTCGCACCGAAGCCCATGACCAATGCCAAAAGGCTGAATAATAGTAGATTACGTTTCATAAGCGTATTGTTAATCTTTTTTAACTTTAATATTTAATCTTTAAACTTTCTCAACTGACTTTATTTCCGGAAGAACGCTTTTGATGGTTTTCTCGATGCCGTTTTTCAGCGTCTGCATGCTGTGAGGGCAGTCGCCGCAGGCACCGGTCAGGCGCACCATCACGGTCATGTCGTCGGTGAGTTCCACGAACTCCACGCCGCCGCCGTCAGCCTTCAGGTAAGGCTCAATCTGAACGAGTATGTTCTTGATTTTCTTTATTAAAACTTCTTTTTCCATGACTAAAGAATTTCTTGTATGATGTTATTTGCCAATTTGTTGAATGCAGCCGTGACAGGCGAGCACGGGTTGTTGAACGTGTAAGGCTGGCCCGTGTCGCCTGCGTTTGCGACTTTCTCGTCAATCGGGATCTGGGCGAGGAACGGGATGTCCAATTCTTTCGCGAACTCGCGTCCGTGGCAGTCGCCATAGATGAAATATTTCTTCTCCGGCATGTCGGACGGCGTGAAGTACGCCATGTTCTCTACGAGTCCGAGGATCGGGACGTTGACGCCTTTGTGTTTGAACATCATGGCGGCGCGGCGCACGTCGGCGAAGGCCACCTTCTGCGGTGTCGTCACGATGACGGCCCCGTCGATGTTGTAGTTCTGCGCGATGCAAAGCTGGATGTCGCCTGTTCCCGGCGGCATGTCAACGACCATGAAGTCAACCTCGCCCCAGTCGGTGTCGCCCATGAGCTGTGTCAAGGCACTCGACGCCATCGGCCCGCGCCAGATGAGCGGCTGGTTGGAATCGACCATGTTGCCGATGCTCATCAGCTTGATGCCGAATTTCTCAACCGGCACCATAATGGTCTTGCCGTCCTTGTCGTAGCATTCCGGCTGCGTGCCTTCCGTGCCGAACATGATTGGCACCGACGGCCCGTAGATGTCAGCGTCGAGCAGACCGACCCTGAAACCCTGCATCGCAAGCGCGATGGCGAGGTTCGCCGACACCGTCGATTTGCCGACACCGCCCTTGCCCGACGCAACGGCGATGATATGATGCACTTTGCTTAAGTTGTTCGGAATCTCCTCGACGATGATGTCAACTTTCACACCCTTGAAGGCTTCCTCCAAAGCGTTTTTCGCTGAATCAATCAAAAACTGGTTCTTCTCATCACCGAGTTTTTCAAAATAAAGATGGAAACGAATGAGGTCAACACCCACTTCTATTTCCTTAACCATCTCTAAATCAACGATGTTACTTCCTTTCGGGAAATAAACAACATTTCTCAAGACTTCAATTACATTTTGTTTTGCTGGTATCATCATGTAAAAATTAATTCTCTAAAAGGCTGCAAATATACGATTTTTTTCAATATAAAAACTTTTTAATTAAGCATTTCAAAACACTGTTTTCAAGACATGAAACGCTCGGTCGCCATGATAAAATCATCGGTTGCGTCAACATGAATCCAATGCCCCGACTTCCCGAAAGCAATCATTTCATGGTTCGGGAAATGACGCCTCATCACCGGAAGGTCTTTTTCAAGAATGTAATCAGATTCGCCGCCTTTTATGAACAAGGTCCTGCCTTCAAAAACACATTGATTGTCAAAGCCCTTGCCGATTTCGCCAATATTCCTGTAAATCGACTTCAGATAAGGTTTCCAGCGGAATCCGTGCTCGTGTGTGTATGACAGGTTTTTCATAAGGAAAAGAAGAGTGCGTTTGTCGTAATTATATTTCTCAAGCTGTTCCATCACTTCCATCCTTCTCGTAACCTTCTTCAAATCAACGCTTTCCATCGCGGCGATGAAACCGATATGTTCCAATGGGTTGTCGAACGCACGCGGACTGATGTCGAGGATTTCGAGCCTGTCAACCATTTCCGGATGCTTGAATGCAAGGGTCATAGCTATTTTCCCTCCCATGCTGTGACCCACGACACTGCAATGCGCAATATTTTCATTATCAAGCACTTTCATGACATCATTCGCCATGACGTTGTAGTTGAACGCCTCCATGCGGGGCGACATCCCGTGGTTTCGCATGTCGGGGACGATGACGTGAAAACCACGTTCCGCGAAATGTTTCCCGAAGAAGTCCCAGTTGTCGGAAAGCCCCAACAGCCCGTGAAGCACGAGGATCGCGGGGTTTTCAGGATTGCCGTATTTTCTGTAAAAAAGTGTCATTCCTTGTTTTTTGAGTCAATCAGTATTGTCACCGGGCCGTCGTTGATGAGTTCGACCTGCATGTTCGCGCCGAACTCGCCGCTTTTCACGGGAAGCCCGGAGATTTCCGCTAACCGTTTGAGGAACAGCTCATAAAGCGGTATTGCGTGTTCGGGTCGCGCCGCGCGTATGAAGCTCGGGCGGTTTCCCTTCTTCGTCATCGCGTGAAGCGTGAACTGGCTGACCACGAGGAACTCGCCGCCGATCTGGTTGATGTCTAAGTTCATTGCCTCGTTCTCATCTTCAAAGATGCGGAGTTTCGTCACTTTCTGGCAGAGCCATTCCACATCTTCCTGACTGTCAGCGTCTTCAACGCCGAGAAGAATCATCAGTCCCTTTCCTATTTCCGACTTCAAAACGCCTCCGATTGTCACCGAGGCGCGTGAAACACGTTGAATTACAAGTCTCATAACACTAAACAGCTAAATCCATTGGCAAATCGCTTATGTCTTTCAATCGTTTGCCTCTTATCAAAATATCAAGCATTTCCATTGAGTCTTCTGCCCCTGTAAGTCTAACAGATTCAACAAGTTCATACAATGCGAAATGATACACACAATCAATATCACCAGTTCCCAAAGCAAGCGAAGCAAGACGCGATGGCATTGGTTCGCCAGTCACAACGGCTATGTGAGGAAGATGACCTTTGCGATTCCTAATCAAACCGAGTGCTTCAGTCCTGCTGTTTTGTGCTCTGTCCGAACGCATTGTCCATTTTGCCGAAACAGAAGCATGAAGTATAGGTAAATTATTAGTTTTCTTCCTAATATCTGACAAATTACAAACATTATCATCAACTATCAATGCGTTGTGATTTATAATCTCGTCTGGCTCAGGGTCTCTAAAAATCACAATATCGGGCGAAACCATATAATCATTACCAATAGTTGCGGCAAGTTTTGAATCATTTTTCGTCAATAAATTCAAATAATCGAGGTGTTCATATTGCACAAAACTTGATGTTTTTATTGAATTTCTGTTCCCCAACTTCTCAACATGCCACGAACCAGGTCGAAGGTTCTGCAAAAACGGGAATGTGGCGTTTAAAAAATTCATGTTCACTTGCTCAAATTTTGCACCGGAAGTCTGCCCGATAATTTTTTCATGGACATCAGCCATAAGGATGTCACAAATGCCTTTCGCAATAGATATTGAAAGTTTGGACGAACTATCGGCGTTACTTGGCGTTCCTTTTTTGTCAATTGAAAGGATTCCTTCAGACAGCAACTCCTTGTGATAATTCATTCTTGCTGTAGCAATCAGTGCATTCATAATCAAGAGTTTTTAAAATTTGCAATCCTATTTTCATTGCCACCGGTGGAGGAAAAGCATTGCCAATCATCCTGCAAGCAGCTGTTTTTTTCTCTCCGAAATTCCATTCATCAGGAAATCCTTGTATCCTTGCAAGCATCCTTGGGGTCAACTTCGGCATTCCTTCAAAATCCGCATCTGGAGCTTCATTCGCAACGCTTGTACCATCAACGCCCAAATCAGCCCAAGCTTTTCTTGCTCGAGTCGGGCCGAGGTCAGGTCCACCGTGTTTCTTGCTGCCTCCGACAACAGTCGGCGCAATCTTGTCGGCATTCTTTCGCCAAGTCTGCGCACCTTTCCAACCCTTTGCCGACATGAGATCATATAGTGTTTCACCAACTGTCGGCTTCTTTTGAAAAACGTCAGCGTACGGAAATTCAAAAACATCATTATAATCTTTTCTTATTCCAACGATTATAACTCTTGGCCTCGACTGCGGCACACCGAAATCACAAGCGTTTATCAATTGAATGTGTGTACTATATCCAAGATTATCAAGATTTTCCAAAATCGAATAACGATACGGCGTGAAACTTGAACTCATTAATCCACGAACATTTTCTATCATTACCGCCTTCGGTCTTATCTCCTCAACAAGCCGAAGCATCTGTGGAAACAAATCCCTCTCATCTTCCGCACCAAGTTGTTTTCCGGCAATACTGAAAGGTGGACATGGCACGCCGCCGGCAAGCAGATCTATCTTGTTTTTGTAGATTTTGCCGTTGAAATCATGGACATCGCCACATATCACATTCCAGTCTGGACGATTTCTTTTCAAACATGAACAATAGTCCTTTTCATATTCCACCAACGCAATATGATCAAAGCCCGCCTGTTCAAGACCCAAAGCCTGACCGCCGGCGCCTGCACAAATCTCAAGACAATTATATTTCATTTTCATAAGCTGCAAAATTACTCTTTTTTCCAATTTCAAAGACTTTTGTCGCAACATTTATTTTTATTTTCAAATAATGGGTGAAAAATCACACGGCAATCATTTTTCTTTGTAATTTTGCGGCCATTATGGAGACAAAAAGACAACAGAAAATTTCCAAGCTGATCCAGAAGGAACTTGGTGAGATATTTCAGAGAGAAATCAAGACGCGTGGCAACGTAATGATCACAGTGACAAAGGTCAACGTCACCACCGACATGTCGTACGCACGCATTTACCTGAGCATTTTCGGCCCGTCGCACGAGGCGAAAGCCAACGTCGTGAAAGAGGTCAACGAGATGAGCCGTTATCTGCGCGGACTCCTCGGCGGACGCGTCGGGAAACAGCTTCGCATCATCCCGGAACTGCAATTCTTCGAGGACGACTCGCTCGACTACATCGAAAACATCGACAACCA
>JAUNNU010000126.1 GCA_030537295.1 Bacteroidia bacterium
TCATAAAGTTATAAAGTTTATAAAGTTAAAAGTGGCTGGCGCACGAGGGTTTTCTTCCTTGTGCGCCAGTTTCTCTCATCTCTCATCACTCATCGCTCTGAAAAACTTCATCAGCAACCTCACATGTATTCCCGTCGCGCCGGCTGGCTTGTAATATTCCGCCTTGTCTAAAAACGCCGTTCCCGCAATGTCGAAATGCAGCCACGGGTAGCTGGTGAAGTGTTCGAGGAACTTGCCCGCAGTGATTGCGCCGCCGAACTTGCCCCCGACGTTCTTCAGGTCGGCGAGGTCTGACTTCACCATGTCGCCGTATTCCTCGAACATCGGGAATCTAACGAGGCGTTCATAAACACGTTCGCCTATGTCTTCAAGTTTTTTGTAGATTTCATCGGAGTCCTTACCCATCACCACGGTGGCATACGGTCCGATGGCGTACGACGCCGCGCCGGTGAGTGTGGCGAAGTCGAGCACCATCATCGGGTTGAACTTCTTGGCGTAGGCGAGGGCGTCGGCGAGGATGAGACGTCCTTCGGCGTCGGTGTTCAGCACCTCGACCGTGGTGCCGTCGAACATCGTGATGATGTCGCCGGTGACATGCGCATTGCCGTCGAGACGGTTGTCGGTGGCCGGCACGAGTGCGATGACATGGACCGGGAGTTTCGCCTTGGCCGCGGCATAGACGGCGGCGGCCACGGTGGCGGCACCCGCCATGTCGTGCTTCATGTCGTTCATGAACTGTGCTGTCTTGAGGTTATAGCCGCCGGTGTCGAACACTATTCCCTTGCCAACCAACACTATAGGCTTCTCGTTGACAGGGTTTTCAGGCTTCCATTCCAAAATGGTGAACGTCGGGTCGTCGGTGCTTCCTGCGTTGACGGCGAGCAGTCCGCCCATCTTAAGTGCCTCGATTTTCTTCTTGTTGAGCACCTCGGCGTGTCCGCCAACCTCACGCATCTTCGTGCTGATGACGTCGGCGAGGTCTTCGGCGTTGAGATGGTTCACCGGCTCGTTGACGAGGTCGCGGGCCAATAAGGTGGCCTCGACGGTGACGTTCATCATCGCGACACAGTCCTCACAAGCCGTGCCTTCCATCAGCCAGACGGTTTTCAAAGTGTTGGACTTCGCATCGGTCTTGTATTTATTGAACTCATAGTTCGTCAGCATGATGCCTTCCGCCGTCCCCATCTTGGCACAGCGTTTCGCGCCGATGTCCTGAATGAGGACATCCTCGTATTTGTTTCTGTTGAGCAACTTGCAGATGGCGGAACCCTTGCGGCGGCATTGCTCCATGAAATCCTTCTCGTCAGCGTCGGCGGCGACGAAGAAAATCACGAGAAGCTCCGTATATCTGTCGATGACGACCGACTTGTCTTTCGACTCCCCGTATGATTTCCTCACATGCTCCGCCTCTTCCGGACGAAGATCTATCTTGTCAATATTCTCAATTCCGTCAAGGATGAAAACCTTCGCCTTGACGTTATCGTCGTTTCTGAATTTTAAAACTGTATTCATATTTTCTTTTTAACACAAGTTGCAAGGTTTTTTTTAAAACACTTTACAAGAGTTTTTTAACACGAGTTTTTATTTTTCTTCCTTATTTTTTCCTCTCTATTCCTTCTCCCCTATTTTTTCTCTCTTATTTCTTCCAAGACATTCATTATCATGTCGGTGGCTCCGATTTTCTTTGCCACATAGTCGTTGCAGACTTTTGACGCATCCTTATAAAAACTTTCGTCGGCGATGAATCTGTCAAATACGTTGTCAAGCTCGTTTTGGTTGTTGATGACGAAGGCGCCTTTCAGTCTCACGAGGTCAACGGCCTCCTCGAAGTCGTGGTATTTAGGGCCGAAGACAACGGGCACGCCGAAGACGATCGCTTCCTGAATGTTATGGATTCCGTCGTAAAAACCGGCTCCGATGTAGGCGAACCGTGCATAACGGTAGATCTTGGAAAGCATCCCTATAGTATTAATAACCAACACTTTCGATTTCACACCTGGATTCAGTTTGGTGTAAAGCTGATAGTCTTTGAGTTGTGACTCGATCTGTCGGACATGTGAATCGGAGATGTCGTGCGGCACCATGATGAAGCAATAGTCGTCGGGCATTTTTTCGATGAAAGGACAGAGAAGACGTTCGTCTGACGGCCAGCTGCTTCCCGCGATGATGCATTTCCTGCTTCCGATGAACTTCTCCACGTCAGGATAACGCTGTGCTTTCTGCGCGATGGAATATACGCGGTCGAAACGCGTGTCGCCGGTCACCGTGACATTCTCGATGCCGATGGAGTTCAGCAGGTTTGCGGTCTCCTCGTTTTGGGCGAAATAATATTTCACCTCACGGAGCCGGTTTCTGAACCATCTGCCCCAAGGCTTGAAGAAATACTGGCTCGGACGCAGTATCACCGAGATGTAAAATAGCGGGATGTTGTTGTCTTTCAGCACCTTTATGTAATTGAACCAGAACTCATATTTCACGAAGAAAGCTGCTTTCAGGTTAAAATTCGCCACGAGCCGTCGTGCATTGTCGATAGTGTCGGTCGGCATGTAGGCGATTTTGTCGGCCAAAGGGAAGTTTTTCTTCACCTCATAGCCTGAAGGCGAGAAGAAGGTAAGCAGTATTTTGTATTGCGGATAGTTTTCCTTCAGCCGTTCGATTACCGGCAGTCCTTGTTCAAATTCGCCGAGTGACGACACGTGCATCCAGACCCATTGGTCGTCGGGATTGTCTTGTTTCAACGTATCCCACTGGTTCTTACGGCCGTCGCGCCAGAGCTTGGCCTTCTTGTTTCCAAAAGCGGCCGCAACATGAATCAAGCCGCTGTATGTCTTTACGATTAATGAATAAAAAACTCTCATTTTAAAGCTAAACTCCTAATCACCTAAAATTCCTCAAACTCCTCAAACTCCTAATAATAGTAATAGTCGGCGGGTGCGCGTTTGTAGGTAGGGATATATATTGCGAATCTGATTCCGTAATATCTGTCGAGGTAGCGGCCGGTGTCGCCCTGCATGAGATGGAAGTCCCATTCGCGCTGCGGTACGGTGTGAGCCTGTGTGAACTCGAACGACACCGAGAAGTTGAGCACGCGTGTGCTGCTGAGGAAGAAATAACCTATCTCGCCTGAATAGGCAAATCCGCCGCGTTTTCTGTCGTAGCCGTAGAGGTAGTCGCCGTTGAGTGCCGGTGGCGGCGAGGCGTAGGAGCCGAACTCTGTCCTGAGCCGGTTGAAGAGGTATCCGAGGCCGCCTTTGACGAAGATGCCGCTGTTGGGGTTAGGTTTCTTGAAGGCGAAGACTTTTCCGGCGCAGAGCTGGAAATGAGCTCCTCGCTCGAACAAGGCGTAGCTGCCGTATATGCCGTCGCCGGTGATGATCTCGCCGTTCACGTCGAGAATCTCTCCGAAGACGTCCTCACGGCTGATTTTGACACTGTTTCCAGAAATGAAGTTGCCGTTGAACCCGAAGAGCCAGTTCTTGCCGGTCTTGTAATAGACACCGCCGCCGACGGAGTTATTATGGTTGTAAAGCTCCTTCGTGTCGGCACCCGGCCAATGGTGAGCATACGTCACCTGAAACATCCACGTGCCGATGCATTCGTTCTTGATGTCCCTGTATTTGTTGTCCCTCGATGCGCCATAAGTGTTGAGCCTGCTCAAATCCTCCTGAGCGGAAACACCTATCGCCGTTAAAAGCATGATAACTAAAAGAATTTTGGCCCTCATTGTCTTAAAAAAATTATTTTGCAAAGATAGTAAGAATTTCAAAAAACACCTTATTTTTTCAAAAAATTAACGAACTTAAAAAATTATTAGTATTTTTGCACACTAAAATAAATCACAATGAAAAAAGACACATCGAAAAAAATCAGGACAGCTGCTTTGGTGGCAGTTTTCACGGTAATGGCGACATTCGTTTCATGTAATAAAGACAAAGATAAAGTCGTGATCATCACGCCTGACGTCCCGGAGGAAGTGCTTCCTGCCGAGGTTCAAGATTCAATCACGAAATACATGGACATTTACGAAGGCACGACGCCGCCGCATCTCAACGGGCAGTTCGTTTCTGCGCCACACATGCTCATCCGCGCTTCATACGACCATTCGGAGGACTCCACATTTTACAATGACAGATACATCGCCTTCGTCTATTCCGAGGAGAACGGATTGGATTTCTACGGGAAGCAGTGGGACGACAGCATCGTCAACCAGCAGGGCGGCTACGGAGCGTATTATGAGGAGCATATCAGCAAGATGAAGATCACCGGCACCGGCGACAACTTCAGCTGCTACTACAACACCGAAGGCTATCCTGACGGAATGTATGCGAAGCAGTCAACGATCTTCAGCGGCATCTGGGACGAGAAGACGGGCATCATCGACTTCAAGGTGGCCGTCATCCTTGTCGAGACGAGCGGCAACCCCAACCTTGAGCCGAAGGGTTCATTCAGGGTTCTCGGCGACTACGACGGAGTGGCCGAAATCAACAACTGGATGGGAAAATCATCTGAATCAAGAAGTTGCGACAGCAGCGACGCCTTCAATATGTTCAGAAAGAAGAGATAACCTGAAATGTCTGACGAGATCTTGATTTCGCAATCGATTTTACGAAACGGAATAAAGCTACTTCACCGGCGTCGCGTCGGTGAAGTGGCGCATTTAGCCCTCATGGTCAACGCCGGGATGCGCGACGAACGCCCTGACGAGAACGGGCTGGCGCATTTCATCGAACATCTTGTGTTCAAAGGCACCAAACGGCGCAAGGCGTATCACATCCTGAGCTGCCTCGAAAACGTGGGCGGCGACCTCAACGCATACACCACCAAGGAGGAGACATGCATCCACGCCTCCTTCCTGAAAGAACATCTCGGCAAGGCGATGGACCTCTTCGCCGACGTCATCTTCAACAGCACCTTCCCGGAAAACGAGATGGAGAAAGAGAAAGAAGTCATACTCGACGAGATAAACTCCTACCGCGACACACCCGCCGATGAGATCTTCGATGAGTTCGAGAACCTCCTCTACAGAGGTCATCAACTCGGACGTAACATCCTCGGCACTATCGACTTGGTGAGCGGATACTCACGCGGTGACATCGTGCGTTTCCACAAGTCGCACTACGCCCCCGACCGCATGATACTCGCCTGCATCGGCGATGTCTCCTTCGAGGATTTCAGACACATGGCGGAGAAATATTTCGCCGACTGCGAGGGCGACGCCGTGCCTTTCGAGAGAGTGCCGTTCACGCCGCTGCCGGCGAAGACACAGATAGAGGAACGCACCAGCCATCTCACACACGTCGTCATAGGCGGCCTCGCCTACCCTTACAACGACGACCGCAAGCTGAAACTCATCCTGTTGAACAACATCCTCGGCGGGCCGGGCATGAACACACGCCTCAACCTCAACATACGCGAGAAATACGGCTTCGCCTACACCATCGAATCGCAATACAACGCATACTCCGACACCGGCAACTACACCATCTACATGGGCGTTGACCCGCATTCGCAAGATAAATCTATAGAATTAGCATTCAAGGAATTAAACAAGCTGATGACGCAGAAACTCGGCATCTTGCAACTTTCAAACGCCAAGAAACAACTCATCGGGCAAGTCGCGTTGAGCAACGAGTCGGGCATGAACGACCTCCTCGGCATGATACGCGCCGGATTCTTTGAAGAACACATAGAGACACTGCCGGAAACGATAGCGAAACTCGAAAAAATCACCGCTGAAGAACTGCTCGAAGTGGCCAACGAGACATTCCGAAGAGACGACGCGAGCCTGTTGATTTTCCAAGGGCAGGAAGAATAAGAAAGAAAGGCGGCAGATTACACTACCGCTTCATACAACGTCCTGCCGCCGACATCGACAGCCTTAAACTCCGTTTTTTTGTTCTTGTTGAAGCAGAAACTCACGAGATAGCCGGTGTCCAAATGGAAATAGTCGAGGTACTCCGCCAATTGCTGTTCGCCGCGTTCGTTGTAGCTGTCGCCGTGCCATATTTTCAGCTCGATGACGTACTGGTGTCCGAGGTAGTCAACTACGATGTCTGTGCGGGTCTCGTCGCGGGTTTCGGCCTCGACGTAATAGTTGCCGACGCCGTTGATCACCGGGCGGAGGTAGAGCAGGAACAGCTTCCGGCCCTCCTTCTCCTTGAACGCATCGCCCTGCGAGCCGTAGATGTCGTTGTAATGCACCACGAAACGTTCTATCAGACGGCGCATGTTCAGCATCCCGTTCACGATGAACTGGTTCTTGTCGAGGCTACCCTGTCTGAAGATGCTGTCCATGTCGCTTTCCGCCGTGAACATATCATAAAGGAATGTCTCAAATATCCTGTTCGAGATGCGAACCGTGCCATTGTCGTTGCGTATGAAGCTGAACATCTGGGCAAGCTGGATGTATTTCTCCGACATGGAAAAGGCACGTCTCCCGCCCGTGAACAATATCACTTTGAGTAACTGCCTCAATTCTGGGAACTGGTCGAGTTTCTTTATGAAGTCATCGAAAAGCGTGTTGCGCTCATTCAGGATTTCATGCACCGCATCGACCACGCCCTTGCGGTCCCAGCTGAAGCCCTTGCCGTCGATTATCTGGCACAGTCGCGACACGAGGAACGGATAGCCGCCGGAATAGGCGTAAATCTCGTTTGCGACCAAGTCTTCATCAAATGAAACGCCGCGCTCGCTTTGGTATTCGCGGAGCATACCCGCGATGCCGTCGGCGTGAAGCGACATGTCAACGTCGAACGGGACGGCGATGTTCCACGGACTGTTGTACTGATGTTCGTTTTCGTTTCGTATCTTGAGCTTCAAGTTCTTGATGTCATAGACACCCGCCAATATCACCGACTGGAATGTCGGGACATCT
>JAUNNU010000127.1 GCA_030537295.1 Bacteroidia bacterium
CCCACAGCATCTGGCGGCATCCGTCAACGGCGGCGGCGTAGTCGAACTTCCTCGGCTTCAGGAACTGCGGCAAGAGATTTGTGGCGCGTTCGATTGGGCCGGCCACGAGCTGCGGGAAGAAGCTGATGAAGGCGAAGAACGCCACGATGTCCCTTGTCGGCTCGATCTTTTTCCTGTAAACGTCGATGGTGTAGCTCAACGCCTGAAAAGTGTAGAAACTTATTCCGACGGGGAGTATTATCTTCAGCGTCACCCAGTCGAGGTGTATCCCGAAGAGTGCAAACAGGGCTACAAGGCTTTCCGAAAAGAAATTCAGATACTTGAACGCGAAGAGAATCAGCAGGTTAAGGATGATGTTCCCGGCACAAATCCATTTCTGCGCTTGGGGTTTGTCTTCGTTGCTTTTTATGAGCAGCCCGCTCCAGTAGCTGAAGCCGCTGGTCAGGGCGATAAGGATGAGGAAACGCCAGTCCCACCAGCCGTAGAACACGTAGCTGGCGACCAAGACGAGCGCATTTTGTAGCTTCAGTTTCCTAAAGACGAACCAATAGAGCAGGAAAACTATCGGCAGGAAAATCAGAAATTCAATCGATTGGAATAACATATTACCGTATTTGAGGACAAATTAAAAAGGTGTGGCATTTCCCTATTTTCTTTCGAGGTATCGCCAAACACCTATTATCCAAATACGGAAGCCCACACCTAACCGGTGAGCATCTACGTATGTTTACAAATGGATAATTCTAAAAATTGGCGATTTTTCGAAAGATCTGCAAACAGCAAACGCTTCTTTATAATATGTCTATGTTCTTAACTTTCTGTTTCTTACTTTTTATTTTTAGAGTTGCAAAAATATGAATTTTTTCAGTAGTCGTTATATGTTTATAAATTTAAATTTTCAATCCAAGTCAGATGCCTTGCCTTTGTATTCAGGGCTGCGCTTCTCCAAGAATGAAGTGATACCTTCCTTGTAGTCGGAGCCTTGATATACTTTCTTCCTGTATGAGTTGATTTTCTCAAAACTTTCGGAAGAAATGACGGTCGCCGCACGGCTTAATATTCTGAATTGCCTCTTGATCGCCGACATGCTGACGACGGAATTTCTGCGTAACGGAGCGAGAAATCTCTCTTCTAACATCTTGTCAAGCTCTTCTGCTGGCGCAATCTGGTTCACAAATCCGACGTTCAAAGCGTCTTGCGCCGTGATCGGGTTGGCGGTGAAGAACATCTCACGGGCTTTGTTAATCCCTAATTGATTGATAAAGTGCATGATACCTGATGCGTTGTATGGTATTCCTATTTTGGCAGGTGTGATTGCGAATGTTGCATTGTCGGAGGCGACAATCATGTCGCAGCTGACGCAAAGGTCGCAGGCGCCGCCCCAAACGGTGCCGTTGGCACATGCGATGACCGGAATAGGCACCTCTTGGACATTGCGCAGAAGCCGTTCCATCGGCACGTCATAGTCCAACGGGTCGTTGCCGTCAACAGGCAGTTCGCGGATGTCGTGCCCGGCACTCCAGACACCGCGGCTGCACTCGGCCTTGATGACTATGCCGACACATTCTTTGTCGTATGCCTCTTTCAAAGCGTCTGAAATCTCATCGCACATCTGCTCGCTCAATGTGTTGAAATGAGCGGAATTCAGCATCTCAATGAAACAAATCTTATCTTCAATTTTTACTGATACCATATCTTGAAACTTTAATACTTTGAAACTTTTGAAACTATGAAACTCTTGAAACCTTGAAGCCCTCAACTCTGATGCGTCTCCCTCAACAGGTCATTGACGGTTTTGACAGGGTTGAATGTCGCAATCGGGACTTCGACGAAAACTGTAATCCAATCGGCCATCGCACCGTTCCATAAACCAGGTAATTCCATGGCTTTCAAGTCTTTGCCGTCTTTCGACTTGTATGAGATAAAGCCGGTTTCCGGGTCGATGAAGTCGTTTAAATTAAAGGAATTGCCTTTGAAGTCACGTGTGGCGCATACCAAGTCAACGGGGTTGAAATGCGTTGACGAACGGAACATCGCCTCCTGCTTTTCGTCTTTGTGGTCGATTTGTGACGACTCAACGATTTGCAATGAGATTTCGTCGTTGCTGTTGCGCGTGTAATACGGCCCGCCTCCTGGCTCGCCTTCGTTTTTAACCATTCCGCAGACACGCATCGGACGGTTCAATTTGCTGTATAGGAAGTCGATTTTCTCAATTTCATTGTATGTGCTGAAGAAATCTGGGATGTCAATCATCAACTTCTCTTTCGCAAAAACGGTTATTTCGTCGATTTCCTCGTTTGTGACATCACCGGAATCAAGCATTTCCAAATATTCAAACTGCTGCTGCTGCAAACGGAAGAGATAACCGCCCAGTACCTTTTTATATTCAAAAGTCGTTGGTTTCAACTTGTCGGGAACAACGTTGTCGATGTTCTTTATGAATATGATTTCTTTATGTAAGTCATTGAGATTCTGTATTAAAGCACCGTGGCCGCCAGGGCGGAAGAACAAATTCCCGTCTTTGTCGCGGAACGGCTCGTTGTTCATGTCAACGGCGATTGTGTCGGTTGACGGTTTCTGCACGGAGAATGAGACCTTGTATCTGATTCCGAATTTCTTCTCGTATTTCGGCAGGACATATTCAACTATTTTCATGAAAATGCCGAGATGTTCCTGGGAAACGGTGAAGTGAAGCTGGGCGACTTTGCCTTTTTCGTCGTCGCAGGTGCTGTACTCCGCCGCTTCAACGAGATGTTCCTCCATCGCAAGGCGTGCAGTGTCACCATATTTATGGAATTTGAGCAACGCTTTGGGCAGATTGCCGTAATTCAGCCCGTCAGCATTGAGCAATGTCTCCGCTATTTCCACTAATTCGTTGTTTTTCAACATCGTTTCGATGTCTTTGCCTTTTTCTTGAAGTCTGTTTTTCAAGTCATTGTAAAAAGCGAAATCATGAATGCCGATGAAGAAATTCTCTGCCGAATCTGGTTTTATTTTTTCTTTTTTCAGGAAATTGGCAGGAATTTCCTGATCTTTATATTCTTCAACGAAGGAATAAAGGTTCTTGAACATTCGGCTTGCTGCTCCTGAAGCCGGGACAAATTTGATGATGTCGTAATATTGTTTGTCTTCATCGAACTGCTTTACGAGTTCTTTGATTTCATTTTCATTGAATTTTACGATGCCATCACCTATTTTTGCAGGTGCTGTCAAATCGCTGAAAGCAAACCCTTTTTTGAATTGATTTATTTGATTTTCAACCTGTTGAACAGATATTCCTAATGATTCCAATTGTTGATTGTCGGCGGATGTAAACATAATCATGATACGAATTTTTATTTCAGCAAAGGTAAAATTATTTTTTGAATTAATGCAAAAAAAACAAAAATATAGTTTCAGCATTAAACAAAATGATGTAATTTTGCGTTTTGCAAAAAATGACTAACAACATTAAAAAATAAATGATATGACAAAAAAAATCGAAGAAGCAATCAATGCTCAAATCAATGCTGAATTATGGTCAGCTTACCTTTATCTGTCGATGGGTGCAAATTTCCGTGACAAAGGTTTTGATGGTATCGCAAACTGGTTTGAAGTTCAGTTCAAGGAAGAACAGGACCATGCGATGATCCTTTACAAGTACATGCAGTCACGTAACGTGCGCGTCGTGTTGAAACCGATTGAAGCCGTTGAAACAGAATGGGCTACACCGCTCGCGGCATTTGAAGACACTCTGAAACATGAGAAGAAAGTCACAGCTATGATTCACAACATCAACAAGCTCGCGATTGAAGACAGCGACTATGCGACACAGAACCGCATGACTTGGTTCATCGACGAACAGGTTGAGGAAGAAGAGGAAGCGCAGAAGATGGTTGATTCATTCAAGTTCATCGAAGGCAACAATCTCGGACTGTACATGCTCGACAAGGAACTCGGCAAGAGGGAATACCACAAGGCTTCAGCTCTTTAATTGAGTGATTTTTCAAGGAAACGGAGATTTTGCAATGCAAAGTCTCCGTTTTTGTTTTAGTTTTTTTTTGAAACCATACTTGATGGAACAATATCATCAATAATGACATATTCGTTAAATATGTGAAAAAACACCGTGAATTTCTATCAAGGCGTTTTTGAGTTTTTTTTCAAACTCGTCTGCAGAATATGTCTCTTCAAGCATTTTTGCTATCCTTGCTTTTTTCACACCTTCACTTTTCCCCATCCTTGCTTTTGTTGTTGATGTTTCTTTAAAAAAAATACTGCTATGCTCAAACATATTTTTGATTCTTTAAATTTTTGCAAAGGTAAAATAAATTTATAAAATATTAACTGAAAGATCACTTTTTTTCAGAATTATCTTTTCAACCTTGACCCCCAACGGCTCAAGCGGATTGCATCGGTTCGACTGGTCAAGAATTATCTCATTGACACCATTATTAATTAATATGTTTCCGAAATATGAAGTCTGGACCATTCTGTCAACGCTGGGCAAGACATGATTCAGGCTGATTCCATTGCATTTTAAGATGTATTCTTTTGCGTCGTTTTCCGGAAGATAAACAACAAAGACATCGTATTCCGCCGATTCGTCTGCTTCAACTTTCCATGAGAGCCACGAATCCGGTTGTACGCTCATGTAACCTGTGCCGTCAATTGTAGCGTGACGGAGCGCGTCATCGTCGGTGAGAACGATTTCGTTTGTTGAATTGTCGGTGGTTATGATTTTTTCCGAGTTTGATGACTCCGCACATTCTGTTTCATAAAAATCCGGGTTGTCGTGCAGATATTCTCCAATTCCGTTAAGCACATCTTTCTCATAATCAATTACTTTTCCTGTTCCGTCAGGGCCGATGTTGAGCAGAAACACTCCGCCGTGGCTCACGGTGCTTCTCAATCTCCCGATTTGTGTTTTGACCTGCTCCGACAATTCGGGACGTTCAATCCACGATTTGTAGCCCCATGTGCCATAAAGTGATGCCGGATTGTCCCAGTAAATATCGCCGTATGACGCCACGTCGCCGTTGTCGGGAAGTGTCATGTAATCGCCTTGGTTGTTCATGATTCTTCCGTTGATAAGGCATTGAGGCTGAATGCTTTTGACGACTTTGCGGAAGCGTTTGCTCTGTTCGGGTGTCACAAGCCCCATGTCGAACCACAAAGTCGTGACCTCACCGTAATTTGTCATTAACTCGCTGATTTGCTTCACGATATATTCTTCAAGTTCGGGGGTGATTGTTTCTAACGGCGAATAAACCTGATTTACATGTTCCCAACATTTCGTCGTCGAATCCGGTTCGAGATGCGGGATGTTGTAGGGAAAATGCCAGTCGGGGAGGGAGTAGTAAAAGCCGAGTTTCATGCCGTGCCGGTGGCAGGCGTCGGCGAGCTGTCCGACAACGTCTTTGCCGTAAGGTGTGAAGTCAACTATGTCATAATCAGTGGTTTGCGTGTCGAACATACAGAACCCGTCATGGTGTTTTGTGGTGATGACGATGTATTTCATTCCGGCGTTTTGTGCGAGTTCAACTATTTCGTCGGCGTTGAAGTCTGTCGGGTTAAATTCTCTTGCAACTGCTTCATATTCAGGCACGGTGATGCGGGCGTGGTTCATGATCTGCTCTCCGTAATATGGAATTTGTTCGCCTTTCCATATTCCCGCGAGTTTTGAATAGACTCCGAAATGTATGAACATCCCGAAATGGTCGTTTCTCCATTCCTGAAGTGCCTTTGCGGTAATCGTGTCGGTAACTTGTTTGTTTTCAGTTGTTTCCGAATTTCTATTTGAATTGCAGGAAGAAATGGCAAAAGCCAATGCTAATGTTAAAACGATGATTCTTTTCATTTTTGGTTCAATTATTTGCAAATTTTTCGATGTTTTCAATAACAAGTTTCAGTCTTAATTCCTTGGCTTCGACGGTTCCGAAACCGATGTGCGGAAGCAGCATGGTGTTTGGTGCCGACAGCAGCGGATTCTCATTTGTCATCGGCGGCAGTCCGTAATAAAGAGGCGGTTCGCCGTCATAAACATCGAGTGCTGCGCCGGCGATTTTCTTGGTTTTCAACGCTTCGGCGAGGTCGTCGGTGTTCACCAGGCCGCCGCGTGCCGTGTTTATGAGAACTGCCGACTTTTTCATCATCGCAAGTTCCTTGGCGGAAATGAAATTGCGTGTTTCTTCGTTCAATGCGATGTGCAGTGAGACGATGTCTGATTCTTTTAGCAATGTTTCTTTGTCAACAAGTGTAATGCCTTCAATGTCAATTGGTTTTCTGTTCCATGCGAGAACGTTACAACCGAAAGCTCTTGCTAATTCGGCGGTGCGTCGGCCTATTGCGCCCAAGCCGATGATACCGACGTTTTTGCCTCCGATTTCTCTTCCCGGAAGGATGGCGTTGCCTGTGCATTTGCGTGTAATATCATCGTTTTCAACGATATGGCGATAAAGTCCGATCATCATTCCAATTGCAAGCTCGGCTACGGCTTCGGTTGAATAACCTGCTGCGTTCTTAACGATAACCCCGTGTTTTTCACAATAGTCCAAATCAACGTGGTCGAGGCCGACAATCGCGATCGCGAGCATTTTGAGGGTGGGGCAGGAGTCGAAAAAATCCTTTCCCATCGGCATGTCGGTTTGCACGACGATGTCGGCTCCTTCGGCGCGTTCGATGTTCAACTCGGGGCTTTTGTCGGAAAAGATGACAATGTCGTGTCCGTGCCTTTTCAAGTTATCGCAGGCTTTTTCGATGGATTCAACGGTGAATCCGAGCGGTTCGAGGAATACAATCTTCATATCTTTGAAATAAGTTGCAAAAATACAAAAAAGTTTCAAAAGTTTCAGGGGTTTCAAAAGTTT
>JAUNNU010000023.1 GCA_030537295.1 Bacteroidia bacterium
TACTTTTGCAAAAAATTTTAAAGCAATGAATTTCAAACCGTACAACCACACCGAAGATGAGCTTCAGCAGCGCATCGAAGCGATTTTGAAAAGACAAGACGAGAGCTGCGACCGCCGCGAGTCGCTGAAAACCATTTTTCAAAGCATCGATTTCACTACTCTGGAAGCGTTCGATAACTCTCATAAAATCAATGAGTTCTGCGCAAAAGCATTGGCATTCCCGAATAACGGACTGCATCTTTCCGTTCCGGCGATTTGCATCTACAGTCCTTTTGTGAAACAGGCGAAAGAGCTTCTTCAAGGCAGCGGAATCCGTGTCGCGACGGTGGCATGCGCCTTCCCTTCGGGGCAGATGCCTTTTGAATTGAAGAAGAAAGAAGTGGAATATTGCGTTGAGCAGGGCGCCGACGAGGTCGATATGGTCATCTCGAGAGGCACGTTTCTCGAAGGCGACTACGACGAGGTCTATAACGAGATACAAGGCATCCGCGACATCTGCCAACCGCCGGTTCGTCTGAAGGTGATTCTTGAGACAGGAGAACTGAAAACCGTCGGCAACATCCGCAAAGCCAGCGAGTTGGCAATCTTGGCGGGGGCCGATTTCATCAAGACCTCGACGGGGAAGGTGCCAGTGGCGGCGACACCGACGGCGGCCGTCGTGATGTGCGACACCATCAGGGAATACTACGAGACGACGGGACAGATGGTCGGGTTCAAGCCCGCTGGCGGCATGTCGGCAATCGAAGACGCACTCACCTATTATTATATAGTGAAGGACATCCTCGGCGACAGATGGCTCGACAGCAGGTTCTTCCGCGTCGGGACGAGCCGGCTCGCCGGAAAGGTAATGGAAGAGCTGATGAAATGATAGAGTTTCTTCAGAGCTGGGGTTATCTCGGGCTGTTCCTCGGTTCGTTTCTCGCCTCCACAGTGGTGCCTTTCTCCGCCGACGCGTTGATTATCGGGATGTTGATGGCTGGCGGAAAGCCTTGGCTGTGCTTCATCTTGGCCACGACGGGCAACTGGCTCGGCGGCATGACATCGTACGGCATCGGCTGGATTGGGAAGTGGCAGTGGATCGAGAAATGGCTTCACGTCAAACGCGAGACACTTGAAAAACAAAAAGTTAAAGTTGATAAATACGGTCCTTACCTCGGACTTCTCGCATGGCTTCCGATTGTCGGCGACGCATTCGCCATCGCGCTCGGCTTCTACAAGACGAAGCCCTTCCAATGCGCCGTCTATATGCTCATCGGAAGAGCCGCGAGGTTTCTGGTGTGGATGTATGTCGTACCCACCCTCAGATAGACATCATTTTTTACAAAAAAATCTCATTTCAATCTGACAAAATAGTCTTATCTTTGCAAATTCAATTTTACCGAAACATTTATCATAATGACCAACGAAGACAAACTCAAAGAGTTACTGAAAAGCCGCGGCATCGACGCGTCGGGCATGACCGATGAGGCCGCCATACCGAAGCAGGCGGAAGGCTGCGGCAAGCTGATTGACATATATTACACGCTGAAGAACACCGTTGACATGGAGTTTCCGTACTGGTACAACCGTGTCTGGCAGGAGAATGGCAGCGACGTCATCATGGTGCGCCGTGCCAAGGCGCTTGCGGCGGCGTTCGCGCATCTTACGCCGACGATACAGCCGTACGAGCGGTTGGTGATGAACAAGACCCGCCACGTGCGCGGCGCGTTCCCGTTCCCGTGGGTCACGGCCAGCTTCTTCAACGCCCAGGCCGAGGCTCTCATGAAAGAAGCCACCGCACCATCAGAGAGCGAGGCCGACTCCGTGTCAATCATCGGTGCGGGCGGCGGCAACGTCACGAAGAGCTACGGCAACATTATCTCAATAGCCAAGAAGTTCGGGATGCGCAAGGAGGAAATCCCTGTCTTGGTGAAGACCTGCAGCTATTGGGACGGCAACTCCGTCGAGGAGATGAGCAACCACTACGCCAAATACACCCCGCAATACGACATCGAGCAGGCCATCATGGACTCGGTGCTCTGCATGTTCGACTCTTACTGCATCCCGCAAGGCCGCGAGGTGATAAACTATTACCTGCCTTTGCAATACGGCTGGGACGGCATCATCGAGCTGTGCGACAGACGCATCGCCGAGACGATGGGTGAGTCGGACGGCGACGGACTCATGGGGATGGAACGCGGATATTACTACGTCGCCATGAAACACCTGGCCCAGGGTCTTAGCAAATGGTGCCAGAACTACGCCGACAGGGCATATTACCTCGCATCGGTGGAAACCGACGCCGCCCTGAAGAAGAACTACGAAGAGATAGGCGGCGTGATGGCGCACATAGCACACAAGGCACCCGTGACATTCCGTCAGGCATTGCAGCTCACACTCGCCTGCCATTACGCGGAGGTCAACGAAGACCCGCAGTCGGGACAGTCGATCGGACGTCTCGGACAGGTGCTTCAGCCGTTCTACGAGAAAGACATTGACGACGGCGTGACGACGGAGGAAGAGGTCATCGAGCTTTTAGAGTTCTACCGCATCAAGATAACATGCATCGAATGCTTCGCGTCGGCGGGCGTGACGGGCGGCGTCCTGTCAGGAAACACATTCAACAACCTGTCGTTGGGCGGCTTGAACCGCGACGGACTCAGCGCCGTGACGCCGTTGGAATACCACATCATCGAGGCCGGGATGCGCTGTCACACAACACAGCCGACACTGTCGATACTGTACGACGAGAAGCTGCCGGAGTCGTTCCTGCTCAAGGCGGCCGCCTGCACGAAGCAGGGCATGGGCTATCCCGCATGGATGAACAACCAGGACGGCATGAACTTCATGCTGATGAACTACGGACCCGAAGGCATGAACGTAGAGGACGCGCGTGCGTGGTGTCTCGGCGGATGCCTCGAGTCGTCGCCGGGCTGCTTCCTGCCGCTCAGATACAACGGCAAGGTCACGTGGATCCCGGGCGGCGCCGGCCCGACGGCAGGGTCAGGCGTGCATTTCGTGGGACTGCCCAAGATGCTCGAGCTCGTGATGACCAACGGCTACGACCGACGCATCAACAAACAGGTGCTGCCGGCGCACAACCGCAAGCTCGACAGCATGGAGGCCATCCAGGAGGAATGGGTCAGATACATGAACCTCACCATCGACGTGCTCAACAAAGTCAACAACCTGCAGATGGACATCTGGCGCAAATACTGCCCGCCGGTCGTTTCCTCGCTGCTCAAGCCCGACTGTTTCGCCAAGGGCCGCGGCCTCGGCATGATGGGCGGACGCTACAACGCCACCATCAACTTCGAGTCGTGCGGCACCGTGACCTTCGTCAACTCCATGGCTTCATTATATAAGAATGTGTTCAAAGACAAGAAATACACCCTCGAGGAGATGCTCGACGCGATGATGCACAACTTCGGGTTCAAGACGTCGTACGAGACGGGCGTGTTCTCGCCCGACTTCCGCGAGGCCACCGACGAGGCGCCGAGATACGCGCAGATCTTCGCCGACTGCGTCAACGCACCGAAGTTCGGCAACGCCGACTGGGAGGCCGACCAGTTCCTGAAATGGTATGAAGATGTGATGTTCGGCTTGACGAGACAATACAAGTCGTACTACGGCAAGCCGCTGTACATGTGCCAGATCTCCGTCTCCACTCACGGCCCGCAGGGCTTCATCACACTCGCCGACCCCGCGGGGCGTCTGGCAGGCACCACCTATTCCGACGGCTCCGTGTCGGCGGCGGCAGGCACCGACAAGAACGGCATCTACGCCATCTTCGAGTCGGCGACGATCTACGACCACAGCACGCAGCAGAACGCACAGATGAACCTCAAGCTGCACCCGTCGGCGGTGAAGGGATCGCAGGGCACACGCAAGCTCCTCGACCTCGTCCGCGCCTACATGCGCAAAGGCGGATTCCACGTACAATTCAACATCGTCGATTCAAAGACTCTGAAGAAGGCCCAGGCCAAACCCGAGAACTACCGCGACCTCATGGTCAGAGTGGCAGGATTCACACAATACTGGTGCGAGATCGGCAAGCCGATACAGGACGAGGTGATCTATAGGACGGAATACGATGACTAAATATTTTATTATCAAGATTTTAAATTTGTCAAAATGAAACATATAGACTGTAAGAATTATATATTTTTAGACTGCGAGAAAGGCATGTGCGCCCTGTCGAAGATGATGCTGCCGATCGACGGCAAGGGCAGCGAGGCCTGTCAGAGATTCGTCATGGCCGAGAAATGCGGCTGCTGCGCGAACTTCGCCGACTGCGACGAGCACGGCCTCGGCACGTGCACCGGCTTCGAGAAACAGAACTGGGCGTACGCCTCATGCGGCGCGGCTGGCTGCGAACATTTCAAGATGAAATAGCCTCACATGAACGCACCGCAAGCTGTCATCTTCGACATCCAGCCGTTCTCCGTTCACGACGGCCCGGGCTGCCGCACGACGATATTCATGTCGGGCTGCCCGCTCCATTGCCTTTGGTGTTCCAACCCCGAGAACCACGCCGGCAGGCCGCAGCTGATATTCGCAAGCAAGGTGTGCAAATGGGCCTCGGGCTGCCGCGCATGTGTCGGCACCTGCCCCAAAGGAGCACTGACAGCCTCCGACAACGGGATAGAACTCGACCGCGCCGTCTGCCGCGAATGCACCACCTTCGACTGCGTGCGTCCGTGCGCGACACATTCACTGCGCGTGTGCGGCAAGTATTATTCCGTCAAGGACGTGATGGACATCCTGCACCGCGACTCCAACAACTGGGGCACGGGCGGCGGCGTCACCTTCAGCGGCGGCGACCCACTGCTACATCATGACTTCTTGAAAGCCGTACTCGAAGAATGCAAGAAAGACAACATCCACACCGCCGTGGAGACATCAGCCTGTATCCCGACGGAGAAATTCATCGAGCTGATGCAACTCGTTGACTTCGCCTTCATCGATGTCAAAAACATGGACAACGACAGGCATATTGCAGGAACCGGCGTTTCCAATAACCTGATTCTTAAAAACATAAGCACGCTGGTCGCATCGGGCTGGAACGGCAGGCTTGTGCTCCGCTATCCTGTGATAGCCGACTACAACGACTCTGACGAAAACGCCGTCAAAGTCATAGAGTTCATGAAAGCCAACGGACTCTTTGAAATCAACCTCTTGAAATTCCACAGATTAGGCCAGACCAAGTGGGAACAACTCGGTTTGGCCTATCCATATTCCACAGGCGGCGACGTCAGCAACGAGCTGATGGATCACCTGCAGTCACTCTATCTGGAGCATGACATCATCTGTTACGTAGGTGACAAGACTCCGTTTTAGGACTGTCTTTTACATCAGTTTCTTATATCTAAACCTCTTGGGCTGCTGGTTGCCGAGACGTTTTATCTTGTTCTCTTCGTATTCAGAATAGCTTCCTTCGAAGAAATAGACTTGCGAGTCGCCTTCGAAGGCGAGTATGTGCGTGGCGATACGGTCTAAGAACCAGCGGTCGTGCGAGATGACGACGGCGCAGCCGGCGAAGTTCTCGAGGCCTTCCTCCAAGGCACGCAGGGTGTTGACGTCGATGTCGTTGGTCGGCTCGTCCAAAAGAAGAACGTTGGCTTCCTGTTTCAATGTCAGGGCGAGATGCATGCGGTTGCGTTCGCCGCCCGACAGCACGCCGGCTTTCTTCTGTTGCTGGTCGCCGCCGAAGTTGAAGCGCGACACGTAGGCGCGTGACGGCATGGTGCGTTTGCCCAACTGTATCAATTCGTTACCGCCGGAGATGACTTCCCAGACGGTCTTTTCCGGGTCGATGTCGGCGTGTTGCTGGTCAACGTAACCGATTTTAACCGTCTCGCCGACCTCGAAGGTGCCGGAGTCGGGTTTCTCGAGTCCCATGATCATGCGGAAGAGTGTGGTCTTGCCCGCACCGTTAGGTCCGATGACGCCCACGATACCCGCAGGCGGCAGGCTGAAACTCAAATTCTCAAACAGCACTTTGTCGCCAAACGCCTTGCTGACGTTCTGAACCTCAATGACTTTGTTGCCGAGGCGGTCGCCGTTCGGGATGTATATTTCGAGTTTTTCTTCTTTCTCTTTTACATCTTCGTTGAGCATCTTCTCGTATGACTCAAGACGCGCCTTGCCTTTGGCGTGACGTGCCTTCGGCGCCATCCTCACCCATTCGAGCTCGCGCTGAAGCGTCTTGCGGCGTTTGCTCTCGGTCTTTTCCTCCATCGCCATGCGGGCGGTCTTCTGGTCGAGCCACGAGGAATAGTTGCCTTTCCACGGGATGCCTTCGCCGCGGTCGAGTTCGAGGATCCAGCCGGCGACGTGGTCGAGGAAGTAACGGTCGTGCGTGACGGCGATGACGGTGCCTTTGTATTGCTGAAGATGTTTTTCGAGCCAGTCGATGGCCTCGGCGTCGAGGTGGTTGGTAGGCTCGTCGAGCAGGAGGATATCAGGTTCCTGAAGGAGGAGACGCACCAATGCCACGCGGCGGCGTTCACCACCGGAGAGGTTTTTCACCAACGCGTCGCCGTCAGGGCAGTTGAGCGCGTCCATGGCGCGTTCGAGTTTGCTGTCTAAGTCCCAGCCGTCGTGCTGCTCGATGAGCTCGGTCAGTTCGCCCTGCCGCTCGATGAGCTTATCGTAGTCGGCGTCGGGGTCGGCGAATTTGTTGTTCACCTCTTCGTATTCTTTCAGGAGGTCAACGACTTCCTGCACGCCTTCCTCCACGACTTGCCTGACGGTCTTTGTATCATCGAGCTGCGGCTCCTGGTCGAGCATCCCGACGGAATAACCCGGGGAGAACACGACTTCGCCGTTGTACGACTTGTCCTTTCCGGCAATGATTTTGAGCAATGTTGACTTGCCCGCTCCGTTCAAGCCTATGATGCCGATTTTCGCGCCATAGAAGAACGAGAGGTAAATGTCCTTTAATATCTGTCGTGACGGCGGTATTATCTTGCTCACACCCACCATCGAAAAAATGATTTTCTTGTCGTCTGTCTGTGCCATATATTATAATCGTTTGTTTTCCTATGGATATGGAACCGCTACGCGGCTATGGATATGGAATCGCTACGCGGTTCTTTCTTTTTAGTTCCTGTCAAGAATCTGATTCATTGCGTCTTCCATGATTTTCGTCGCCGCCGACCAGTTATATACACGATGGACGAAATCGCATCCGCTTTGCGCCATCTTTTGGGCCTTGTCATTGTTTTTCAGGAGATAAACGATGTCAGCCGCCAGCTCATCGGAACGGTTTCCGACGAGGATGTCTTTTCCGTTTATCGCCTGGAGCGAGCCGTTGGCCAACGATGTGGTGATGCACGGGATCTTCATCGACATGGCTTCGAGGAGTTTGTTTTGCAGACCTGTGCCGATGCGCATCGGTGCTATGAACACGCGACTTTGTGCGTAGGCGTCGCGCATGTCGTCAATCCAGCCGCTCACGATGATGTTTTCACAAGCCACTCTCCTGACCCTTATGTCGGGGTTTGCGCCGGCGATGTACAGCTTCGCATCCGGAAGTTTCTCCCACACCAAAGGCATGATCTCGTAAGCGAGATATTCAACGGCATTGACATTCGGCGCATACGACATGTTCCCCGTGAATACGATGTCGTATCTCTTCTCGCATTCGCGCGGAGCGTAGTAATCGTAATCGACGCCGTTAGGGACGATGAGGATTTTCTTTTTGTCGGGATGGTCGATTTCGTTGCGGTCAGGCTCGCTGATGATTGTCTTGACATCGAACTCGTCAAAGATACGGCGTTCATATTTCTTGAGTCTCCCGTATTCCATCATGAACAGCATCCTCATAAAAGGGCCTGCCACGTCAGCCCTGCGTTTCATTCCCATCGAGAAAACATCTTGATAGTCAATGGTTTTAGGCAGTTCCACCTTATGAAGATAAGGAGCCACGCGCAGAAGCTGCCCGAAAAGCATGTCAGGTTTATGCGCCTCGATGAGCGAATGAATTTTCTTTTTCGCCTTTGAGCTGTAGAAACAACCGCATTGCAGCGGCAGTCCGAGGAAAAACGACCTCATGACATTGAACGCCGCGACAGGTTTCGGCAAATCGATGAAATTCACCGAAGCGCAATACGGCTGCAACGCATGAAACGCCGCCTGTTTGTCAAGGCCGGAGTCGAAGTTCAGGGCGCAAAGCACTATCTCGTTGTTTTTCGACAAATGCCTGATCTGATTGTAAGCCCTCAGCTTGTCGCCTTTCTCAAGCGGCCACGGAACCCTCGGTAATAATACAAATATCTTCATTTCAATCTTTTTTCAAGTTAGTCACCCGTCTCGAATCTCTCGTCAGCCGTATTCCATCTCTCGTCGGCATTCTCCACAAGACCCTTCAGCTCCGTTATCACCCTCTCCGACATTATTTCTTTGTAGAAAATCAGCAATCTGTTGATTATCTTTTTGTTATCGTATAATTCCTCGACAAGTCTTCTTGCGTTGCGACCCAAGACCTCTGCCTCTTCGGGGTGGTTGTACAACCGGCACACGGCCTCCACCATCTTCGGGACGTTCTCCGCAATGATAATATCTTCAAATTCAGTGTATTGAATGCCTTCAGCGCCGACTATCGTGGTGATGACGGCTTTCCCGAGTGCCATCGACTCAATGATCTTAATCCTGATTCCGCTTCCGGAAAGCAACGGGACGATCGCCACGTCATGTTGTTTCACAAACTCCTGTGCATCAGGCACTTCCCCCACGACAGAAACGCCTTTTTTCTTAGTCTTCTCCAACCATTTCGGCATGTTTCTGCCAGCGAGGTAAATCCTTGCGTTGGGCACTCTTTCGTTGATTTTATCCCAGACTTCCGACAGAAACCATTTTATCGCTTCTTCGTTAGGCCGCCAGTTCATCGAGCCGATATGATAGAAAGACGGTTTCTTGTTTGTCTCGTATTTGGGGATGAATTTGTCCACGTCAATTCCGTAAGGGATGTCGATGACCGGTGTCGCCGTGATGCCGCGGAAAAAAGCGGCGTCGGTGTACGTAATGGCGGCGATACCGTCAACTTTGTCGATGACGCTCAACTCATATTTCTTGAGTGTGCGAGCCAAGTGCTTGATATATAGTCTCTTAAGTAGCAGAATCTCTTTCTTCGCAATGCGCTCCCAAATCTGATGCTCTACATTATGCGTGCGCAGCACTATCTTCGCATCGGAATGCGCGCGTATCGTATCGATGTATGGCGCCATGTAAATCATCTCAAGCTGCACTATATCAAATTTCTCTTCCTTCAGGACCTTGACGAGATGCTTTGCAAACGCCTTCGATATGAAGCGTTGGACATGATACGACTCTTCGGTGAAAAGATTCTTGAAGGCCTTTATCTTATTGATTCTCAAATCAACATCGATGAGTTCTATTCTTGTCTTTCTTTTGTATTCGGCAGGAATATCTTTCAAATTCACATGATATTTCTCGCTGTTGAAAGCCATCACCTTCACCTGATGTCCGGCCTCTATCAGTCCCGTCACGATACTGTTCATTGCCATCGGGCCGCCTTCATTAGGCGGGAACGGAGACTTGTTGCAGAGAATTAAGATGTTCATTTCCAATAATATTTAAAGCGTTATGAGTTGTGGACCAGTTCGGATTCACTGACTTTCTTGTTTTTTTTGAAGATTTTCTTCCATGACTCCACGTCGAGGAGTGCCGAGTCGGTTGTCGCCTTGAAGGTGAGGAAGAAACCTATCGGGAACAGCACTATCGAAGAGAGCCACGCTCCGAGGAACACCGGCATGTCGCCCGACACGGCGACGCGTTCGGACGTGATGCTGATGACGTAATAGATGACGAAGAACACCACGCTGACGACGACGGGCATCCCGAGGCCGCCTTTGCGGATGATGGCGCCGAGCGGAGCACCGATGAAGAAAAACAGCAGACACGCCACACTCAACGTGAACTTCGTATGCAGCACCTGCTGATGCTTGCGGATATTGAGGTCCCTGCGCTCGAAGTCTTTTTGGTTCACCATGACATTGTTTTGCAGATTGCTGGTTGTCGAGACCGCCATGTCGATTACGGTTTTGCGCACCTTGGCGTCAAAATTGCTGACTAAAGGCCACTTGAACGTCTCGATGGTGTCGTCAGCGACCGCATCGCCCATCCTGCGCTGCGACCTGTCGTCAAAGTCGGTGAAGGCGTCAAGCCCGGAGTTCATGTTTTGGTATCTCTTGAAGCTGTTCTCAATGAAACGCCCCTTGTCTTTCACGTACATATTGGACAAAGAGTCTATCGAATAGTTCAACTGCTTGATATTCATCATGTTCTGATGACTCTTGAAAGCGTCCTCGTCGGTATGGCCGAGATCGAACTGCGACATGTCGAACGTTATTATCTGTCTCTTGAACGACATTTTCTGGAAAGGACGGCGGTTTCTGTATTCTTTGTCATCAACGACTTCGCTGTAATTGTAGCCGTCGTAGAGTGTGAAAATCATCTCGCGCTGGCTCGGCGTCATCGCCATGTAGCCGGAATCGGCCACCGTGACCGTTGTGTTGCCCTTGTCGGCGGTATGGTCGTAAATCATCACCTCGTAAAGCGACTTGCCGTCGTCGCCTTTCTTCCCGACGCGTATGACGTATTTGTCGATGCCGCGGTAGAAAACGCCTTCCGGAATCTCGAGCGTCATCTTCTTGCGGGAGACATCGTAAAGCATCGACGACATCTTCAGATTCGCATACGGAAGCACATTATTCGAAAAGAAAAAGCCCATGATGCTCATCACTATTGAGAAATAAAGCAACGGACGCATCACTTTCCACACCGAAATGCCACTCGCCTTCATCGCCACAAGCTCATAATATTCACCCATGTTCCCGAAACACATCAGCGACGAAAGAAGTATCGCAAGCGGCAACGCCATCGGCACAAACGTGACCGAAGTATAAAACAGAAGTTTCGCCATCACGCTGATTTCCAAACCTTTGCCAATAAAATCCTCTATCCATTGCCAAAGGAACTGCATCAACAAGATGAAGATCGCAATGACAAACGTGAAAATGAACGTGCCGATATATTGACGTATGATATATTTATACAGTTTCATTGATAAAAATAAAGTTGCAAATATAACGATTTTATCCTTATATAATTATAAATATTTAAAAAAGATTTGCCCGAAATTCTTTTGGTTCTCAGTATTCACATTTTGACTAAAATCGTACTTTTGCAAAAATTTTCAAACGTTAAAAACATGAATTTCGACTATTACAAATCAATAAACGTCAGCATCACGATATGCGATACAGAAGGGATCGTCGTTTATCAGAATGAGAAATCGCTCGCCACTTTTGGCGACAAGGTCGGGCAGAGCATGATGCCGTGCCACCAGCAGCGGTCGCAAGACATAATCCATCATCTTTTGGACGATGCCGCCACCAACGTCTATACCATTGATAAAAAAGGAGTTAAGAAGATGATTTACCAGACTCCGTGGTTCGAGGACGGCGTGGTGAAAGGTCTCATTGAGTTTTCTATGGTCCTGCCGGAGGAGATGCCGCACTATGTGAGGTGATTGGTTGAGAGAGGAGAGTTAAAAGAGGAGAGAACGGAGCGACGCCGGTGATTTCAGAAACAAGCCGACATCGCTCTGCGCTCTCTCATCGCTACTCTCTTATCTTTTAACCAAATCAAAAGTGTCCTTGGCGATCATGTATTCCTCGTCTGTAGGATACACGACGACCTTCACCTTCGAGTCGGGTGTGGAGATGACGGCTGCGTCGCCCATGATGGTCTGGTTGAGAGCCTTGTCGTATTTCACTCCGAGGAACTCCATGTTGTCGAGTATGGCTTCACGCATGAACCAGGCGTTCTCGCCGATGCCGCCTGTCATCACGAGGACGTCCATGCCGTTCATGATGGCTGCGTATGCGCCGATGTATTTCTTGACGCGGTGCGAGAACATGTTGAATGCGTAGGTGCAGCGTTCATCGCCTGCGTCGCGGCCGGCGCGGACGTCACGCATGTCCTGCGAGTTGCCGGTGATGCCGATGAGCCCCGACTTCTTGTTCACCAACGTATTCATTTCCTTTGTGTTATATCCGGTCTTGTCCATGATGTACATGAACGCGCCGAGGTCGAGGTCGCCGGTGCGGCTGCCCATCACGAGGCCTTCGACAGGTGTGAAGCCCATTGACGTCTCCACCGACTTGGCGTTTTCCACCGCCGCTATCGATGCGCCGCTGCCGAGGTGACAGGTGACAATCTTGCAGTTGTTCCAGTCCATGCCGACGTATGCGGCGGCTTTCTCGGCCACGAACTTGTGGCTTGTGCCGTGGAATCCGTAGCGGCGGACGCGGTATTTCTCGTAGTATTCAAACGGCACTGCGTAGAGGTAAGCCTCCGGCGGCATCGTGGCGTGGAAAGAGGTGTCGAACACCGCCGCCATCGGGATGCCAGGAAGCACTTCCTGCATCGCGGCGATGCCCTGCAGGCTGCCCGGGTTGTGCAACGGGGCGAGGTCGCAGAGCGACTTGATACCTTCAATGACTTTCTCATCAATGCGGACACTCTGCGGGAAGAGCTCGCCGCCGTGTGCCACGCGGTGACCGACAGCGTTGATCTCGTCCAACGACTTGATGACACCGTATTCGGCGTTCGTCAATGCAGCAAGCACTATCTTGATGCCTTCCGTGTGATTCGGGATAGGAAGCTGTTCGTAGTGTTTCTGGCCGTTCCATTTGTGAGTGAACTCGCCCATCTCGAGGCCGATGCGTTCGAGAAGGCCTTTCGCCAATACTGAATGATTCTTTTCGTCCATCTCAATCAGCTGGTATTTGATTGATGATGAACCGCAGTTTAAAACTAATATCTTCATGTTATGATAATTTATTGTTTCTGAGCTATTGCCTGGTTACATGTGATGGCGACGAGTTTATAGACGTCGTCGATGGAGCAGCCGCGGCTGAGGTCGTTACATGGCTTTGCAAGTCCTTGGAGGACAGGTCCCACAGCTTCTGCGCCGGCGAGACGCTGGACGAGTTTGTAGGCGATGTTGCCGACTTCGAGGCACGGGAACACGAGGGTGTTGGCTTTGCCTGCGACTTTGCTGCCCGGGGCTTTGCTTGAGCCGACCGACGGCACGATGGCGGCGTCGGCCTGAAGCTCGCCGTCTAAGAGGAGGTCAGGGCGGCGTTGCTGTGCGATGTTGGTGGCTTCGATGACTTTGTCAACGACTTCATGTTTCGCGGAGCCTTTTGTCGAGAAGCTGAGTATCGCCACTGCCGGGTCGATCTTGGCGATGTTCTTCGCGGTGTCGGCGGTGCAGATTGCTATCTCGGCGAGCTGTTCGGCTGTCGGCATCGGTGTGACGGCGCAGTCGGCGAACACCATCTTTCCGTCGGTGCCGTAAGGGCAGCCTTCGGGGAGGAACATGATGAACGCGCCGGAGACGCATGTCACGCCCGGTACGGTCTTGATGATCTGGAGTGCGGGGCGGAGCATGTCGCCCGTGGTGCTGCGTGCGCCGCTGACGAGGCCGTCGGCTTCACCGGCTTTCACCAACAGGATGCCGAGGTACATGAAGTTCTCGGCGAGACCTTCGGCCTGTTCCATCGTCATGCCTTTGTTCTTGCGGATCTCGTAAAGCATCTCCGCGTATTTCTGTCTGTCGGGGTTGTTCTTCGGGTCGATGATGCGTGCCTTGCTGATGTTCTTCAGCCCGAACTCCGCCGTCATGTCGGCGATCTTCTGCGCCGGCCCGATCAGGATGACATCGGCGATGCCGTCGGCGATGATGCGGTCAGCCGCTTTCAATGTTCTCGGTTCGTCTCCCTCAGGAAGCACGATGCGCTGTTTTTTAGCCTGCGCGTTGGCTATGATCTGTTCAATGAGTCCCATTATTATAAAATTTATACGTTCGATTTTTTAATTTTGCAAAAATACAAATCTTATCTGAAATATAAAACTTTTTTCAATAATTTTGCAAACTGAAATTTAGAAGAAGCATGACAATCCTCGATATTGGTTTTCAGATCATTACCGAAAACACAACGGACATTTTGGACGAGAAGGTGCGGATTTTGGAAAACGTCGCGCCGTCGTGGAACTTCGTCGTGATATTTTCGGCCATCCTTGGATTGGTATTGATAAAACAATTTGCTCCGAAACGTCTCAAGGTCATCACGTCGATGCTGTATCAGAACTACGACATCGAGAAGATGACGCGTGAGTGGAACCCGCTCACCAGCGTCAGCGGATTCATCATCGCCGTTTCGTACATCGCCCTCGTCTCACTCTTCATCCAAAAATCCATCCTGATATGCAGCGGGAACTTGATTTTATACGGAGGCAGCGACTTCTATGCCGAGACGTGCATCTTCACAAGCGCATATATCTTGGTCCAATACCTTGTTATTAATGTCACAGGCTGGCTGTTCAACACGCAGGTCGCCTCGCAGCACCAAGCGATCACACACCTCTCGATGGCGACGACGCTGAGTCTTATTTTCTCCATGCTGCTGCTGATAATGGCGTTCTATCCGATAAAGCTCTGCGCCATCGCCGGGCTTGTCATCATCATGATTTTCACGAGCATCAGACTGACAAAAACATTCGCCGAATTTCAATTTTTAATAAAAGGTGAAACATTAAATATTTTTTTGTATCTTTGCACGCTCGAAATTATACCGTTTTCAGTTGCATTGACGATGGTAATCAGGATGATTGCAACTGGTTCTGTATTATAGGGTTAATGTCTAAATTTATAAGAAAATGAGAGTAAAAAACATATTGGTTTCACAGCCAAAACCGGCGGATATCACGAAGACTCCATACGAAAACATCATCAAGAAGTACAATGTAAACTTTGAATTTGAGAAATTCATCAAGCTTGAAGGCGTTGATGCGCTTGAGCTGAGGCAGGATCACGTGAAACTCCCCGAATACACAGCTGTCATCCTGACGAGCCGCAACACCGTTGACCATTTCTTCCGCATAGCGAAGGAGATGCGTTATGCGGTGCCCGACGAGCTGAAATATTTCTGTCTCAACGAGTCAACGGCCCTGTATCTGCAGCATTACATCCAGTTCCGCAAGAGGAAGATTTTCTTCGGCAACCAGACCTTTGCGGAGCTTGTCGAGGTGATGAAGAAACACAAGGAGGAGAAGTTCTTCCTTCCGACATCAAACATCACGACGACGGAGGACTACGGCGAGATGATGAGGGAGGCCGAGCTGACATTCAAGAAAGCCATGATTTTCCGCACCGTGCCGGCAGACCTCAAAAACATCATTGACATCAAGAAGTACGACATGCTCGTGTTTTTCAGCCCGGCCGGGATAGAGTCGCTGAAGACCAACTTCCCCGACTTCGAGCAGGGTGAGGTGGCCATCGGCGGACTCGGACAATCGACATGCAAGGCCATCACCGACGCCGGCTTCAACCTGAGCTTCGCCGCGCCGACAGAAACGACGCCGTCAATAACAATGGCAATCGAGGAATACCTCGGAGCCGGGACAAAGAAATCCAAGAAGAAATAAATTGGAACCAGCAGAAGGATTACCGAAGACACAACGCCTCTACAGGAAAAAGGAGATCGGCTCTCTCTTCGAGGCGGGGAAAGGGTTCAGCGTTTATCCTTTCAGGGTGATTGTGTATTCACACAAAGCTGAAAATCAAGACGACGCCATGCCGCGCATCCTCGTCTCCGTTTCAAAAAAACGCTTCCACCACGCCGTTAAACGTAACAAAGTGAAACGCCTCGTCCGCGAGAGCTGGCGCAGAAACAAACAAAATCTGATGAGTCTTTGCCGCAAAAACAACATTACACTCGACATTGCGTTTGTTTACACGGCAACGTGCATCCTGACATACGAAGAAATCGCATCGAAAATGTGCGGAATCACCAAACGTCTGGAGGGCAAGATATGCTGAAGTTCATCGTCAACATCCCGGCCAACATAATGATATTTCTCATTTATGTATATAAATTCACGCTGTCGCCAATCCTCGGACGCAACTGCCGCTACACCCCGACATGCTCGACCTACGGCATCCAGGCCATAAAGAAATACGGAGCGATAAAAGGCGGATGGTTGACAATCAAGAGGATAGCGTCATGCAACCCGTGGGGCGGAAGCGGATACGACCCCGTCCCGTGAGAGTTGGAAAGTTTATAAAGTTATAAAGTTGGAAAGTTATAATATGAAAAAAATAGCGACACTTATCATCATGGCGTTCATCGCCGTATCGGTCAGCGGACAGACCAAGCAGAACAACTTTGAAATCTCAAAGAGCCTTGACATATACAATAACGTGTTGAGAGTCTTGAACATGTATTATGTTGACGAGATAAACCCGTCGGAACTCAACGAAGACGCCATCAACGCCATGCTCGAAAACCTCGACCCTTACACCGTGTTCATCGCCGAAGAACATATCGAGGACATCAAGCTGATGACGACGGGCGAATACGGCGGCATCGGCTCGACGATCCAATATTTTGAGGGCAAGACGCAGATCGCCGACCCTTACGAGGGCTTCCCCGCACAGAAGGCCGGGCTCATCGCCGGCGACGTTTTCCTTGAAGTGAACGGCATCGATGTCTCAAACAAAAAATCAGACGAGATAAGCGAGCTCCTGAAAGGCACGCCAGGCACGACGGTCACGCTGAAAATGCAACGTTACGGCGTCAAAGAACCAATCATAAAAGAGATAAAACGCGAGAAGATTAAGATTGAAAACATCCCTTATTCGACGGTATTTGACAACGGCATCGGCTACGCCACGCTCTCGCAGTTCACCAAAGACTGCGCCAAGGAACTGAAGGACATTTTCATTGAGATGAAGAAGAACAACGACCTCAAAGGCTTCATCATCGACCTGAGAGGCAACGGAGGCGGACTGCTCAACGAGGCCGTTGACATCGTGAACATGTTCGTCCCGAAGAACAAACTCGTCGTCTATCAGAAAGGCAAGCTCTCCGACCAGAACTACAATCACTTCACGAAGAACGAGCCTGTCGATCTCGACATCCCGCTCGTGATCCTCGTGAACGAAAGCAGCGCGTCGGCCTCGGAAATCGTCTCCGGCTCCATCCAGGACTTCGACAGAGGAGTCGTCATCGGGCAACGCACATTCGGCAAAGGACTTGTGCAGAACATCATGCCTCTGAGCTACAACACGCAGATGAAAGTCACCGTGGCACATTACTACCTGCCGAGCAAACGCTGCATCCAGGAAATCGACTACGCGAAACGACGCAAAGGCGCCGCCATAGACTCAACGGCCAAAAACGACACCCTCGGACCGCAGTTCCGCACCGCCAACGGCAGAATAGTATATGAAGGCCATGGCATCACACCCGACATAAAGATAGAGCCGGAGATGATGTCAACGATAACGGCACATCTGTACACTAAGAACCTTTTCTTCAAATACGCCAACAAATTCTACAGAGAACATAAGTCGATAAAGGGACCTAAAGACTTCAAAATCAGCGATGAGACGTATCAGGACTTCATGCAGTTCGTGAAAGACGAAGGCTTCACTTTCACGTCAGAGAGCGAGAAGGAGATTGACGAACTGAAGAAAATCATGAAACTCGAAGGCTACCTGACCGAGGTTGAACCTTACGTCAACGAGGTGAAGGCACGCATTGAGGCGGAGAAGGAAAAAGACCTCATCGACAACCGCACCGAGATTGAAGAAGTGATGAAAGACGAGATTGTAGGACGTTATTACTATCAGAAAGGCCGCATCATCAGTGCTTTGCAGAACGACAAAGACCTTGAACGCGCTTTCGAGGTGATTCTCAACGGGGAATACAAGGAAATCCTGAAATAATCTTTGGGATTTTTGCCATGCAGATTTAATTGTCAACGGACGTTTTCCCGCCAGAAATCGGCAACCGGTTAGGTTTTTGACTGCCGTTTCTGCGTAAGGGAAGATATTGTCTTGTTAAGTCTTTTGTTGTCAAGGAGTTGCTCTAAACTTTGGTGCATCCTGTATTTCCACTTGTGGTTCGGGTCGGCTGGTTTGTTGATTTGTTCCTCCCATGTGCAGTCCCAGCGGAAGTCGCCGTCCATCGCGATGTAGTCTTGAATCGGGATGATGACCCACTGCGACGCTGACTTCAGATGTTGTTCGATGATTTCCTTGCAGATGTACGGTTCGCAGAAATACGGCGGGTTGTCAGTGTGGTGCAGCATTTCGTGATAGAAACGCGCCGACAGCTCACGGTTTTCCTCCCACCATCCGCGGATAGTAGGCATGTCGTGTGTGCCTGTGGTATCGACGCTGAGATATGGGTTCTCGCGCGGGTCGCTGAACGGACGTCCGCTGTTTTTCGGCATCCGTTGCACCTCGAGGCTCAGGATGCCGAGTTCGCGCATCACGCCGGGGACGCACGGCGCCACCATGCCGAGGTCTTCACCGCAGATCAACAGCTTGGAGTTTCCGAAGACCTTTGACAGTCTGTTTCTTCCTTCGGTCTCCCATCTGATCGGGTCGGTGGGGGAGTAGTGTCCGAAGGAGGCGTTCGGGCTGCCTTTCGGGATCTCCCAGATGCGGAAGAAACCGAGGATGTGGTCTATTCTCAATGCGTCGAAATATCTCTCGAACCATTTCACGCGTCCGCGCCACCATGCGAAATCGTCTTTCGCCATCTCGTCCCAGTTGTACGTCGGGAAACCCCAGTTCTGTCCTTCGGCGGCGAAGGCATCAGGCGGCGCGCCGGTCTCCATGTCGAGGTTGAAAAGCCGCGGGTTCTGCCTCACGTCGTCACTCTCGCGATTCACGCCTATAGGCAGGTCGCCTTTCAGCATGATGCCTTTACTGTGCAGATAATCAACGGCTTCGGTGAGCTGCTTGTCGCAATGATATTGCAGGAAATCGTAAAATTGTTGAGACGTGCCGCTGCACGTCTCAACGTTTGTCTGGCGGAATATCTTTTCTAAATACTCCATTTTCGCCTTGAAGACTTCCGGATAATCGACAAATTCCTTGGCGTTGAGTTCTTTCTTCATCTCGTTGAAACGGCGGCGTTCGTTCTCGTCTTTTAAGACGCCGACCTTTTCAAGGTTGAGGTAAATCGGATGTAACGCTTTGGTTGATATTGACTTATACGGATACGAATCATTCCAGCCGCCGTCGGTTGTCGTGTCGTTGACGGGCAGAATCTGAATGAGTTTCAAGCCAGTCATGACACACCAGTCGGCGAGTTTCTTGAGGTCGTTGAACTCACCGATGCCGAAGCTCTCGTCGCTCCTTAATGAAAATACCGGAACTGCGACTCCTGCGAAGTAATTCATGCGAGTTTGAAAGTTTATAAAGTTTGTAAAGTTTGAAAGATTTCGGTGTTGTATAATCAAAATTACGCTTTGCGCACTTTCAACTTTATAACTTTTTACTTTTTACTTATCTTGTCAATCTCGTTGCAAAGTGTCGCGAAGATGTCCTCGACTTTGCCGACCCCGTCAATTCCCTTGAGGTTGCCTTGTTTTTCGTAATATGCGAGAACCGGCTTGGTTTTCTCGTTGTATTCAACGAAACGGTGTTTGATTGAGTCGATGTTGTCGTCGGCGCGTCCGCTTGTCTTGCCGCGTTCGATCATGCGGTTGATGAGGATTTCTTCGGGGACTTCAAGGCTGAGGACGGCGTTGATTTTCAACGAGAACTCGTTCATGATGCCGTCTAACATCTCCGCCTGGCGCACCGTGCGCGGGAATCCGTCGAAGAGGAAACCTGCCGATTTCTGGTTGGCTTCGACCCTGCCTCTGATGATGGAGACCACGATCTCGTCGCTCACTAATCCGCCTTTGCTGATGATGTCTTTCACCTTCTTGCCAATTTCAGTCTCGGCTGCCATCTCCTCGCGGAGGATGTCGCCCGTCGAAAGGTAAGTGAGATTGTATTTTTCTTTAAGTTGTTGTGACTGAGTGCCTTTGCCCGCACCTGGAGGTCCAAAAAGAATTATGTTTAACATGATATTACGATTTTTTATTCAACAATTTTATAGATTTCCTTTAAATTGCGCCCGTATTCGTTGTAGTCGAGTCCGTATCCGACAATGAATTCGTTGTCGATGTTCAGGCCGACGTAATCGATTTTGTAGTTGTATTTGAAGGCGTTAGGCTTGAAAAGCATCGTCGCGATGTGAATGCTCGCCGCACCTGCGTTTTCCAGGTCCTTGCAGAGCTGGCTCATCGTGAAACCCGAGTCGATGATGTCTTCAATCACCACGATGTCGCGGCCTTTGATGTCTTCGGCTTCAACACCGATTATCACATTTGCGTTGTAGGTGCTTTGTGTCCCCGCGTAAGTTTTGTATTTGACAAACAGTATCTCGTGTGGATTTTCTATGGTCTTGAACAGTTCGCAGGCGAACATGAACGCTCCGTTGAGCATCACAAGGAACAACGGATCTTTTCCTGCCATGTCACGGTCTATTTCTCTTGCCACCCTGCGAATCTCGCATTCAATTTCCTTTTGCGGGATGTAAGGCGTAAATTCTTTGTCAAGAACTTTTACAGCATTCATAATCAATTGGTTATAATTTTTGTTAAGGATAATTAAAACAGATGCAAAAATAATCTTTTTTTTAAGTGTTTTGAAAATAAACTTGATAAAATTGCGGTGATTGCGTCATTTTATGTATTTTTGCAAAAATTTATCAGAAAAACATGAACCCGATTGTAAGTGTAATAATGGGGAGCACGTCGGACCTTCCGGTTTTGGAGAAAGGTCTGGCTTTCCTCGACGAGATGGAAATCCCGTTTGAAATGAATGCGTTAAGTGCGCATCGCACTCCTGAACTTGTTGAAGAATTCGCCCGCAACGCACAGGCTCGCGGCATCAAGGTCATCATCGCCGCAGCTGGCATGGCGGCGCATCTGCCTGGTGTGATAGCGGCGATGACTCCGCTGCCGGTCATCGGAATCCCCGTGAAATCCGGAATGGAGATGGACGCGCTGTTCTCGATAGTGCAGATGCCTCCGGGAATACCCGTCGCGACAGTCGGCATCAACGCCTCGCTGAACGCCGCGATACTCGCAGCACAGATCCTCGCCGTCGGCAATCCGGAAATGATGAGGAAAGTCGTTGATTATAAGGAAGGTCTGAAAAGCAAGATCGCCAAAGCCAACGCCGAACTTAAAGACATTCATTACAAATTCAAGACAAATTGATATTCAGTGTTGAGAGACTTGGCTCATCACACTTTAATGACATGAATGGTATCAAGGAGGAAAGGAACCGTTTTTTCAACAGTTTCATCATGCCCGTGGCGTTTGTCGTGGTGATGTGGGCGGTGAAGGCTGTCGAGGAGATGTTCGGCTTGGATTTCTCTTTTCTCGGGATTCAGCCTTTGAAAAAAGAAGGGATTCCGGGGATTTTCCTTTTTCATTTCATCCACGGAAGTTGGGAGCATCTTCTTGCCAATACGTTGCCAATCATAGTGTTGGGTGCGATGTTATATTATTTTTACAGAACCATCGCAACAAAAGTGTGGTTGGTCTTGATGTTTTCGACCGGACTTTTCACGTGGTGCGGTGCGGGTGGCGGCTGTCATGTGGGCGCGTCGGCACTCATCTACGGCATGGCTTTCTTCCTGATGGTCAGCGGGTTTATCAGGAAAAACAAAGGTCTTGTCGTGGTCTCGTTTCTCGTGATTCTGCTTTACGGAAGCCTCGTCTGGGGGCTTTTCCCGAAATACGCCGTCGAAAACAACATCTCGTGGGAGGGTCATTTCGCCGGATTCCTGTTCGGAATCATCTTGGCGTTTTTCTACCGGAAAGAAGGTCCGTCGAATGATAATGAAGACGATAGCGACGAAGGCGACTCCGATGACGATGAGGCTGCCGATGGCGAGAAGCCGTATTGGGACGTGCCTGTGCCGCCGAAGGAGGAGCTTACGGTGCCGCGTTATCCGAGAGGGTGGAGGAGAGGATAGCTTTTATTCAAAATCCAAATAATATTCAAGATCCGGCTCAAGTTCTTTTCCGACGATTTTTTCAAGCTGCCCCCACGATGTTATCAACCCTTTCTGCTCACGATAATTCACGATTTTCTTCACGTCGTCGTATTCCAAATACGGATGCCTGTTCAGCACCTTGAACGAATCGTGATTGATTCTCAATTTGTTGGCATTGAATAAGCTGTCAACGGTTATGTAATTTTCAATGTTCTTGTAACGTGTCGAATCCATGCCATAGACTTCAAGAAGCTGTCGGCTTTCAACGAAGCCGCCGAGTTTCCCGCGATATTCAACGATACGTTTTGCGAAAGAGGAACCGATGCCGGGCAGTTCTTTCAACAATGTAGTGTCGGCGGTGTTTATGTCAACAATCGGAATCGTTTTTGTTGTAAATGATTGATAATGTGTGGTGTCTTTTCGTTTAGGTTCTCTCTTGAAACTTTTTTCCCAATCTTTTTTGTTAGTTGTTTTCCTATTTGAATATTCGAAATTTTGTTTTTTGTATGAGGCTCTTCGTTCCGCTTTTTTTATCGAGTCGAGGGTTATCATAGAATCTATTTCTCGTTGCTGTGTCTCGATTATTGAATCGAGGTTGTGAAGATATGTTGTCCTTTTTGGTGGATTTTTTATCAGTAAATATTTGCAAATCAATATGATGACAATTATCGCAACAATTGATATTATCGCAATACGTTCACTTTTGGTGAAAGTCAAGTATCTCTTGAAATTGTCGCTCATAAAAAGTTTTTCAACTTTTTAAATTATGAACTGGCTGATCATGATGACGGCGATCGCCACTGGAGCCAAGTATTTGATTATGAAATAGAAAATTTTCTTCAATCGCATATTGACGATTCCGCCGTTGGTGAACTCGTCTTCGAAATCTTGTTTTTTCACTTTCCACCCTAAGAATATCACGGTGAAAAGTCCGCCGAGTGTCATAAGCACCATTGAGGTTATTTTGTCCAAGCCGTCGAAAACGGTGAATCCGAAGATGGTTAGACTGCTGTCATTGTGCAGGCTCATGGCGGCTAAAATACTGATAATGAATGTCCCTACAGAACTGTATATTGTGGCTTTCCGTCGTGACAACTTGAGTTCTTCGGTCAGGTAAGAGACTATGACTTCGAACAGCGACAGCGCTGATGTCCATGCAGCGATGACGAGAAGTATGAAGAAAATGAGGCAGAAGAAATAACCGCCTTTCATTTGGTTGAAAATCAACGGCAGGGTGTTGAACGCCAGCGACGGTCCGGCTTCTGGTCGTATGCCGAATGAGAACGCCGCCGGGAAGATGATGATGCCGGCGAGGATTGCGACGAAGGTGTCTGACAGTCCGACCATCAGCGAGGTGGTGACGAGGTTGTCTTTCTTGGAGATGTATGAGCCGTAGGTTATAAGTGCTCCCATGCCGAGGCTCATCGAGAAGAACACTTGTCCGAGTGCGCTTATCAGCACGTGCCCGTCGATTTTAGAGAAGTCGGGTTTGAAGAGAAACTTCATGCCTTCAAAAGCCCCCGGCAACATCAACGATTTGACACACAATATAATAAGTATCACTGTGAGTGTCGGCATCAGGATTTTTGAGTATTTCTCGATGCCTTTCTCGATTCCTTTTACGATGACAAAAGCTGAGATGAAGATGAACACTGCCTGCCATAGCAATGGCCTGAAAGTCATGTTAATGGAATCGTTAAATCCTTGTTCAATTTCTGCGAGGTTTTTCCCCTGATAATAGTTGATGATTGATTTATAAACGGACTCGATTGTCCAGCCGGCCACCGTGGTGTAGAATGTAAGGATGAGGAATCCGCACAGCACGCCCATGTAACCTATCAACGGCCAGCCTTTCGCACCTGAAGCCAAGGTTTTGAACGCGCCTACAGGGTTTCTCTGCGACCGTCTTCCGATAACGAACTCGCTGACCATCATCGGGAGGCCGAGCACCAACACTATCCCGATATACACAATTAGGAACGCCCCGCCGCCGTTCTCGCCAGCCATGCACGGGAACCTGTAAATGTTACCCAAGCCGACAGCCGACCCGACCGCCGCCGCAATAATCCCAACCTTTGAACCAAAACCGTCTCTTTTCTTTTTTTCTGCCATATTTTCTTTTACGGATATGGAACTGCTACGCAGTTCTTTTGTTCTATTATCTTTTATCTTTTATCTCTAATCTCTAATCTCTATTCCCCTTTCGGGCCGTATGCCAGGTCGCCGGCATCGCCCAACCCCGGAACGATATATGATTTCGCTGTAAGCTCGTCGTCAATGTTCCCGACCCAGAGTGTCGCATCGGTGCTGATGTTATTCTTAACATAATCAACGCCTTCCTTGCTTGCAATGATTGCAGACAGATGCAGGTGCTTCGGGTGAATGTCGCCGTTTTCGAGCAACCTGTTAATGCAATGAATCAACGATGACCCGGTTGCGAGCATCGGGTCGGTGAGTATCAAGATGTTATCCTCGATATTTGCCGAGGCGCAATATTCAACCATGATGTCGAAATCGTCACCTTTCTGGTATTTCCTGTACGCCGCGATGAAAGCGTTGTCGGCCTTGTCGAAAATATTCAGGAAACCTTGATGGAATGGAATGCCGGCACGGAAAATCGTCCCCAGGACAATCTGGTTCGCCAATGTCTTCGTCTCCTTGACACCAAGTGGCGTGGTGATGTTAATGTCTTTATAATCAAGCGTTTTGCTTATCTCATACGCCGTCAGTTCTCCGATGCGTTCGAGGTTTTTGCGGAAACGCATCCTGTCATTCTGAATCTCAACGTTTCTTAGTTCGGCGATGAAATCGTTGATGATGCTGTTGGTCGCACCTAATTCAATTACTTTTACCATATCTTAAAATTTTAGTGGTTTTACTTGCCTTTAAAAATTTTCAACAGAAATTTGACCGATCCTTGCGTTTTGTTGAAACGCAGACTTGGATATTTGACCTCTTGTCCACCGAAACCCTTGTAATATCTCGCTAATCCGTCATTATCCGAGCCTTCGAAATCAAAAATTTTCGGCGTGCCGCTGTTCTCTTTTATCACATTGTCGATGAGGAACGAAAGCGCATGAAGCTCTTTGTTCGATTCGTCCGCCCCTGAAAACAGAAACACAATCCTGTCGTGACTTGTCATGAAAACGGCACCCGCAACTAATTCATTGTCAGTGTTTTTAACGCCTTTCACAAAACAATGACCTTTGCTTCTTGCAACATCGGCCAAATTCAGGAATCTTTCATATTCAGTGTCTCCCCAGTGTTTTATGCGTTTCCCCCTGTTTTCCCTGAAAAGGTTCACGATTTCTGCCGTTTCAACATCATCTGAATTTTTCAGATTAGCGGTTTCAGCTTTCGCTAAATCACGTTTGGTGTTGCTGTTGTAATTTTTTCTCAAAGAATCATAATCCGATGATAGGTTTAATTCTGTATTTCTATGATATTCAATATTTTGACAATTATCGAAAAAAATGTTTCCAGAATTGAGACGTATTTCGGCAAACTTGAATCTGTCTGGAATTGCGTCAATGAATTTTCGGACTTTGTTTTTGTCTGTTTTGTTTTTTGAAAAAATTCCGAGTTGTTGCGTGAAAAACGGCTGGAACAGATATGAAATGCCAAATTTACGGTTTCCTGTCAACGGCATGACACTCTCATAATCGTCTTCAATCAAGGCGTCCCAATTCGGGTGAACGACGTCGAGATACCACGACCAGGCATAGACGTTTCCGTTTGGCGAATTTGAAATGCATTCGTCCCAACGTTGTATATCTATTTGATTATGAGTTAGATAAGTTATCATTTCGTTTCAAGTGCAAAGTTCAAGATGTTTTCGTACAAAGTCTCCCAGCCGACCCAGCGTTTCTCTCCGCTGAGCGTTTCGTTGTGCCAAAGGAGGATGAATGTCCCGTTGACTTTCTTCACTTCCGTGACAAGTTCTTTGACTTTCTCGAATGATTTCTCGCAGTCCAGATCGAGGTAGTCGCGCAAGGTGCCGTCCATCACCGCAAACGGGTGGATGTAAAGGTTGGTGCTGCTGTCCTGTGCGAGGTCGAAGAAGCGGAAGGTGTCGGCGATGCCCGCGCGGAATCCGACCTGCGAGGCGTAACCCATTGTGTAATCGTCAGTTATGTCGAGCTGTATGAGTTTTTTGTAGCTTTCCGGAAGATTCAGCCTCAGGTAATGCTGTCTGCTTTTCGTGATCTCCCGTTTGAGGACTTTTGAAAGATTCTGAATCTCGGTCTTTATCTTTTCAACATTGAGAAAAGATGAGAATGAAGGATGGATTCCGACATCGGCATAGTCACCGAGTTTTTTTATAAGATTCTGAAAATCAACGTTTCTTAACGGCGTGTTTTTGTCATACAAGTCATATTCACCGCAAAGGATGAAATAAATCGGACGCAATTTGAATTCTTTCTGCCATTTGATTTGCTTGTCAAATGTGTAGAATGGATCCTTTGTTTTTTTTGTGAGGACACGTATTCTTGTCCCGATTTCTTTGAAATCAAAATTTGAGAGGTCGCGTATTGTTGCAACCACAGTCCTGACCACACCTTTGTTTTTATATGCCCATGCCGCGTCAACGTCGTAGGTCGGAATGAAAGTGAAAGATTTCTTCTTGAATTGAAGCTCGGGGTAGAACTCCTTTAGTTTGTCACCAATTTCATTAGCCCAGATATTTACCAAAGGTTTTTCTAACATATTCATTTTGAATAAAATAGAATCTTTGGCTTGAAATCTGCTGTATTTATCGCGGACATGCGGAAGATATTCTTCGTAACGTGAGACCAAGTAAAACGACGCTGCGAAAGGGTCAAACGGGAACATCGACTTGTCGTTGTAAACGGGGAAAATCGCTTTTGTGTCGTTGTGGTCGATGATTTTCAAATCGCTGTCGGGGATGCTGTGAATGTTTCGTTCATAAAGCAGGCTTGAGGCTTTCTGAAAAGGCTCGTTCCAAAACTGGTTGGTGCCGTAATGGAATTTCGGGCCGTCGTATGAAGTGAAAACCTCGTTATCTGTCGTGATTTTGAAGTTTATCCCAAGCAAGTCTTTGAAAATCAATTCAAAGATATAATATAACCTGTTTGTTCTTTTATTTACGAGAATGAGCATTTCCATGGCGCAAAGATATTAAAAAATTTAAAAGCATTACAAATTTATAATTTGTCTTTGCCTTATGTCGTCTGACGAAGCTCCGACCATGATTGTGAAGTCGCCTGGCTCCGCTTTCCATTCGAGTTTCTCGTTTAGAATGGAGAAATCATGCGGTTTTAATGTGAATGTAACTGTCTTTGTTTCATTGCGTTGTATGAAAATCCGCTTGAAGCCTTTAAGCAGTTTTTCGGGTGGTGCGACAGATGCGATTTCGTCGCGCACATAAAGCTGTACCACCTCGTCGCCGTCGTAGTCACCTGCGTTTGTCACCTCGACGGTTACAATGACGTTTTGTGCGGAATCAATGTTGATATTCAAGTTGTTATATTCAAATTTTGTATAACTTAATCCGTAGCCGAATGGGAACAGCGGCGAACTTTGGCAGTCGATATAGTCGCGTTGCTTCGGTTGCGAATAATACACCGGGATTTGCCCGACCGAGCACGGTTGTGACATCGGAAGTCTTCCTGCCGGGTTGTAGTTTCCGAAAATCACGTCAGCGATGGCGTTCCCGCCTTCTTGTCCGGGATAGAAAGCTGTCATGACGGCGTTGCCGTTTTCGACGGCGGTGTTTTTCAGAAGAGGTCTTCCTTCGATGAATACGATGACAAGTGGCTTGCCGGTGGCGGCGACGGCTTCGATAAGTTTGTCTTGAAGTCCTGATAATGAGAGCGTTGCGCGGTCGTAGCCTTCTCCGCAGTCCATGTCGGCGACGTGACCGTCAAGAATCACGGTGTCTGTTGACCTGTACGATGTCTTGAAATTGCGTGCCGATGAGCCGCCGACGACAAGGACTGTGGCGTCGGCGTTTTTTGCCGCTTTCAGTGCAGCGTCAAAATCGGCGTCGTCGGTGTCGCGCACCGAGCATCCTTTTGCGTAAGTGACTGTTGTTGTTGAAGATACATGATTGCGTATTCCCTCCAACACTGTGATGATGTCGTCGGGATTCTGCGGTGCGGTGTAGTCGCCGAGTTGGTTGTAGGTGTTGTCGGCGTTCGGCCCTATGACGGCGATGTTTTCAATGTCTTTTGAAAGAGGCAAGATACCGTCGTTTTTCAGAAGCACGATGCCTTCGCGGGCTGTCTGAAGTGCTAATTCCTTGTTGGCTGCGTGACAATCTGTCGGCTCGTCAGGGACTGGAAGATACGGGTTGTCGAACAGTCCGGATTCGTATTTGAATTTCAATACATTACGGACGGC
>JAUNNU010000128.1 GCA_030537295.1 Bacteroidia bacterium
ATATAACATCAAAACTATCATAATTCCACCAAAGCCGACTATAAAAGAAAAAACAGTACCATATTTTTTGAAAAAGCTGTCATGTGAAAGCTTTTTACCACACATATGACAGTAATTGGCATCATCTGGATTGTCTGCATGACAGTTTTTGTTAGAGCACTTTTTCATGATTGTGGTTATAATCTTTTTCTGCCACAATGGTGACAGTACTTTGAAATAGGTTTATAATATTTTTTCCCACAAAAAGGGCAGTATACATATTTATTAGCTGGCTCATTAACAGCATCCGATGTTCCATTTTTTTTTGTTCCTCCAGTAGTCTTTGCTGCTCCTGTTGTTTTAATCAGTTCTGAATCGTTTAACAAATTATAAAAAGGTGCTAACTCATCAATGCTTTTTTTTGACAAATAATATGAAAGTATTTCAAGCAATTTTGACACTCTGCTATTGTTCATTGACTTCAAATCTTTATATATAATGGAGCTATTGATGTCATTGAAATCATTTTTAGAGAAAAGCATCTTTTCGGAATTAGCCAATTGATATTTTGCCACAAGGCCAGGGTTTTCTGCAATAGCAAATATACTGGTATAAATTATTAATTCCGAAAACCAATCAAGTTTTTCATTAGCAAAAAGATTTTTATTTCGAGCAGGATGTTGGTAATCAGGCAGGCCTTTTATAATATCTTTTTCTCCTTTCAATGCTGGACAATAAAATGAATCATAGTCAACAAGAAATAGTGATTCGTTTTTGTCGACCATTATATTCCCATGTTGCAAATCTCCGTGGGCGAAACCACGATTGTGCATATCTTTTATAAGGGCTAGGAATCTATCCGCCAAATTATGTAATTTTTCTTTGCTGTATGAATTATCACATATATATTCTTTGATTGTTTGGCCTTCCACCCATCTCATTCTTGTTGTTGGATAAAGATTCCCCTCAACAAGAATTCCCTTGTCAACGTATGCAAAATCACAAAGATATGGAACTTGCGAAGATTTGACACATTGTGCTATTTCTTTGAGACGTTGAGCAGTATTGCCCATATTGGCATGCCAACATCGGAATGCCCATTTTTCATTTTGTACGACAACTGGGAATACAGCGGTAAAACCACCTGTAAACATGATTAGGTTTCCATTTGAACTGTGTTGGAAATTACCTTTTCTGACAAACTCGTCCTTGACGAACAAGTCTTTATTTTCTATTGAGATTTTTATTTCTGGAATTGTAGGCATAGTTATTTCCTCCATTTGGACTTGATATTATCTGCCATTTCTTCAGTGGTGAACGTTTTGCATCCATCTTTTTTTCTCCATTTGGCTATAATAGAGGAAGAAATGTCTGTTTGAGGCTTTGACACTTCCGCCACCCCCGAACCCGTCGGCTTCATTGATACTGAGATAATATCTATGGTCTTTTGGAAGTCTAAGTCTGTAGCTACGCTAATCTGTTTGATGACTAATAGTTGGAGGAGGTCTTTTTCCATTTCAGATGTCTGGGCGTGATTATGAAAACTTGTGTAAAAAACTTTGCCTCGTCCAATGGCAAACTCCATCATGATAGGAAAACCTTCATCAGCACTTTGCATCAAGACTTTTCCTTGAGTAGTTTTGACAATTTTTGACCATACACCCATATCAAATTCTACTTCAATGGTGTTCCCAATGTATTGTCGTAAATCTTTATCAACAATATTTGCTCGAATTTTACATGCAGAGGTGTTGTTGGTCACAGTCATTAATTCAGGCCATGTGCTTATTATATGGCTTGATGTCAAATCTGAAGCATATAGGATACCTCCGTTTTCCACAAATGATTTTAATTGTGGATGATTTATGCCATCAGGTGTGCCACAATTTAAGAATAGAATGTCACAATTGAGATCTCCATCATAAGAATTATATTTAATTCCAAGTTGATTAAGAACCTTACCAATGTCATCAAAACACGGAGAGGTTACTTTTATTTTTAAGTCTTTGATGGATTTGTTAGCATCTTTACTATTGCTTTTTTCTACATTTTTCATCGTATTCTATGTTTTCGTCGTTTAGATTATTCTATAATAGTTTGACACATCTACTTTTTTTTCCATTTAGACCTTATCTTGTCTGCCATTTCTTTAGTAGTTGGTGCCTTATACCCATTCCCTTTTCCCCATTTGGCTTTAATGTCGTCCGCACTGTCAATATGCGGTTTTGATGGACTATATCCGTTTCCTTGAGCCCATTTTGATGCAATGGCATTGGCTTTTGATACAACAGCTTGCTCCAATGGTTCTAGTTTGTCAATGGAATCAAAAGCCATGAATTCGCATAAAGTATCAACCAGTGGTTTGATTTCGGAAAATTTTCTCAATTCACCAAAAATAGGGCTTGAACCTGCCGAAGTAATATCTTCTTTAGAAAAAAGCATTGTCTCTGTGTTTTCCATATTCAATCGTTTCCAATACGAATTATCCATAGCTAACACTTTTAGACTGGTATAAATGACCAGCTCAGAAAAATAATCAGCTTTTTCTGTAACAATCTCATTCTCCCATCGAGATGGGTGCTGATAGCCAACCAATCCTTTTATTTCATCTTTCATGCCTTTTAATGTAGGCACATACATTGAATCGTAATCAACCAAAACCAAACTACCATCATCTTTGACCATTATATTTCCATGTTGTAAATCGCCATGCGAAAGATGTTGTTTGTGTAAATCCGATACCATTACCTTGAAATTGTCTGCCAAAAGATTGATAGTGTTTGGCTCATTCAAATGTGCAGCAATGTATTTCTTCAAAGGTAGGGCATTTACCCAATCCATAACGACAATTGGTTGTTTGCCAATTGGTGTCATAATACCATCTTCATAATACTCAAATCCAACAAAATAAGGTAGAGTGCAACTTTTGAGGGTTTCTGCGATTAATTGAGTGCGTTTTTTTGTTTCAGATACTTCGGCATGCCAACATCTTACAGCATATTTATTTGTAGGTGTTTCATATGGGAAAACCACACAAAAACCTCCTGCATATTTAATCGTATTGACTCCTTTTATGATAGGATGCCCTCCCTTAAGAACGCTTGGATGTACTAATTGGGGAGTTTTTATGGCATTTGAATAGTCGGGAATGCTAGGCAGTGGCATGATGTTTTATTTATTAAAGTATTGATAATAAATATTGTATATGTCCTCTAATGTGATTCTTACAACTCCTATATCATCCTTGGGAGGGGTAATAACTGTACTTTCGTTCATTGCCTTATTTTTTTCATATTGATAGACACCAGTTTGAATAAATTCTTCAATAGGAACATCGCTAAAGTTAAAAGTGACTCGCTCAACATCATCATTTATCGTTTTAGGCATGTTGGTCACATTTGGGTTTGACGGCTCTTTTACAGTTTTTTTCTCTTCTTCAGGATTTTTAGTAGAGTTAGAGTTGTTATTTTGTTCTTGTGCAAATTTGAGTTCTTCGGCAATATAAGCTTCAATCTGATCATGGTTTACAATATCAAAATATGAATTCCCATCATATTCAATAATAATTAGTGTTGAGTCATCATTGTGCATATTATGATTGTCACGCCACTCGTCAACTAACTTTTCAAACTCATCATGATTGTTGATAGCTAATATCTGTTTAATGTATCTCTCTTCGTCGCCTGTTTTTCGTTTCTCAAGTAGAAAATCCGAAAAAGGATCCGATACCATAATAATTGATGTTGACTCTCCAAGTATACCATTTATTGCCAGAGGTGTTCCCTTTCCGTCGTTTAACGGATTGCTGTCAAAATAATCCGGATGATTATCAAACTCATCACAATTTTGAGATGTGTACAGGTTCTGTATTTTGTGTTTGTCAATCTCAATTAAACAACTATCACCAAGTACGTATCCATTCCATTTGTTGCCATGAAATCTAATTCCACAAAATGTTGCTCCGGCCGATTTTCTTAATGCAAGTGCATTTTCGTTCCGAATAATTAAGTATTGTGGAGCGTTTATGTCTTTGAGATTTTGGATAAAGCTCCTTACTTTCTCATTCCATAAAGGAGCCAATTTTTTTACAGATTCTAGATTCGGCTCCCATTGAGCATTTCCAGTATAAGTATTTACAAGCAAATCAGCCCATAATTTTTGTTGATATGATTGTGACATACCATCAGAAACTGCCACAGATTTAGTATCAACGTTGATACTAAATCTGTCTTGGCAGTCTTTGAACTGCTCGGCCTTTTTATGTGTAATAAAAGCACGTATTCTCATTATTGTAAACCTTTATCTCCTTGACCTTTCGATGATCCAAAATCAATGAGTTGAATAAGTTGCACTCCATCGGCATTGAAGATACATCCACGAGAGCCATCTTCAACAGGTAATCCAGTTTTGGCAGCAGCAGCTTTATAAGATTCTGGCACCTCGCTGGTTATGTCAAAGAGGAATTGGGCCTCTTCTTGTGAAAGCTTGCCCCTGTCATTCGGAAAGACTACTGTGTTGTTCCCTTTGTTGTCGATTTGCGCATTGAATATTAACGCATTACCATCTTCGTTTGACAGAGACATAATCTCCTTCGCCAATTTGGTTGTTTCTTTCATACATTCACGAGGGTCTTTCCCGTCATAATAAGGAACGCCATCAGAAATGTTGATAATTACAGGTGCAGGAAATTGTGGGTTTTCTTCAATCCATCCCTGTGCTGTATCTTTGGCTAATTGCAGCGCCTCAAGCATATTGGTCGCACCATCGTTTTTTATTGGTTCAACCCATACAGGTTGTTGCACGTCAACCTCCACAATGCCGCCTGCTCCGTCAGGTGTCTTCTTTTTTAGGTTTTCGTACCGTAACGGATTTGAGGCTAAATCCTTAAGCCAACCTGAACAAAGCTCTTTTACATTGTGATTGTAGCCAATGACGCTGATAAAGCAACGGTTTTTGGGTTCCTCTCCATCAAAGTTTTTTTGAATAATGTTGTCAATAACTCTGTTTACCGCTCGTGAGGCAAACACCGTTCGGCTATCGCTGCCTTCATATTGTTGAAGCATTGAGCCAGATTGGTCCAATAAGATGATCAAAAGACCAGGAGTTGCAGAGCTCCATTGTTGTTCGTTTTTTGCCATAGTTCTTTGATTTTTATTTTGCCTCCAACCCCCAAACGAGGCGTTTGACTTTTTTTTAGATGAGTTATCCGTTCCGCGGGGATTAAAAACGGTTCGGATAGTTTGTTTAGCTGTTTCTATTCTTGAGAGTGGCATCAACTCGCCACCGAAATTTTGCGTAAGTTTGAAATATGTTATAGAATATCCATTGCTTTGTGATTCGTATGGCGCACAACCGCATCCAAGATATTTATATTCTGGGTTTAAGATATTTGCTCTATGCCCGGGCGAATTCATCCAAGCATCAACTACAGATTTTGCCATCTCTGCATAATTGAATGGGAAAATCTCTTTGCCATCTAAAGAATACAAATGTGTATTGCCCAATAACGATGTATAGGTGAAAGATTCATTTGCTTTAATAACTGGACAATCTGCAATATTCTCAGCAAAACTCATGAATCCATTGAATTTCTCGTCTTTTACAGAGTTCAATCTGTCTGTCAACGTTTTGTAACGAACATCAAAGCTGTTTTCGTGATTAAAGAATGCGTGAATTCGCATTTGTTCGGAATGCAAAGTTGCCATTTGCATTAACTTATCATGAAACTGAAAATGCTTTAAACCATGTTTTTGGCGTTCTATATTTGTATACCAGTATACGGCCGCGTTAAGCAAATCAATATTGACATTAGTTTTGGGAATGCGTTTCTGTAAATCAATTATTGAGAAAAACGTATTCACATCGTATCTCGTATAATAATCAATATAATTCATTCCCAAATTCATAATTATTAGCTTAACATTGCTATTATTGCTTTTGCATCTCTTTTCCTAAATCCCTGGGCCCTAACTTCCAAACCGCCGGTACTTTCAATCACAACATCAGCGAATAAAAGCCCAGATCCTATATGAACACTTGCAATATTGTTTCTGGAAATAACAGTTGACCGATAGCCAATTATGGTACCTTTATAATAGGTAACATTAACGGCATCGATTTCCAATCTATCTGGAAATATGGAATTGTCATTACCGGAAAGTCGACTGGCTACAAAAGTTGGCATATTACGGTTGTCTTGAAAGTTCTATTGTGTAGTATATTACTTTGAAAAAATGTATTACAAAAAAAATCGCTGCAGTAATCAATCCGAGAGCAAAGAATGATAAAATTTTAAAGAACCCTGCTAATGGTCCTTGAGCAAACGACATACCCTCAAACAAATTTGTCATCCAAATTGGACGCACGCTTTCCATGAAAAGGGAAGCCAGCCCTAATGTAAAAACTACTATTAGGGATGACTTCCTTTTTTCTCTTAATTCTTCAGAGTAAGTCATAATAGTATGATTTTTTACATATCATAGTATTTGCCACCATGTTCTCTGATGATGCCTGCAACTTCAGCTGGATCGGAGCAGCGGTCATAAATGTCAATTCTCCAACAATCGCTTCCCCAAGAACCATAGAAGTAAATACAATCGCTATCCTTGTAATCGCTATACATTGCACGATAGAGGTGATTCTTAGCATCTTCATAGTCGTCTTCTCTGTCAAATACGTAAGTGCTTCTTCTTTCTGCTGACATTTTAGTTTGCGCCATGTTATATCCCATCTGGCCACTTCGGTTTTAATGATTATTATTGGTGTCCGATAAAACTTTTTTAGAGCAAAAAAACAAGGGCTGATTTCT
>JAUNNU010000024.1 GCA_030537295.1 Bacteroidia bacterium
GTTGAGTTTGGAGAGTGGAGTTTGGAGATAAACGAATAATATTTAAATACATATGGGGAAAGAAAGGTCAAATACAACAAATGTGAGATGGCTGTTAGTGTTGGCGCTGGCAATCAGCCTCGGTCTGCACCTCGCCATAGCGATAAGCATGTGGTTCAGCGACGGCATCACTTTCATGCATGACGCAAACTTCCACAAGCCGCCGTTCCGCCCGGCCGGATTTATCATCAACCTCGTCTTCACCTTCATCTTGGCATTTTTGATTTTCCTCTTCAACATACTGATTTACAAGAAGAAAAACTTAAAGCCGTGGATCAGGATGACAATAATCATAATCGGATGCCTTATTATAACAGCGGCAATGAGTTATATTATGACACTAATTCGCCCGATATTCCTCGACATCCCGCAAGGTAAAACTGGCAACATTCCGATGCACTTACACCGAAAGGTTGAGCTGTTCAGAAACGGATTCTTCCGCGATGTCTTCACATCAGTCATTGCAGTGTTCTCATGGCAACTGATTGTCTTGAACCAGAGAAGAAAAGAGATAGCCGTTGAAAACGAGGCGCTTGTGGCTGAAAACATGCTCGCAAAATATGAGGTCCTGAAAAACCAGATGAACCCGCATTTCATGTTCAACAGCCTCAACACACTCCAGGGATTAATCGGCATCGACAAGGAGAAAGCACAGGAATATCTTCAGGAATTGTCGAAAGTCCTGCGTTATACTCTTGAAAACAAGGAGGTTGTGACACTTGGACAGGAACTGAAATTCACAAATTCATTCTGCCATCTGATGCAGATAAGATATGGCGACAACCTCAAGATCCAATTCAACATTGACAACAAGTTCCTCAATTATGAAATCCTGCCGTTGAGTCTTCAGGTCTTGATTGAAAACGCCATAAAACACAACGTTATCAGCGACAGGCAACCTCTCACGATAGAGATTTCAACTGAAAATGACCCCGAAAAAAATTCTTGTCAATAATAAATTGCAACGAAAGATTGATGCCGAGCCGGGCCATGGCATCGGCTTGGCCAATCTTTCAGAACGCTATCTGCTGAAATGGGGCAGGGAGGTTGAAATCAGCGTGACGGACACAAATTTTGAAGTATTTGTACCGTTAAACAAAAAAAAGGTATTGATATGATCAAGGCAATTATCATAGAAGACGAAAAAATAGCAGCCGAGTCGCTGAAGCAGACGATAATGCAGGTTGAACCAGACATCAAGGTGTTGAATGTCATCCAGACCATAGAAGACAGCGTGGAGTATCTTCAATCAAACACACAACCCGACCTGATATTTATGGACATTCATCTCGCCGACGGTTCGTCATTTGTCATCTTCGACAGGGTGAAAGTGCAATGCCCAATCATCTTCACAACTGCCTACGACGAATTTGCGCTGAAGGCTTTTGAGGTGAATAGCATTGATTATCTGTTGAAACCGATTATCAAGGAGGACTTGGAAAGAGCCATAAATAAATTCAGAAATTTTTCAACAAAAACATACAATTATACTGAAATTTTTCGTAATTTTGCGCCACAAAACAAGGATGAGGAAAGACAATATAAATCATATTTTCTTGTTCCGGAACGTGATAAACTTATACCCTTGTCGTCAAGCGACATTGCATATATCTACATTGACGAAAAGATTACAAAAGTTATCACAAAAGAAAACAAAGCTCATTACTTCAGCCAGAATCTTGATGAGTTAATGCAGCAGCTGGACTCAAGAAAATTCTTCCGTGCAAACCGGCAGTATATTGTCTCACACAACGCAATTAAAGATATAACATTATGGTTCGGGAACAAGATTTCATTGAATCTCACAGTTCCCACACCAGAAAAGATAATAGTCAGCAAAGCACGTGTGTCTGAATTTAAGACGTGGTTTTCTGCATAAAGATCTACAAGTCAAGGGGACAGCGGGTACAAAGGCTCCAATTCTCCATTGGAGTTTCATACAATCCTTCTCACACTGCTAAATGTCACTAACAATTTTTACCCGCAGTTTCCCTTGACTTTTTCATTCACATATTAAAAAAATGTCTATCTTTGTGCGTTCTTTAACAAGCATCTGCCATGAAAAAAATTTTAATATTAGCAATAATCACCTCATTGTCAATGAGTTCATTTTCACAAATTGAAGATGATTATAATAATTTCGTAAAAGAATACCAGCGTGGAATTCAGGACATGCATAAAGAAATGGATGACTTCAAAGCCAAAGCCAACGCCGAATTTGCAGATTTCATCGCAAAGGAATGGAAGCTTTTCAACGATTTCAAAGCCGAACAACTTGACATGAACACTCCCAAACTGAAAGAAATTCCTTTGGCAAAAACTTCCGACAAAAACACAAACATCAGAGACTGCGGCGTGGAATATATTGAAATCCAACCACTTCCAGTTGTAACAAATTCAATTTCAACATCAGAGAAAATCAGCAGCCTGACTGACAACTACGTCATCAGGAAACGCACCGGACATGAAGACACCATTATTTACAACAAGTTTCCATACAACAAACTTACGACGACGGAGACATCAACGAACGATATGCTTGACATTAATTTCTATGGATGCAAACTGAAAATACATTTCGACAGTCACCTTCACATCAAAGCAAGCAGCACAAAAGAAAGCGATGTCGCCAAATATTTGAAAGACATGTCAGCTAACGACGAATACGCTCAAAGTCTATGGAATGATTTAACCGAAATCGTTGACAGCCACGGACTTAACGAATGGGGCTATTATTGTCTGCTGCGTTCCATCTCCGACAAGGTTTTCACCAACGACAACGACAAGGTGCTTTTCTGTTTTTATATGCTTCGCAACGAAGGCAACTTCAAGACCAAGGTGGCACGTGGGAAAGACTCTGGTTTGCTATCGCTGCTCATCGCCATCGACAACAAACTTGACGTATATTCATACAATTTCTTCCGTTTCGACGACAACGGCAGCAAGGTGAAGTATTACATGGTCTACGGAGGCAAAGGCAACGAAGCCGTTTATTCCTACGACTTCTGCAAACAAGACACCGACAAAAAGCAGATGTCGCTCGACTTCAACCGTAATCTCAACATGGGCAAATGCGACATCGTGAGGACACTCAACCTCACCAAAGACAAGAAAATCACGCTGCCATATAATTCATCGCACATCGCATATCTGAACGACGTGCCGATGACGGTTTTCCCCATCTATTTCGCCTCACCTATTTCCATCGAGGCGCAAAATGAACTCAGGACAAATCTCACGAAGATAAAAGCCGAGAAATCACCTTACGAATTCATCGACATGCTGCTGCATTTCGTGCAGACCGCCTTCGAATACAAGACCGACGACGACCAGTTTGGCTATGAGAAATATTTCTACCCGGAGGAAGTCATCGCTTATCCGTACAGCGACTGTGAAGACCGCGCCGCATTGTTTTCATGGCTCGTCACGACTTACACCAACGCGAAAGTCATTGGTCTTCAATACGAAGGGCATGTGGCGACAGCCGTTTGTTTCGGCGATGACTTCAAAATTGACGGCGACGCATTCACCTACGGAGGTAAAAGATACTACGTCTGCGACCCGACATACATCAATGCGTCGGTCGGAATGACGATGCCACAGTTCATCGGGAAGACCCCCAAAGTGATAAAACTGAAAAAAGCTGCTAATTAATCAAATCAAGCTCGTCAACTTTTGTGAATCTGTGATTCACACCGTAGTCATCGAAATATTCAAGAACATCGAGTTCGAGTTGTTTAAGGTTGTACATCTTTGGCACCACGGCACCGATTTCCATAATGTAATAATGAGTGAACAGGTTGTGTTTGATTTCCCAATTCAACTTTGTCCCCTCTTCTTCCGTAATGTCGTCGGAAATGTCCCAAGTCACCGCAGTTCCATCTTCATTGTAACGGTAATAAACCGTATTTTCGTTCCACAAACCGACCAAAAGATCCATATCGAATTCCACATCTTCAAAAACCTCTGGCTCTATCCGTTCAGGTTCGATATATTTCGAATTTATGATCCAAAAATATGCGGCGGCACAGACACCGGCGACAGCCAAAACCAAAATTACAATTAAAAACTTTTTTTTCATCATTATAAATTTATTCCGTAAATCGTTTCATCACCACGTAAGCCTCTTTGACACCGAGTTCGCCGGCCTTGCTCAAATCCTTCTTCGCCAAATCGTCCTTACGAAGGAAAAGCAATGTCAAAGCCCTGTTGTAATACGCCTCGGCGAGATTAGAGTCATACTTTACAGCCATTGTGTAGTCATCGATAGCACGCGGATAGTCTTTCATCTGCAAATGTATGTTACCCAAATCGTACCAGAGATAGGCATTCCGTTTGTTTTTCGCCAACGCCGCTTCCAACGTGGCCGCAGACTCCTGATAGTCAGGCGTAGCCTTCGAATAGTTATAGGTTTTCCCGCTCACTCTCTTCTGCGTGATATACACTGAGTTGTCGAAGTTGTCGTCAACAAGCACCAACTCCGCCTTTTCATAAAGCATGGCTGCAAGGTTGATGCACGCATAGACACCGAGCACCGGGTCGTCAATCAACGAACGGAAGATGTCGGCCCCGCGCTGGTAATTGCTCACCTCGAGATTGTACAAACCGGTCAAGAACTCACGAAGCGGCTCGCTCTTGGCATAATTTATCACCGAGTCGTTGATATTCGAGACATGTCCGTCCTCTCTGACGTCATTTATCACGTAAGCGAGGCTGCCGTTCAAGATCTCCGTTTCCGACAGCTGGCTCAACGTCGCGTCAATATGCGGGTTCTTGTCAGTCACGATGTTGACGACATAGTTTTTAAACGGCATGATGGTGATGTCGGCGAACTGTGTGTAATTTCCGTGAGCGTCGCCGCTTACGAAATCCGACTCAAACTGGATGATTTTGTTGTAGTCTTTTCCCGCATACTGCCGGTAAAGCGAGTCGATGTTGGCATCTTTCTCGCTCACGAACGCCATAATCTCCCTGGCATGGTATCTGTCCATCTCCGCGCCTTTCCTGTCGTTTTTCTCAAACCGCACCGCAGCCCTGTTGACCCATGCGTCGATGAAGTCGGGGAACAAATCGATGACGGTGGTGAAATCCTCCTCGGCGGCATCCCACATCTCAAGTTTGTAATATAAAATTCCTCTGTTGAAATATCCGTAAATATTGCTCGGATTGATTTCTATCGTCTTGTTATACAACGCCATAGCGACATCGTACTCACCAAGATTAGAATATATGATAGCTCGGTTGAAATATGTCAGCGCATTACGCTGGTCGAGGTTGTTGACTTTTTCGTAATCTTTCAACGCCGAAATGGTATCGCCGAGGTTGAGATATGCCACGGCTCTGTTGAAATAAATGAAAGGGTTTTCCCTGTCCATTTTCAAGGCTTCGTTGAAATCTTTCATCGCCAAATCATAGTTCTCGCGCTCAATTTCAATCATTCCGCGGCGTATGACAGCCTCCACATTGAAGAAATCGTTATAAACCGCAAGATTGAGGTCTTGAACGGCTCCGTCGAGGTCTTCGATGTATCTTTTAGCAATACCTCTGGAAATCAATGCGTTGGAGTTATCTGGATTGATAATCAAAGCCGTATCGAATTCCGCAATGGCGCCATTGTAATCATTCAGATGCATGAGCGTGGAACCGCAGGCGAGATGAAGCTCCTCGTTATACGGATCCATAGCTATCGCGTAACGGAAGTCATCCATCGCCGATGAATAATTTGAAAGGTTGTCGTTTGCGATTCCTCGGTATTGATATGCCCTGACGTAAAGCGGATGGAGTTCGATGGTCCGTGTGAAATCCTCAATGGCCCCGTTGAAATCAGAGAGGCTGTATTTCGCGATGCCGCGAAGGAAATATCCCTCGAAATCATTGGGTTTCGCGAGAATCGCGATGTTGAAATTCTGTATTGCCTCAGAATATTCCTGGTTCGACAGGTCGATTCTTCCCATAAGGATATAATGCCGGTGGTTGTATTGAGCCTCGGCCTCTTGCATCGGAAACAACGCCGACAACAGCAGCAGAATTGAAAGAATCTTTTTCATCTTAAATTGTCTTGACCGGAATATTTCATGAAAGCTTCAATGATTGAATCGTAGTAAGTCTTTGTCAATGTCACGTCTTTGATGCTTGTCGTGTCAAATTCAAGGCTCAGCTCGTCTTTGTCATGTTTTATCGACGTCACGTGAACAAGATTAATCATATACGAGCGGTGACAGCGGCGCAGCGGCGTGTTCAGCATATCCTCCTCGATATTTTTGAGTTTGTTCCGAAGCAGGTAGTCGGACACTCCGTCGCTGCTTACATACTTGATATTCACATAGTTATCGGCAGCCACGATGTAAAGTATGTTTTCGAGTGCCGTAGAAAAGCGTATTTCGCCTCTTTCATCTTTGAATTGAATAATCCTGCCTGCGGGTTCGCTTTCGATTTCGATGACTTTTCTCCGGAGGTCTTCGTTGCTGAGAAATAAAAGCGCGATGGTATATGGAATCAGGAGCATCCAGATCGTGTTGACGGCGGCTTTTCTGAAAATATCAAAAAGTGCCACCCATAATGTCGTGTCAGGTGTGTTGGCCAGATAATTCTCCACGAAACCGACTTTGTATGCAATAAAAACATAAAATGCTGCGAGCATGAACGACTCAAAAATGAGCCAGACGATATATTCGGTATATCCAATCTGAACTTTCTTTACGACATAATGCATTATCAGACGGCTTAATGAGATTACCACCATCCCGATGACAACCATCAGTGACGAATACATGAAGTAATTGGTGCTGTTGCCGTTAGGAATCCAATTTTCCGAATTGAACGGTCTGAAGATATTGATGAAGACGAGGGAATAAACCGTCGTGAAGAATATCATTCTTATGACATTACGACGTTCGAGAAAATACGACGGAAGGTCTTTGTTTCCGAAAAGTCTGAAGCTGTATTTATTCCTTTTTTCCACGTAATCAACAAATTACAAGCGTTAATAAAACGTTGCAAAAATAGCAAAAAAAAGAGACATTGTGCATGTCTCTTTCATATTTTTTCCGCATCAAATCTTACTGAAGTTTGAAAACGATAGGCACCATGTACTGGACGCGGACCGGTGCGCCACGCTGCTTGCCGGGTTTCCACTTAGGCATTGACTGGACAACGCGCATAGCTTCTTCGTCGCAGCCGCCGCCGATACCACGGAGCACCTGAACTTTTGAGATTGAGCCGTCAGGCTCAACAACGAACTGAACGAAAACCTTGCCTTGGATGTCGCTTTCACGAGCCATCATCGGGTATTTGACGTTCTTACCGATGTATTCAAGGAGTTTTGCGGTACCGCCAGGGAATTCAGGCATTTCCTCCACTACCTTGAAGATTTCAGCTTCAACGATTTCTTCATCTTCCATTGCAGGAGCCTCATAGGTGTATTCTTCGATGACTTCGTCCTGTGAGACTTCAGCGTTAAGATCGAGGTCGTCTTCAACTTCCACATCGTCTTCAACGATTTCAATCTTCGTCACCTGAGGTTTTGGAGCCTCAGTCTGAGGTTTTGGCTGTTCCTGTTTTGTGATTTCAACCATTTCTTCCTCAATGACTTCTGTTGTTCTTTCAAAAATTTCGGCCACTTGTTTGTCATAGCTCTTGTATTCAAATACACGCCAGACGATAAACAGTGAAACTACTAATCCGACAAGGGTGAACGTCAACTTCTTGCCGTCCAGATCCGCTTTAGGTGATTTCTTTATTTCCATATTTTTTAATTTTTATTCTGTTATAAAAACGCTGCGAAGATAGCAAATTTTATTTAATCACAAGCCAATTTTTTCAACTTTTTTTTATAAATCATTTTAAAAATGAAAACTCCTAATAAACAACCAATTACGTCTGCAAGAAAGTCATAGACATTACCGCTTCTGCGCAATATCGGTATCTTTTGCAGCAATTCCGTCGCTCCTCCGTATGCCGTTGACAGCAGAAACGACAGCCACAGCAACCTGTTCCCAAACGACTTTGCATCCCGGCAATATTTCTCCCTGTATCCGAAAGGTATCAGAAACGACAGCGACCCGAACATTATAAGGTGAACAATTTTGTCGGGACCGAGCCATTGCCAAAATGTCTTAACCGTTGGAAAACAAGACCCCGGCAGTGTTGTCAGTATCAGTATTATGACACCGCAAATCAAGCCGGGGTAGATATTTCTTGTAAGGCGCATCAAGGATTAGCCGATGAGAGCTTTGTAGGCTTCAGCGTCGAGCAGGCCTTCAACGTCAGCTGCGTCGTTGACTTCGATTTTAATCATCCAGCCTTCGCCGTATGGGTCTTTGTTGACCAATTCAGGAGCGTCGGCAAGTGCCTCGTTGAACTCAACGACCTTACCTGCGACCGGCAGGAAAAGTTCTGATGATGTCTTGACAGCCTCAACTGTGCCGAATGTCTCTTCAGCTTCGAGTGTTTCGTCAACTGTATCAACGTCAACGAAAACGATGTCACCTAATTCATGCTGTGCATAGTCTGTGATACCGACGTATGCTGTTTCACCTTCCAAACGGATCCATTCGTGATCCTTTGTGTACTTTAAATTTGATGGAGTATTCATATTTTTTATAAAAATTTATTTTTTTCGTGCTGCAAAATTACAACTTTTATCTTATCATTTTCAAATATTTAAAAATATTTTTATTGCGTCAAGCTGAACCTCATGGTAACGCCCGCATAGACGTTGGTCGTCTTGTAGGAATTGGCTATGAAAGGATCAGACATGTCGTACTTGAAGAACGCCTGCGCCGACAGTCTCTGACTGAAATTGTAATCAGCTGTCAGATAGACGTTTACCTTGTTCTGGCCTGAAGAAATCTGGCTGTAGTTCTCATCTATGCTGCGCAAGGTAGTCTTGTCTCTTCTGAAGCCGAGATCGAGTTTCAACGTGAGGTCGTTCTTGACTTTCCTGGTGGAGGCGCCGTCCAAGGCCGCTATCGTGAAGCCCAAGTCCTTGAATGTGTATCCGCATCCGATGACAATTTCACGTCCTTCGACCTCAGTCACCTGGTTGTTGCTGTACGACAATGTGAGCGTCCTCGACTTCTTGTATTCAAATTTCGGGGCGAAGCTGTTATTCAACGCCATCGTGACTCCGATGAGCGGGGCGTATTGCTCTGTCAAGGTGATCTGCGACATGTCGTACTGCGGAATCCTGATGTTGGTGCCTTCAAACAACGACATCGAGTTGTTAGCATCGTAATTGACATTCGACCCCCATGTCGAGATGTTATACGTTGACTTGTATGAATGTGAGATATTCACGGTCTTGAACACTTTCTTGATTGCGGGGATTTTCGTGAGGCCCGTGAAGTTCAGCGTCCAGTTCGGCAGCGCGAACTTTCTGAAAAGTTCAAGCGACACCTTCGAGCCGTTTTCGCCGGAATATGCGCCGAGGAAAGAATACGTCAGCACCTCCTGCGATGTCGAGCCGTATCCCAACGGGAAATATCCGTGTCCGATGCTGTCATAAACCATCGGCTTGCCCATCTCCACCCATTTCGGGTTGTTTTCGGCGAGACGCAACGCCACGTCCTGACGATTCGCCAACATATTGTCGAACAAAGCGTTTCCGTTTGAGAACGATGTCGAGGCCATCAGATACGAGATGCTGTAGTTGCCGGTGTTGGTCGGGGTGTAGAACTGGAACTGTCCGGCCATGTCAGCGCGGAAATACTCCTGGAAGTTCTCGGCGTAAGTCCTGTTACCTGTCACCTCGATTTTGATGTCGGTGTAAGGTTCGAGTTGCACCTTATAATTATATTGGTCGCTCTTCTTCTCCGAATACGGCGAGTTGAACGTTGAGTCGGTGCTGAGCCAGCCGTTGGCGATTGACCTGTTCATGATGTCGCCGTTCTGTCCTGCGATGAAGGCGAATCCCGGAGCCTGCGAGCCCGATGTCATCCCGAAGAAATCAGGCGACTGCATGAAGCCCGGCAGCGTAGTACCTGCACTTTGCGAATAGCTGAACGTCACCTTTTTGACCATGCAGACGATATGAAGCGCGGCGTCACCGATAGCCTTCCCCGTATTCGGCCTTTCTTTCTTGACGACGGTGTCGTTCTTTGGCTTCTCATCATCCTTTTTCGGCTTTGAATTTCTATTATTGGTACGCTTCGGCGAAAGCACCTTTTTTAAATAAGGTATCTTGTTGTAGAGTTTCGACAGGTCGGCGTTTGCTGAAAGCTGGACGCTGTTGTCATTCTGAATAGTGTTGCCGAGACGTTTCTGCAAGGCGTGTGAGTTGGCCGTCCAACGATAGTTGCCGGCGTAATTGAACGTGGAGCCGAGCCAGTCGCAGAAAGGCAGCTTGTTGACAGGGATGTTGTAACTCACCTTTAAATTCTGGACGTAATTGTCCATTGAGCCGAGTTTGGCGAGTTCTCTGTTGATGGTGTCGCGGTTCAGCCTCCACTCTTCGCTGTCCTTTTCTGGATTTCCGGCGGGTTCGTAGATGTATGCGTTAGCCGTGGCGTGATATGTGAAATTCAGGCTCTTCGAGATGTCCCAGCGGAAGTCGTAGTTACGCGACCAATCCCAGTCTTTGGCAATCGTCGGCCTGATAATCAACAAACCCGATGACTTGTTGCGCATCTTCTGTTCCTGGAACGACCTGAACATTTCAGTATTGAAGCTGAAACTCTTAGGCATGTAATACAAGTTGAAATCCTTGATTAGAGCTAAGTGTTTTGACTGCAGCCATTTAACTTTTGCGAAAGGCTCCCACGGTTTCGAGTTGGTGGTATATGCGTAGCCAAGTCCGCCGCGGTGTGTTGTCTGCGAGTTGTTTTCATAGTCAGGTGTGGTGTGTTCCTGATTGGTATATGCATACGATGCGTTCAGGTTCTCGACATCCCAGAAATGCGGTTTCTTGTTGCCGACGCGGTTCTTTTTCAAGTTATTGACATTGAAGTTGGTCTGCGATGTCACGTCACGGACCATTGCGTTGAGGGAGTCTTTGCCGTCCCTGTCGAGGTTGTTCAGAGCCGTCTTGAGTTTCACGTCCGGGTCGAGGGCGTTGTATTCAGGCGTGAGTGTCGTCTGGTTCTTGTCGAAATGCACCGGCACTGACATCCCCGACTTCTGCGGAGCCATGAACTTACCGAGGTCGATGTCGGCCGAGACATTGTAATATCCCGACGACTGCATCTGGTTCTGTGTGACCTTTGTCTCAAGGGAACCGTATCCGGCCGACTGGTATGTCCCCGCCACCGTCACGCGTCCGAGGTCAGCGAGCTGCACCTCCGCACGTCCTGTGGCAGCGACACCGCCATTGTTGTTAAGGTCGGTCATCCTCAACTCATTGATCCACAATATGACGCTCTTGTCTTCGGCGACTTCGCCGTCACGTTTCGGATTCCTGATACCTATCATCATGGAACGCACTTCGCTGATGGTCGGATTGCCCAACACTTTCACGTAGTTCTTCCCGTCCATCTCGGTGTAAAGCCTGTTTATCTTCACTTCCTTGTTGCCGTTGGCGATGGCGTCGTTTCTGTTCACCTTCACCTTTATTATCTCATCGAAGACAATCTCGAAGTTGTTTTCTTCAGGCCATATCCCATACTCATCGGTGACCGACACGCCCCAAGGCGTTATCTTCAGCGGCACCTCGTATTCGTAGTAGTTGTCGGTCAGGTCGGAGCCGAACCTGATGAAAGCCGAGACCTCGTAGTCTTTCACGTCTTCGCTGAAGTTCATGCTCTCGGCATGTACGAACATCTTCAGTTTCTTATAATATCTGAAGTCGAACTCGGTGGTCTTATAGACGGCTCGCGCATCACCGTCAACGAGGTTCTTCACCGACATCTGAAGTGCCTGTTCGTTTTGTTTCACCGTGGTCGTCAAGCCGGTGTAAACCTCCTGCTGCACTCCTGGCGGGATGCAGTAAGGCACCGGGGTGCGGCTGCTGTTCTCCTCGATGTTCACCGCCGACATCTCAAACACGGTGTGGTTCGACTGGTCGCCGGGCTGGTATTCGCCGGGCGCCATGATGGCGTTGGTGTAAGTGCGCCATTCGCCGCGCACAAGGTCGAGAGTCGCGAAACGCAACACGATGTCATTCTTGAACCCTTTGAGGAACATCCTCATGAATCTGATTGAGTTGAAGCCTTCTATGTTACCGATCACCTTGTCAGGCTCCCTGATCGGGATGCGGAACTGATACCATTTCACCCTCTTCGTCTCGCCGTTGACGGTGCGCACATTCACTTCCTGGATGTCGGCGATGCGGTTCTGCCCGGTCATCGTCATCTTCGCCGGGTCGAGGTCGATGACGTATTGGTAATAGTTTTCAGATTCACTCAAAGTGTTATCCTTATTAATATCCTCCACATCAGGCAGCGTGCTGTTATTGGTGGTGTAGCTGCCGGAAGTCTGCGTCTCCGAAGGCGAGTTGCCTTCATTGCCGTTGTATTTCTTGTAACGTTCAAGGATTCCCGCATTCGCATTGTCATAGTCATCACCTCTGAAATAATGATAGTCATCAGACGATGGGTCTTCATTCAGTTTTGCAAACGCCTCCGGATTCAGCTTCTGCTGCATCTTGGCGAGGAAACCGGCATGGAACGAACGCTCATCGGAATCAGAGAGGCCGTCATAACCGACATCCTGATACTGACGTGAATCGGGGTTGTTGTCGAACGACTCCACGAGAGCCTGCAACGACGGCACACGACCCCAAATCGTGGTGTCAACATTGACGACCTCCGACGTTGTCGGGAAACCGTTCTCATACGACTTGCGTCCGTCTCTCAAAATGTCTTCAGAGACATCACCCAAGTTGAAATACAGGCGACCTGTGTTGGTCTGATCCATGGTGTCGTAATACGGATCCATCATCCAGAACTCAATGTATTCGACATTTGTCGAGTTGAAGTCCGACGACTCGATGGCACGCATCATACCGCCCCATCTGTCTTCCGGGTTGCTGAAAGTGCCGTCTTCATTAACATTTTCTGTATCAAAGTTATACGCGCCACGTTCCTTCGGATAATAAGCGAGGTTGAGCACCGACATATTGGTAGCCGTTCCAGACTCAATATCGCGGTTCGGATAGATTTCGGTGAGAAGCACCTGACGCACGCGGTTGTCGGAAAGTTCGTCGTTGGTGATATTCTTCGGCAGCAACGTCCCGTATCTGTCGTAGAACACCGACTGGTCGATGATATACCACGAAAGTCTGGCTCGGTTGAATCCGTTCTCAAGACCAATGATGTCGCCTTCAGGGAAAAGTGCCGACTGATGCTGCGGCGTGCTGGCGAGATGCCAGTAATGCCACTGGCGCAGGTCAATGGTTGACTTCGCACCTTCAAAGTCATCAATATACGACGTCCCCACGTTCTGGCCGGCATTTTTGTTTATGCCTTGTATGAACTGTGCGAACTCGCCGTAGAGCGTGATTCTCGACTTTGTGCTTGTCTCATAAAGCGGCAGTTTGTCAAGCACGTCTGTAAGCCATTGTGATTCAGTCTGATAATTGACATCGAAGCCGTAAATCGTATTGGAGATCGGTTCATCGCTGTAGTTGACCTTTGTAGTGTATGACCTTTCCGAGAGGTGAAGTATCGTACCTCCGACGATGAAATTCGGGTCGAATTCATGTTCCACACGTGCGCCCAAGTAATTCTTGCGCATCGTCGAAAGCGAGGTGTTGTTTTCCAAAGACACGTTGATTGTGGCACCGGAGTTGAGCAGAGCCTCGTTGAGAATCGTGACACGGCCGAGGGTGTAGTCAACGGTGTAATCGACGTTCTCCACCAGCGGCATTCCGCCTGCGGTGACAGTCACCGAACCCGGCTCCACGTTAAGAGCGTTGAGGTTGATTTCGGCACCCGACGAAGAGGTGTAAGAACCTTCCATGCGGAACTTGTTCTTTTCGGCGTACTGTTTCGCCATCACTTTTGTAGTTCTGTAAAGTGAGTCGAAGGCGTATTTCTCGGCAAGCACCGGGTCGTCGGCGAAGATCTCCCTGATTCTGCCGCCGAAAGGTTCCAGGACAGTGAAGTAGATTCGTCCCGTCGCCGCGTTGATGGTACCGCCGGTTGTCGTGGCTCCGTTGATGAAGTCGAACATTCCGTCACCGCCATCAACAGGGTTGTTCTGGTTGTTCAAACGGTCCATGCCCATCAGGTTCAAGAGCGACTTGCCTTTCAAATCGTCTTTGGCGTCGGCGAAATAACCTGTCGAGACACCGTTGCTGTTTCCGAGATAAAGGATGTTCATCACGAAGTTGCTGGCGCCGATCTGATAAGCCCTCATGTTATAGACGTTCTTCATCATAAGGTCCCACATAGGCATCCTCGTGTTGATGGTCGTGGCCTTCAACAGCTTGGCGACCAACATCTTAGGTTCGGTTATGCCTTGATCGGAAAACTCACCGACCTGGAAGACACCTTCCTGGCCGATGACAGTATATTGATATGCGACGGCGAGCGACTGATTGCTGTTGAGCGTGATATTCAATGTGATGAAACCCAGTTTCGGGTTATAGGAATATTCCGATGCCGACAGTTTCCTCGCCTTCTGGATCTTCTCGAAATCAAGGCCCGAAGTGTAACCTTTCGAGGTAAGATATGATGTCACCGTGTTCAAATCCCTGATTTGGACGGTATCCATGTTCATGACGAGGTCGTTGGCGTAATTGTCAGGGAACTCCATGTTATATGACAGATTGCTGCTGACCTTGCCGTGATTGTAAATCCACTCATTCTTATATTCACCCAAGTCGGTGAAAGCGATGATGTTACGGTTGTTGTCGTAGGTCGAGCTTGTATTTGTGACCCAGACTTCGAGTTTCGTGATGTTGATGCTTGACGTGACTGTCGGGAGGTTTGCGAGTGCTTCTTCGTAGTGGTCGCGGAAATATTGGCTGAGGAAGAAGTGTTTGTTTTCTTCGTAATCGACGCATTCGATTTCGTATTCCTGTTTCATCGCGCCACCGTTGACGGCGATGTTCTGTGTCTCGCTCTCCTGATATGAGGCGATGGCCGTGACGGTCGTCTTGCCGAATTTCAGCTTCGTCTTGAAACCGAAAAGCGACTGCGTGCCGGTTATCAACGAGCTGCGCAGCGGCATGCTTACGTCACCGGCTTCGATGAGCTGGATGATGTCATCCTCGTCGCCTTCGTATTTCAACGTGAACTTGTTCTCGAAACTGAATTGAGTCTCAGTGTTATAGTTCAATTTGAAGTTGATTTTCTCACCGATCTTCGCCGCCGCGCTGATCTGCATGTGCATGTCAAAGTCGAAGTTCGTAGTGTTCTGCTGCGCCGTCGTGAGTGACGGGTCCCTACGTCTCTGTTTTTTGAGTCCAAACGTAACGTCGGCGGAGCCTTGCAGCTTGATGTCGATGGTGTTGCTGCCGAAAATCTTGTCAAAGACCTTGCCGCCCACGTACATCGTCGGAATCAGCTGGTTGCCGTTGCTGCTTCCGGTCGAGGAGTCACGGCGTTCCTTCCAGTAGTCTTTGATTGCCTTGTCGCGGTAATACTCCAAATATTGTTCCTGCGTCATCGTGTAAGGGTCGCGGTAGGTGAAGTCGCCGATCTTGTTCACGAAGACATACTGTCCAGTCACCGGGTCGTATTCGATGCTGCGCGTGATGTTCGGCGGGTCCTGGAAATAAAGCCCCGACTGGTTTCCTTGTTCAAATGGGTTGCCGTTATCATGAGGTATCGGGTAAACCAACTCACCCGGTCTGGCAACACTTGCGGTATCGGCCATCTGAGCCTGTGCGAGGACGCTCACACACAGCAACATGGCCGCAATATAATATTTCAACTTGTTCAAAATCATACTCCTAATTAAAAATCACAACAATCTCAACGCTTCTTTTATAAGATCTTCCACAGAAGGACTCGCCATCTGTTTGAGGAGCTTGTCCAATGTTTTTTCGATATTCAATTTACTGAAACCTAAAACCATTAATGCAGATAACGCTTCCTCTTTCAATGTATTGTATCCGGCCGATGAATTTTCGGCGGCTGCCACATCCATCTTCCCGACCTTGTCGTGAAGGTCAACGACGATGCGCTGGGCTGTCTTCGCACCTATGCCTTTCACCGACTGTATCATCTTGATGTTGTTCGTGGCGATGGCGTCAACGGCCTCCTTCACCGTCATCGACGACAGTATCAGGCGCGCCGTGTTGCACCCGACTCCCGACACGGTGATGAGCTGAAGAAATAGCGAACGCTCCTGTTCGGTGTAAAAACCATACATCACATGTGCGTCCTCACGTATCGCAAGATGCACAAAAAGTTTCACCTTCTCCTTCTCGCCAATGGCCGTAAAGGTATTCAATGTTATATTGATTAAGTACCCAATCCCTTGATTATCAATTACAACAAAGGCAGGATTCTTCTCAACGACAGTCCCGGATATATAACTATACATCTGTATTTTTTCAACTTAAAATTTAAACTGCAAAAGTAACAAAATTTTTGACAGGGACACCAATTATTATTATTTATATACAAACTATTTTTTCAAAAAAACATGCCGCCGATAAAAATTATTTTTTACTTTTGCACGTTTAACAAAATCATTAAAATGAGATCAATCGTAATACTTGCCGGAGGCGGCCCGGCACCAGGAATCAACACTGTAATAAGCACTGTCGCCAAGACGTTTCTGAAAGACAACTACAGGGTCATCGGCCTTCACGAAGGGTACAAAAACCTGTTCAAGCCGAATCCTAAAACCATCGACATCGACTTCCTTTATGCCGACCAGATCATGAAAATGGGCGGTTCGGCCTTGCAGATGAGCCGTTACAAACCGAAAGACGAAGAGTTCAACGTGGATTTCTTCGTGAAAAACGATGTCAACCTTCTCGTGACAATCGGCGGCGACGACACTGCTTCGACCGCCAACCGCATCTCCAAGTTCTTGAGAGCCAACAACGTGGAAGTCCAGAACATTCACGTCCCGAAGACCATCGACAACGACCTCCCGCTTCCTGAAGGAAGTCCTACCTTCGGATATTATTCCGCCAAGGAAGCCGGCGTGAAGATTTCGCAGACGGTGTATGAAGACGCACGCACGAGCGGCAACTGGTTCGTCGTCTCCGCGATGGGACGCGAAGCCGGACACCTCGCTTTCGCGATGGGCGCGGCATGTCATTACCCGATGATCATCATCCCGGAGATGTTCTACAACACGGAAGTGACCTTCGACAAAATCCTCAACCTCACCATCAGCGCGATGATAAAACGCAAGATGATCGGCGTCAGCTACGGCGTCGTCATCATCAGCGAAGGCGTGTTCCATTTCATGACAGATGAAGAAATCAAAAATTCAGGCGTCAACTTCACATACGACGAACACGGTCATCCGGAGCTTGGTAATGTAAGTAAGGCCCACATCTTCAACATGTTGCTGCAGGAGAAACTGAAGAAGCTCAACATAAGCATCAAGAGCCGCCCTGTGGAGATCGGTTACGAGATACGCTGCGTCGATCCGTGCGCCTTCGACCTTTATTACTGCTCCATCCTCGGCTACGGCGTGAAGAAACTCTACGACCAGGGCGTGACCGGCGCAATGGTGACGGCTAACCAAGTCGGCGAAATCGCACCGTTGTATCTCAAAGACGTGGAAGACGAAAACGGCAAGGTGAAACCGCGTCTCGTCAACATGAAAGGCGGCAAGGCACGGCTCGTATTCAGCGAATGCCTGCAATACATCACCCCCGACGACTACGAAGCAGCGAAGAAATATGTCGAGAATCCAGAGGATTACGATTTCAAAAAGATTCTTAACTGGTAATATTTAACGGAGCAAGGTAATCGCAGGACGGCCTTGCTCCGTTGTTTTTCAACTGCTTACACAAATATTATCCTGTCGGCGAGCATCAGGAAGTAGTCGTTTGACCAGATTTCAAGGTCGCGGTGGTTTTTCACGAAACCAGAAACATCTTTTTTTACCATGTCGATGTCGGTTTTTGAAAGTTTCTCCCGAAGTATCGTCATAAATTCATCCTTGCTTATCTCCACACCGTCGAACTGCCGTATTCTTTCTTGCAAATGATTAAAATCCAATGGAATATTACATCTGACGTAATATTCAAAATCGTACCAATCGCGACCTTTCACGCGGTTTTGCCACTGACGGTAAACGAGCGCATGCATCTTTCCGGCATATAAACAAGGAAGCGTGAAACACCTCGTCATGAAAGATTCCGGCACGAGAAGGAGTTTTTGTTCCGTATCGAACCTCATAGGCGGTTGAGTATCAACCTCTATCTTGATTTTCACGGACTTTTCCGTCTGAAATGTCAGGTCATACACATCAGTGTTATCTTTCAAAAATGCTGATTCCACTCTGCCGAAAGTCCTTTTGTCCTTCTTTTTTATCTCAACAGTCCTGCCGACAATAGCGAATTCGTCAATTATCGGCTGGAAATATTTTGTGAAATCAAAATTATCGTCAGGACACAACAAGGAGAAATCCATGTCCTCACTGAACCTTTGCAAGCCATGGAAAATCCTCAGGCACGTCCCACCGTAAAAAGCCGCCACATCGAAGAAACCGCCGTGATAAAGTCCGGCAAGTATTATCTGCTGATTGACTTCAAATGTTGCATTACGCTTTTGCGCCTCCGATGTGATGTCATACTCGGAGAGCATTTTTTGATAGATTTCGTTCATACTCTAAATATTTTAAAACAGTTTTTATTGAGTTAGATTTCTTCCCGACTTCAATGTATTGCATGAAAACCAACGGGTTCATTTTCAAAAATTCATCCATGTCAAACCTGATGTCTTCTTCAAGATATTGCTCGACATCTGTAAAAAAACGCAAATTCACATTTGGCGAATTGGCGACCAAATCACAAAGAGCCTTTTCCGGCAAGGCGATGACAAACGAAAACCTGCCATTATTGATGTACGTCAACCCAATTTGAAACGACTCCCGTGATATATGAGTGTAATCAAAAAAACCAACCGGCGTTTCAAAACTGCGCGAATGCTTTATTGTCATCGACTGTGTCGTATAGACAGCTTCCGGTATCAACCCATAATATCTCAATGCCGATGACATCGAGATGTACGATGGCGTATATAATTGATTTGCAACAAGTTCTGTAGAAACAAGAGTATCTGAAACCTCCGGCGAAACGACATACAAGCCCCTTTTGAGACGTATGATCTCTCCCGTCTTCTCCAGATTTTCAATCTTCTGGTTCTTACCGATTATATTAGGATAAAGCGAAGAAATCACAGAAGTCGTCACCGGAACATTTCTTAATATTGTCAATATATTTTTCATGCTGCAAAAATAGTAAAATTTTGTACAGTAAATAATGTTTTTTATTATTTTCTGTACAAAATATGACGGTTTTGCGCTTGAAACCAAAAAACAAAAAATCTTCTTCACGTCAGAAATCCATGAGAAAACCATTTATGAAATCATGGCGAAGGTGCAATGCCTCGAAAAAACAAATTCAACCGACATGTTTTTTTTGTAATTTTGCGGCGTTTTAAATGGATACAAAGTGAAAACATCAGAATCCGCCCCGAAGGAGAAACTCTGGAACTCGAACTATATCAAGGTGATGGCGACGAACTTCACCTTGTTTTTCGCGTTTTACCTTTTGACGCCGCTGCTGCCTCTTTACCTCAGCGAGACGTTCAACGCCACGAAAGACATGATTGGCCTTGTGCTTTCGGGTTACACTCTGATCGCCATCCTGATGCGTCCGTTCAGCGGGTTCCTCGTTGACAGCTTCCCTCGGAAGAAAGTCCTGCTTATATGTCTTTTCGTGTGTTTCCTGTTTTTCGGGAGCTACCTCGCGGCCGGCAGCCTGACGCTTTTCGCTGTGATACGGACCCTGCACGGCGGCCCGTTCGGGGCCTGCACCGTGGCGAACTCCACGATGGCGATTGACGTCCTGCCGTCGTCGCGGCGCAACGAGGGCATCGGCTTCTACGGCATCAGCAACAACCTCGCCTCCGCCATCGCCCCGACAGTCGCGATCTTCATCTATCACTATGTCAATGACTTCGACGTGCTTTTCTGGCTCGCGTTCATCGTCGCCGGCCTTGGCCTCATCAGCGCGGCGATGCTGGAAGTGACACCAAGACCCATCGAGAAGAAAAACCGCAAACTCTCGTTAGACAGGTTCTTCCTGCTCCGCGGATGGTTCCTCGCACTCAACTTATGTTTCTTCGGATTCTGCTGGGGCGTGATGAGCAACTACCTCGCAATCTACAGCAAGGAACGCCTCGGCATAACTTCCGGCACCGGCACTTTCTTCATGATTCTGTCGGCCGGACTGATTCTCTCACGTCTATGGGGGAACAAGACGCTGCGTGAAGGCAAACTGACACACAACGCCTTGGAAGGCATCATCTTATCGACACTCGGTTACACAACTTTCGTCGCATATCCTTCAATGACAGGCTATTACATCGCCGCCGCACTTATAGGCCTCGGCAACGGACACATCTGGCCGGCGTTCCAGAACATGATCATCGCCATCGCCCGCCACGACGAGCGCGGCACCGCCAACAGCACCATCCTGACATCGTGGGACCTCGGCATCGGACTCGGCGTGCTGCTCGGAGGCGTCATCGCCGAATACTGCGGCTACAACGCCATCTTCTGGATGATAGCAGCCGTCCACGTAGCCGGACTCGTCACGTTCATAGTTCTTACAAGAAAGAAATTCGGGAGAGTGAACGAAAACGTGAAATAAAAATACTTGAATCAGGCCAAACGCCGTTTCATCACAACATATCCCGCCCACAAAGCGGTGACAATCAACGACATCGGCACTCCAACGGTAAGCATCTCCTGCAACATTGTCTGAACGCCGCCAACCTCGGTCAAAGCAGTGAAAAACGGATATTGCCACGTGACCTCGCCAGACAGGATGTGGTCAACGATGAGCATCGCAGCACCACCCCAAAGCATCAGCTCCAACTTGGGAAGCTGTTGAATCCAAACGCTTTGTGAGTTCTTGTTATTCTTTTCAGACATTTTCCGGCTGAGTGTCGTGGCGACAGCCTGAGCCAAAGGTACAATGAAACACGACATAATTTTAAAATTTAGGTTGCAAAAATACAAAAAAATTCTTTTATCCCAAAACAATCTGAACAGTGCTTCTGCTCCGTTGCTCGACAAAGACTTTCTTTTCTTTAATAAACTCATTCTCAATATCTTCCTTGTAATGACGAACTGTAAAAAGCTGCAATCCGGCGTTATATCTGACTTCAAACGACTGTTCAACAGAAGCGATGAGTGCGTTGAGTTTGTGTGCGTTTTCGTCAAAACAAATCGAGAGGTTCAAGGCCGAAGTCTGAATCATGTTGGCGTGGATGTTCAGCTCGTTCAGCATACCGAAAAGGACACCGAGGTTCTGCTCATTCATGAACGAATAGTCGCGCGGCCGGATTGTCACAAGCACCTGATTGTCTTTGACGATGAACGAAGGAACGTAATTGATGAACTCCTCGCTTCCGTCGATGACTGTTGGTTCGAGTTTGGAATCGAGGAAGCAGCGCACCTTCAACGGTATGTTCTTGTTTTGCAGCGGTTTCATCGTTTTCGGATGAAGCACCGTGGCGCCGTAGAACGTCAGTTCCGTCGCCTCGGAATATGTAAGATGTTCTATTTTTTCAGTCTTCGGGAAACGTTTCGGGTCGGCGTTGCGCACGCCGTCAACGTCTTTCCACACCGACATCTCCTTGACATCCAACAAGTTGGCAAAGATTGCCGCGGTATAGTCGGAGCCTTCGCGTCCCAAGGTCGTTGTCACCTCCGGCTTCGTGGATGCGGCGATGAAGCCCTGCGTTATCAGCATCGTACCATCGTGATTCTCATTGAGTTTCTCAACACGCAACCGGCTCTCATCGAAATCGACATTCGCCGAACGGAAGTTGTGGTCGGTGATGATATATTCACGTGCGTCCAAAAGACGGTTTTTTATTCCGTTGTCATTCAGAAACGCCGAAATAATCGTTGTGGAGAGCATCTCGCCGAAACTGACAGTCTGATCGTATTGATAATCGTAGTCGTAGCCAGTCGCCTGAAGATTGTCATACAAATCCAAAAACAGATTCGCAACGCTTTCAAACACAGGATGTTGCGAGTTGCCATCAAACAAATCGAGCATTATCTTCTCATGATAATCCATCAGGCTTTCGAGCGCATTGATTTCAAGATGGCCGTCGTTTTCGCGGAAGTCTTTCAAAGCCTTCTCGATTGCGTTTGTCGTCTTTCCCATGGCGGAGACGACAAGCAGCAAATCGCTGCAGTCTTCATTTTCAAGGATATGCAGAAGATTCCTGACGGCATCAGCGTCTTTCACAGATGCGCCGCCGAATTTATACACCTTATTAATATGTGTCATTTTCAAATCATTTAAATCTGTAATAAAGAACCAATTCGAGGACATCGTTGAATGCGCCTTTTTGTCCGAAGCGCACCGTTCCTTCATTGAAGTTGCCTTTGTAAGCCGATGTCACTGAAGTGATTACGCGGAAGCCGAGTTCGAGTTTCGGCATCAGCCTGAACTTCATGCCGAGGATTCCGTTGAGGCACAGCGGTCGCCACATGTCGGTCGCCTCGTTAGCGGCGTTGAACGTATTGTTGGAATAGACAAGCGCATCGAGACTTAACCCGAGTTCGAATGTTATCCAGTCGATTTTCCTTCCGTTGACTTTTATGAAACCAAGATTCGCAGATGCAACCAAAGGCATCTCAACGTAGTCAAGTCGGATTTTGAAAGACGGATATTCATCGGCAGCCGACTTTGAACCTTTTTGTATGTATTTGATTTCCAGTTGAACATCAAAAATATCGTTGAGTTCAAGTCCGACGAAACCGCCGCCGGTGAAACCGAATTTATGGAATCCGTTGTTGCCGTCGCCGTCAACCTGCGAGGTGACTGCGCCAAGCGCGATGCCGCCGTAGAACGACTGGGAAGTTGCATTTGCAACAAATATCACGCTGATTGCGAGGAGTAAAAAGAGTTTTTTCATATTTAATTTTTAACACAAGTTGCACGAGTTTATTGACACAAGTTACACGAGTTTTTATTTATTTCTGTTTATACAATAATACATTAGGTTCCTCAAGGCAGTCTTCGCTTCAGAATCATCTATTTTATCTAATTGATTTTCAGCTTTTTCCACAAATTCATTCATCTTTTCGATGCAGTATTCGAGGCTGTGTTTCTCATTTGCCAAGGCGATAATCTTTTTTATGGTTTTCGTTTTTTTCCCGCAAAGAAGAATCTTTCCTTTGATTATTTCTCTTTCCAACGGCGAACTTTCTTTCAGGAGATGGATGAGCGGGAGTGTCATCTTATGTTCCTTGATGTCGTTGCCGAAGCCTTTTCCCGACATGTTATCAGGTTGATAATCAAAGATGTCGTCACGTATTTGGAAAGCGATTCCGGCGTATGTGCCGAATTGCTTCATCGCCTCGACCTGTTGCGTGTCGGCGTTGGTCGAGACAGCCCCGATGGCACAGCACGAAGCGATGAGCGAGGCGGTTTTCTTCTCGATGATTTGATAATATTCGTCTTCGGAAATATCCATTTTCTTGGCTTTATTGAGTTGCGAAATCTCGCCGTCGCCGATTTTTGCCACCGCCTCCGAAATCATGTCAAGCATCTGATACTCTTTGTTTTGCAGAGCTATCATCATGCCTTTTGCGAGGAGATAGTCGCCGGAAAGCACAGCGATTTTGTTTTTGTAAAGAGCGTTTACCGAAGCGAAACCGCGGCGTTCGGAGGCGTCATCGACCACATCGTCGTGAATGAGCGTGGCGGAGTGAAGCAGCTCAATGAAAGTGGCGGCGCGATAAGTGCTGTCGTTGACCTCGCCAAAGCATTTCGCAGAAAGAAAAACGAACAGCGGACGCAGCTGTTTCCCCTTGTGTTTCAACGTGTAAGCACCGATTTTATCCAACATCGAATTGTCAGAATGCAGCGCATCCCTGTAATAACGATCGAAACGTGAAAGCTCCGGCGCGACAACCGATTTTATCTCGTCAAGGGTCATGATTTTTTTTGCAAAATTAAAAAAAATTAAAATGTGTTTTGTTAAAGAAAAATTTATAATTTTGGAATTTGAAATTTAATCAAATAAAAATTTTAAGTAATTAAATATCAACTAAATACAATTTAAAATGAAAAAAGACACACAGGTTTTCAATCTGATTCTCAAAGAAAAGAAGCGTCAGATGGGCGGTATTGAGCTTATCGCATCAGAAAATTTCGTCAGCGACCAAGTCTTGAAGGCCATGGGTTCGGTGATGACAAACAAATACGCTGAGGGTTATCCTGGCAAGCGTTACTACGGTGGTTGCCAGATCGTTGACCAGACCGAGCAGATCGCCATCGACCGCGCCGGCGAACTCTTCCAGGCGAAATATGTGAACGTGCAGCCTCACTCGGGCGCACAGGCCAACATGGCGGTGCTCCTCGCCTGCCTTAAACCAGGTGACACCTTCATGGGCCTCGACCTCTCACACGGCGGACACCTCTCACACGGTTCACCGGTCAACTCATCAGGTCTCCTCTACAACCCGGTCGCTTATCAGGTAAGCCCGGAGACAGGCATGGTTGACTACGGCGACATGGAAAAGAAAGTCGCGCAGTACAAGCCGAAACTCATCATCGCCGGTGCCTCGGCATATTCACGTGACTGGGACTACGCACGTATGCGCAAGGCCGCTGACTCCGTCGGCGCCATCCTGATGGCCGACATCAGCCACCCGGCAGGTCTCATCGCACGCGGCATCCTCAACGACCCGCTCGAATACTGCCACATCGTCACGACGACGACACACAAGACACTCCGCGGACCACGCGGCGGCATGATCATGATGCGCGAGGACTTCGAGAACCCATGGGGCTACACGACACCGAAGGGCGAAGTGAAGATGATGTCGGCACTGCTCAACAGCGCGGTGTTCCCAGGCGTACAGGGCGGCCCGCTCGAACACGTCATCGCATCAAAGGCAGTCGCTTTCGGCGAGGCTTTGTCAGACGAATACTTCGAATACATCCTCCAAGTGAAGAAGAACGCCGCTGCAATGGCAAAGGCATTCAACGAGAGAGGCTATAAGATCATCAGCGGCGGCACCGACAACCACCTGATGCTCATCGACTTGCGCACCAAGTTCCCGGAAATCACAGGTAAGATGGTCGAGAACACGCTCGTCCTCGCCGATATCACCGTCAACAAGAACATGGTCCCGTTCGACAGCCGTTCACCGTTCCTCACATCAGGTCTCCGCATCGGCACGCCGGCCATCACGACACGTGGCTTGAAGGAAGATATGATGGAGCCGATCGTTGACATGATCGACGATGTCATCTCGGCAATCGACCCTGTCGCAAAGACGGCACCTGACGCCAAGATCAACATGGTGAAAGAGAAAGTCAACGCCATCATGGCAGAATATCCGCTCTTCGCCTGGTAATCTTCAGGTTAAGAGATTAGATTAGAGTTAATAGAGTGCATCGAGACGTGAAGTTTTGGTGCACTCTTTTTGTCACCACGAATCGAACGAATAGTTTTCACCACGAATAACACGAATTGTACGAATTTTCCGTTCCGATGATTTTTTTATTGAGTCGTAAAAAAATTCAAAAAATAATTCCCGAATAAAAAAAAGATGTATCTTTGCACGTTGTTTTAGCACGTTTCGGACGTACAGCGTCACGGCTTCGGCAGCAGACAGCACTAAAAGACTTAAAAGCCGCGATTCACGTCGCGGTTTTTTGTCTTGTAAAATGTCTTCATTGCAAGCCTTTTCCGGCCGCTTCTGACATATTCCACATAATAGTAGGTGTTTTCAAATGATTTCGTATAAACAATTGAAAGTTCGTTATCGCCTTTCTCAATTTTGTCGTATGTTGAGACTATCAAGGGAATCAGACAAAAATCGGCATCTTCAAGATTAGGATGTCGTTTTTTTGCATGTCTTATTGCAGAGACATCAATCATCCTGCTGAATCCTGCGACATTGAGACCGGTTTTTTCCTCAATCAATTGAGCTTCAGCATTATCAACTATTCCAATTATGACCCAGTCGTCATTTTTATCTTTTATGTTTTGTGATTTGGTCACAAGCGAAAGGATTTCATTAAAAAGTTCCATAAATTATAGAATGTATAAAGACAAAAAACCGTCGCAAAATTACATCTGAAAATGAAATTATCGCAAGGAATTTACAAGAATTTATCAACAATTTTCAGACTGTCCACGGCATCCCTACAGACGGGCACAACCTTTTTTGACCACCTCTGTCCTCCGTGTGCCGGAGGCACACCACCCTATTAACCCCATACGAAGCGCAGCGCAGTGTGGGGCGAGGAAGACAGGACAGGGAAAACAAACCCACGGCGTAACCACCGTACAGACGGGCCGCCGCCCGTCTCATTAATTCAGACGCGCAGCGGCGCGTCTCTACAGCCGGACAACGACTTTTTTCTCCCTACGTTTTCCGCCTACGCTCCGCAGCTTAAAAGATGGACGGATTAGCCGACTGTTTACTGGGAGACCGCGAGGCGGAAGCCGAGGTTGCTGCGGCGGTCGTCGGGCGTGCTGCAGTCGCGATCAGACACGCGGCAGCGCCGCGCGAGGTTGCCCCAACCGCCACCACGGTGCACGCGGTAAGAGCCAGACGACGGCCACTGTGGGTTCGTCTGCGAACCGCTGCCGTAGCTGTCGTACCAGTCCTGACACCACTCATACACGTTACCGCTCATGTCGTATATCCCGAGCTCGTTCGGCGACTTCGTGCCTACAGGGTGGGTCTTGCTGCCGCTGTTGTCATCGTACCACGCCACATCGCCTATGCTGTTGCTCCCGCTGTACTTGTATCCCTTGCTCTTGTTTCCTCCTCTCGCCGCGTACTCCCACTCCGCCTCAGTAGGAAGACGGAAGTTCGCCCCGGTCAGACGGTTCAGCTTACTGACAAACTCCTGACACTCTTCCCAGCTGACATAGTACATCGGATAGTCGCCGCCTTCACCTCGCAACGGCCATTCTCTGTTTGCCTTATCCCTCTGCTGGTTTACCGTAGTACCCATAACGGCCTCCCATAGCTCCTGCGTCACCTCGAACTTACCGATGTAGTAGTCGCTCAATGTCACGCTGTGAGTCGGTTTCTCGTCACTTTCGGCGTCGCCGCCCTGCTCCGAGGTCGCCCCCATGGTGAACGTGCCGCCCTTTACGGCAACCATCTCGAACGTAACGCCGTTCACAGTGAAGGTCTTGTTGTCAGAAAACGCTAACCTCACCGAGCTGTCGCCGCCGGTCTGCGCAACGGTTATGGTTTTTTCAACAGCTTTAGGGGCTTTATTGTCATTAGGGTCGGTAGAATTCCTCACGGCTTTAATGTTGTGGCTGCCGAACGAAAGCGTGGCGGTCAGAGGGCTTACGCCGAGATAGTTGCCGTCGGCGTAAATCTGGTCGCCCTGCCGGTCGGTGGTGATTTCAATGTTGCGGCCGTTGGTGAGCGTCACGTTCACGCTCGCCGTCTTGCCGTCCTCCACCATCACCGTCTTCATGGCAGGCGCATAGTCGCCGTAAGTGAGCGTCACGTTGCGCGAACCAACAGGCACCTTGTCTATCGTCATAGGGGTCTTCCCCTTGTAGTCGTTGTCGATGGTGATGTCCGCCCCAGACGGGGACGAAACCACATACACCTTACCGTAAAGCACCTTCACCGCCTCAAGCACAACGTTCTCAAACTGGTTGTTCATCTCGCCCGCCTTTATCGTCACCACATTGGCGAACGGCTCGTAACCTTCCTTGCGGACTTCCACCACATGCTGCCCGCGCTTTATCTTCTTCACCTGGTACGGCGTGACTCCCACTTTCTTCTCGTCGATATACACTTCCGCACCCGAAGGATTACTTTTCACAGTTACATATCCGAAGTCGGGACGGAGGTCGATGTTCAGCTCCTTCTTCTCATTCTGCGTGAATGTCACCGTGTTCTCCTCCGTAATATAGTCTTCGCATTCAACCTTGTATTTATGCTCCGCGCCTATGCTCACCGCCTTGCTGCCGTGGCCCACACCCACCTTCTCGCCGTCAATGTAAATCGTCGCGTTGTCGGGCGTGGTGATGATGTTCAACGTCGCCGTCTCCATGCCCAACACAAGCTCGTAGATCTTCTTCGGCTCGAGGTTGTAAGGCAGCTTGAACTCGTACTCGCCCT